>NZ_JACYNU010000018.1:0-34004 GCF_014839455.1 Microbacterium sp. CFBP 8801 | reverse complement strand
CGGGCCGCGCCGCCGTGCGCCGCCGCCCCCCCCCCCCCCCCGGGTGCGCCCGCGCCGCCGACCCCCGTGCGCGCGCATCGCGGCGTTACGGTGGCACCATGCGCGTGGACCTCAACGCCGACCTCGGCGAGACCGTCGACGGGATGCCGACCGCCGACGACGAGGCCATGTTCGCCGTCGTCTCCAGCGCCAACGTCGCCTGCGGGGGACACGCCGGAGACGCCGTCTCCATGCGCGCCTCGGTCGAACGGGCGGCGCGGTTCGGTGTCGCGGTCGGCGCGCATCCCTCGTACGACGACCGCGCGAACTTCGGCCGTGTCCGGCGCGACCCCGCCCCGGACGACCTCCGGGCGAGCATCGCCGCCCAGCTCGACGCGCTTGCCGCGGCCGGTGCCGACCTGCGCTACGTCAAACCGCACGGGGCGCTGTACCACGCGGTGATCGACGACGCCTCGCAGGCCGGAGCCGTCGTCGCCGCGGTCGCCGATCTCTCCGCCCGGCTCGGCCGCGCCCTGCCGGTGCTGGGTCTTGCGGGTGCGATCGCCGAGGCCGCGGCAGCGGCGGGGCTGCCCTTCGTGCGCGAGGCGTTCCTCGACCGCGGGTACACCGCCCACGGGCAGCTCGTGCCCCGCGGGGAACCGGGAGCGCTCGTCGACGACCCCGCGCTCGTCGCCGAGCGGGCGCTGCGTCTGGTGCGCGAGGGTGAGGTCGTGGCCGTCGACGGCACGCGCATCGCGGTCGAGGCGGCCTCCCTGTGCCTGCACGGCGACACCCCCTCGGCGGTCGCGATGGCCCGGGCGGTGCGCGGGACCCTCGACGCCGCGGGCATCGAGGTGCGCGCGCCGTGGTGACGCTCCGGCCGATGGGGGAGCGGGCCGTGCTCGCCGAGGTCGCCGACCTCGCCGCGGTCCTGGCGCTCCACGCCGCGCTCGCGGCCGACCCGCCCGCCGGGGTCGACGAGCTCGTCCCCGCCGCGCGGACCGTCCTCGTGGGCTTCGATCCCGCTCGCACGTCGGTCGACGCCGTCCGCTCCTGGATCGTGGCCGCCGCCGGCACGACCCCGGATGCCGTCGCACCCGGCCCCCTCGTCGAGGTGCCGGTGCGCTACGACGGCGCCGACCTCGACGACACCGCCGCGCTCCTCGGCATCCCCGTCGCCGATCTGGTGGCCCACCACGCCGGGGTGGAGTGGACGGTGGCGTTCACGGGCTTCGCCCCCGGGTTCGCCTACCTCGTCAGCGCCGATTGGCCATTCGACGTGCCGCGCCTGACGCAGCCGCGCACCCGCGTGCCCGCGGGGGCGGTGGGGCTGGCCGCGGAGTTCAGCGGAGCGTATCCGCGCGAGACCCCCGGCGGCTGGCGCCTGATCGCCTCGACCGACGCCGTGCTCTTCGATCCGGATGCCGCCGACCCGGTGCTGCTCCCACCTCGCTCGCTCGTGCGGTTCGTGGCGCAGCGCGCCCGCGTCGCCGCCGCCGCACCCTCCGCGCCGGGATCGGGGTCGAGCGGAGGGCGAGGGACGAGCGGAGGAGGGGATGCCGGTGACTCGCCCTCCCCTCCTCCCTCGCCTTCCCCTCGCCCCACGCCGGAGGCGGACTCCCCGCCCGCCCTCCGCGTGCTCGCCCCCGGCGGCTTCACCACCGTGCAGGACCTGGGTCGACCCGGCCGCGCCGCCCTCGGCGTCGCGCGCTCGGGCGCCGTGGATCGCGCCGCGCTCCGCATCGCCAACCGCCTCGTCGGCAACGAGGAGGGTGCCGCGGGCCTCGAGATCGCCCTCGGCGGTTTCGGCGCCCGGGCCGAGAGCGACACGTGGGTGTGCGTCACGGGCGCGTTCGCCGAGGTGCGCGTCGACGGGAGGACCGCGGATGCCTACGCGCCGGTGCTCGTTCCCGCCGGAGCCGAGCTGCAGATCGGGACCGCCCGCGCCGGGCTGCGCTGCTACCTCGCCGTGCGGGGCGGCGTCGTCGCGCCGGTGGCGCTGGGCTCGCGCGCGACCGACGTGCTGGCCGGGCTCGGCCCCGCGCCCCTCCGCGCGGGTGAGGGCGTTCGCGCGGGGGACCCGGCATCCCCGATCCCGGTCGTCGACGCGTTCCCGTGGTCGGTGCCGCCGACTGTGATCGACGTGCGCATCACCGCCGGTCCCCGCGCCGACTGGTTCGCTCCCTCGGCGTGGTCGATGCTGGTCGACGCGGAGTGGACCGTGTCGACCCACTCCGATCGCGTGGGCATGCGTCTCGACGGACCCCCGCTGGAGCGCACGCGTCACGACGAGCTGCCCAGCGAGGGCATGCGCCCCGGCGCGATCCAGGTGCCGCCGCACGGGCGACCGGTGGTGCTGCTCGCCGACGGTCCGGTGACCGGGGGATACCCCGTGATCGCCGCGGTGACGGATGCCGCGCTCGACGCGCTGGCGCAGGCGCGGCCGGGTGATGCCGTGCGATTCCGGCGTGCCTGACCGCCGATTCGGCCGCCCCGCCGGACAGGCGTGCGCGTTTATACCGCAGGTGTGCGAGGTCGTCAAGAATCGGACTGGACACGGCGCGTCCTCCCGCGTATGCTTGGACTTTGCGCTCCTCGATTCCCCCTGCCCTCATATGGTGGTCGGCTGAGCCTGCCCGTCCCCGCTTCATCGCGGTGTGCGACGGTGGGTTTTCGGGGCAGGAACGCACTCCACCTGACGACAAGGAATCACGAGCCCCTCGCCCGGGCTTCTGGAGGTTATTCCCTTGGCTGCTGCGAACACCGCATCCACCACCACCACCCCCAAGAGCGGACGCGGCGCATCCCGCCTCTCGTTCGCCAAGATCTCCGACAAGCTGACCGTTCCCGATCTGCTCGCCCTGCAGACCGAGTCGTTCGACTGGCTCGTCGGTAACGAGGCCTGGAAGGCGCGCGTCGCCGAGGCTCAGGCCGTCGGCCGGACCGACGTCCCCGAGATCAGCGGTCTGGAAGAGATCTTCGAGGAGATCTCCCCGATCGAGGACCTGAGCGAGACCATGCAGCTCTCGTTCACGAACCCCTATCTCGAGCCCGAGAAGTACTCGATCGAAGAGTGCAAGGAGCGCGGCAAGACGTACGCCGCCCCGCTCTACGTCGAGGCCGAGTTCATGAACCACCAGACCGGTGAGATCAAGACCCAGACGGTCTTCATGGGCGACTTCCCGCTCCAGACCGACAAGGGCACGTTCATCATCAACGGCACCGAGCGTGTCGTGGTCTCGCAGCTCGTGCGTTCGCCCGGTGTCTACTTCGACAAGACCCCCGACAAGACGTCCGACAAGGACATCGTGTCGGCCCGCGTCATCCCCTCGCGAGGCGCCTGGCTCGAGTTCGAGATCGACAAGCGCGACCAGGTCGGCGTGCGCATCGACCGCAAGCGCAAGCAGTCGGTCACCGTCTTCCTCAAGGCCCTCGGCCTGACCAGCGAAGACATCCTCGCCGAGTTCGCCGGCTTCGACTCGATCGAAGAGACGCTCTCGAAGGACACCATCCTCACGAAGGAAGATGCCCTCCGCGACATCTACCGCAAGCTGCGTCCGGGCGAGCAGGTCGCCGCCGAGGCCGCCCGCGCGCTGCTCGACAACTTCTACTTCAACTCGAAGCGCTACGACCTCGCCAAGGTGGGTCGCTACAAGATCAACCAGAAGCTCGGTCTCGACAAGCCGCTGAGCGACTCGGTGCTGACCGTCGACGACATCGTCGCCACGATCAAGTACATGGTGCGTCTGCACCGCGGCGACGCGTCGTTCGACGGTGTGCGCGGTGGCCAGTCCGCCGACATCCGCCTCGACACCGACGACATCGACAACTTCGGCAACCGCCGCATCCGCGCTGTCGGCGAGCTCATCCAGAACCAGGTCCGCACCGGTCTGTCCCGCATGGAGCGCGTCGTCCGCGAGCGCATGACCACGCAGGACATCGAGGCGATCACGCCGCAGACGCTGATCAACGTGCGCCCCGTCGTCGCCGCGATCAAGGAGTTCTTCGGAACCTCGCAGCTGTCGCAGTTCATGGACCAGAACAACCCGCTCGCGGGTCTGACCCACAAGCGTCGCCTTTCGGCGCTGGGCCCGGGTGGTCTGTCGCGTGAGCGTGCCGGCGTCGAGGTCCGTGACGTCCACCCCTCGCACTACGGCCGTATGTGCCCCATCGAGACGCCCGAAGGCCCGAACATCGGTCTGATCGGCTCGCTCGCCTCGTTCGCGCGCATCAACGCGTTCGGCTTCATCGAGACCCCGTACCGTCGCGTCGTCGACGGTCGCGTGACCGACCAGATCGACTACCTGACCGCCAGCGAAGAGAGCGACCACATCGTCGCTCAGGCCGGTGTCGCGCTGCAGGCCGACGGTCACTTCGTGGAGGACCGCATCCTGGCCCGCCGCGGTCAGGGTGGCGAGGTCGACCTGTTCCCGAACGACGAGATCGGCTACATGGACGTCTCGCCGCGCCAGATGGTGTCGGTGGCGACCTCGCTCATCCCGTTCCTCGAGCACGACGATGCCAACCGCGCCCTCATGGGTGCGAACATGCAGCGTCAGGCCGTGCCGCTCGTGCGCAGTGAGTCGCCCATCGTCGGAACCGGTATGGAGGGCTTCGCCGCGATCGACGCCGGTGACGTCGTCACCGCCGACAAGGCCGGTGTGGTGCTCGAGGTCTCGGCCGACGTCGTGACCGTCCAGCTCGACGAGGGCGGCACGCAGGACTACTTCCTCCGCAAGTTCGACCGCTCCAACCAGGGCACGTCGTACAACCAGCGCGTGGTCGTCTCGGCCGGCGAGCGCATCGAGGCCGGCGAGGTCATCGCCGACGGTCCCGCGACCGAGAACGGCGAGCTCGCCCTCGGCAAGAACCTCCTCGTGGCTTTCATGACCTGGGAAGGCCACAACTTCGAGGACGCGATCATCCTCAGCCAGGACCTCGTGAAGGACGACACGCTGTCGTCGATCCACATCGAGGAGTACGAGGTCGACGCGCGCGACACCAAGCTCGGTAAAGAGGAGATCACCCGTGACCTCCCCAACGTCAGCCCCGACCTGCTGAAGGACCTCGACGACCGCGGCATCATCCGCATCGGTGCCGAGGTTCGCCCCGGCGACATCCTGGTCGGCAAGGTCACGCCCAAGGGCGAGACCGAGCTCTCGGCCGAAGAGCGTCTGCTCCGCGCTATCTTCAACGAGAAGAGCCGCGAAGTCCGTGACACCTCGCTGAAGGTGCCCCACGGCGAGCAGGGCACGATCATCGCCGTCAAGGAGTTCAACGCCGAAGACGGTGACGACGAGCTCGGCTCGGGCGTCAACCGCCGCGTCGTGGTCTACATCGCCCAGAAGCGCAAAATCACCGAGGGCGACAAGCTCGCCGGCCGCCACGGCAACAAGGGTGTCATCGCCAAGATCCTCCCGATCGAGGACATGCCCTTCCTGTCCGACGGCACGCCGGTCGACATCATCCTGAACCCGCTCGGTATCCCGGGTCGAATGAACTTCGGCCAGGTGCTCGAGCTGCACCTCGGATGGATCGCGCAGCAGGGCTGGAAGGTCGAGGGCACGCCCGAGTGGGCGACGAACCTGCCCGAGGCCGCTCGCGAAGCAGCCCCCGGCACGAAGGTCGCCACCCCGGTGTTCGACGGTGCGTTCGAGGCCGAGATCGCGGGTCTGCTCGACTCGACGATCACGAACCGCGACGGTGACCGTCTGGTCGACTCCACCGGAAAGACGCTGCTGTTCGACGGCCGCTCCGGAGAGCCGTTCCCGGCGCCCATCTCGGTCGGCTACATGTACATCCTGAAGCTGCACCACCTCGTCGACGACAAGATCCACGCGCGTTCGACGGGCCCGTACTCGATGATCACCCAGCAGCCGCTCGGTGGTAAGGCGCAGTTCGGTGGTCAGCGCTTCGGTGAGATGGAAGTGTGGGCGCTCGAGGCCTACGGTGCCGCGTACGCGCTGCAGGAGCTCCTGACGATCAAGTCCGACGACATCCTCGGCCGCGTGAAGGTGTACGAGGCGATCGTCAAGGGCGAGAACATCCAGGAGCCCGGCATCCCCGAGTCGTTCAAGGTGCTCATGAAAGAGATGCAGTCGCTCTGCCTGAACGTCGAGGTCCTCTCGGCCGACGGCACGGTTGTGAACCTCCGTGACACCGACGACGACGCCTTCCGCGCTGCGGAAGAGCTCGGCATCAACATCTCCAGCCGCTTCGAGTCCTCGTCGATCGACGAGATCTGAGCTCCTAGCTCAGCGACCCAGCTCAGATTTCAGAGAATTCCGACACAGGAGAACCAGTGCTCGAATCAACCACTTTCGATCAGATCCGTATCGGTCTGGCCACCGCCGACGACATCCGTCGTTGGTCCTTCGGTGAGGTCAAGAAGCCCGAGACGATCAACTACCGCACGCTGAAGCCCGAGAAGGACGGCCTGTTCGGCGAGCAGATCTTCGGGCCCTCCCGCGACTGGGAGTGCGCCTGCGGCAAGTACAAGCGCGTGCGCTTCAAGGGCATCGTCTGCGAGCGCTGCGGCGTGGAGGTCACCAAGAGCTCCGTCCGTCGCGAGCGCATGGGCCACATCGAGCTCGCCGCGCCCGTCACGCACATCTGGTACTTCAAGGGAGTCCCCTCGCGCTTGGGCTACCTGCTCGACATGGCGCCGAAGGACCTCGAGAAGGTCATCTACTTCGCCGCCTACATGGTGATCTCGGTCGACGAAGATGCTCGTCACCGCGACCTCGCCATGCAGGAGAACAACATCCGCCTCGAGCTGAAGACGCTCGGCGACCGCCGCGATGCCCGCATCGCCGCCCGCCTGGCCAAGCTCGAAGAGGAACTCGCCGCCCTCGAGGCGGAAGGCGCCAAGGCCGACCAGAAGAAGAAGGTCAAGGACGCCGCCGAGAAAGAGATGACGGCCACCCGCAAGGGTGCCGACGAGCAGATCGCCAAGCTGGAGCGCGTGTGGGAAGACTTCCGCACGCTCGAGGTCGGTGCCCTGAAGCCCGAGGACGACGTCTTCCACGAGCTGCAGGACCGCTTCGGTCAGTACTTCGAGGCCCACATGGGCGCGGAGTCGATCAAGCGTCGCCTCGAGATCTTCGACCTGGCCGCCGAGAGCGAGAACCTGCACCTGCAGATCTCCGAGGGCAAGGGCCAGCGCAAGATCCGCGCGATCAAGCGACTCAAGGTCGTCAACTCGTTCCTGCAGACCGGCATGTCGCCGGCCTCCATGGTGCTCGACGTCGTTCCGGTGATCCCGCCGGAGCTGCGTCCCATGGTGCAGCTCGACGGTGGCCGCTTCGCGACCTCCGACCTCAACGACCTCTACCGTCGTGTGATCAACCGCAACAACCGCCTCCGTCGTCTGATCGATCTCGGTGCCCCCGAGATCATCGTCAACAACGAGAAGCGCATGCTGCAGGAGGCCGTCGACGCCCTGTTCGACAACGGCCGCCGTGGTCGCCCCGTCACCGGTACCGGCAACCGCGCCCTGAAGTCCCTGAGCGACATGCTCAAGGGAAAGCAGGGTCGCTTCCGCCAGAACCTGCTGGGCAAGCGCGTCGACTACTCGGGCCGTTCGGTCATCATCGTCGGACCCCAGCTCAAGCTCCACCAGTGCGGTCTGCCCAAGCAGATGGCTCTCGAGCTGTTCAAGCCCTTCGTGATCAAGCGCCTGATCGACCTGGGTCACTCCCAGAACATCAAGGCCGCCAAGCGTGCGGTCGAGCGCTTCCGTCCCGAGGTCTGGGACGTGCTCGAAGAGATCATCCGCGAGCGCCCCGTGCTGCTGAACCGTGCACCCACCCTGCACCGTCTCGGCATCCAGGCGTTCGAGCCCCAGCTCGTCGAGGGCAAGGCCATCCAGCTGCACCCGCTCGTGTGCGCGGCGTTCAACGCCGACTTCGACGGTGACCAGATGGCTGTCCACCTGCCCCTGTCGGTCGAGGCTCAGGCCGAGGCCCGCGTGCTGATGCTCGCGTCGAACAACATCCTGAAGCCGTCGGACGGCCGTCCGGTCACCCTGCCCTCGCAGGACATGATCATCGGTCTGCACCACCTCACCACCCTCAAGGAGGGTGCGTCGGGCGAAGGCCGTGCGTTCGGTTCGGTGGGCGAAGCAATCCTGGCCAAGGACGAGGGCACCCTCGACCTGCAGGCCAAGGCGCGCATCCGCATCCCGGGTCTGACGTTCCTCGAGGGCCAGGCGCCCGAGGGGTACGAGAAGCACGGTCTCGTCGACGCCTCGCTCGGTCAGGCGATCTTCAACGACACGCTCCCCAAGGGCTACCCGTTCGTTCGCGAGCAGGCCGACAAGGGCAAGCTGTCGCAGATCGTCAACAAGCTGGCCGAGGAGTACCCCAAGGTCGAGGTCGCGGCATCGCTCGACCGCATCAAGGACGCCGGCTTCTACTGGGCCACGCGCTCCGGTGTGACGGTGGCGCTGAGCGACATCCTCACGCCCCCCAACAAGGGCGAGATCGTCGCGGGCTACGAGAAGCAGGCCGCGAAGGTCCAGGCGCAGTACGAGAAGGGTCTCACCACCGACGCCGAGCGTCGTCAGGAGCTCATCAAGATCTGGACCGAGGCCACCGACGAGGTCCAGAAGGCGATGCGGGACAACTTCCCCGCCGACAACACCATCAACCGCATGGTCTCGTCGGGCGCCCGTGGTAACTGGCTGCAGATCCGCAACATCGCGGGTATGCGCGGCCTGGTGAACAACCCCAAGGGTGAGATCATCCCGCGTCCGATCATCTCGTCGTACCGTGAGGGTCTCTCGGTCGCCGAGTACTTCATCGCGACGCACGGTGCTCGTAAGGGCCTGGCCGACACCGCTCTGCGTACCGCCGACTCGGGTTACCTGACCCGTCGTCTGGTGGACGTCTCGCAGGACGTCATCATCCGTGAGGAAGACTGCGGCACGTCGAAGGGCCTCGAGCTCCCGATCGCCGCGGCCGACTCGAGCGGCGCGTTGGTCATGGATGCCAACGTCGAGAACTCCGTGTTCGCCCGCACGCTGGCGACCGAGGTCGTCGACGCGCAGGGCACGGTTCTGGCCGAGGCCGGCGACGACGTGGGCGACGTGCTCATCGACAAGCTGGTCGCCGGTGGCATCGAGTCGATCAAGGTCCGCTCGGTCCTGACGTGCGACTCCGCCGTCGGTGTGTGCGCGAAGTGCTACGGCCGTTCGCTCGCGACCGGCAAGATCGTCGACATCGGCGAGGCCGTCGGCATCATCGCGGCCCAGTCGATCGGTGAGCCCGGTACCCAGCTGACGATGCGTACCTTCCACACCGGTGGTTCCGCGTCGGCCGACGACATCACGCAGGGTCTGCCCCGCGTGCAGGAGCTCTTCGAGGCCCGTACCCCCAAGGGTGCGTCGCCGATCGCCGAGGCCGACGGCCGCATCACGATCGACGAGACCGACAAGGCCAAGAAGGTCATCCTCACGCCCGACAACGGCGACGAGCCGGTGGTCTACCCCGTCCTGAAGCGCGCGACGCTCCTGGTCGAAGACGGCCAGCACGTCTCGGTGGGTGAGCCCCTCCAGGTCGGAACGCTCGACCCCAAGGAGGTCATGCGCGTGCAGGGTGCCCGCGAGGTGCAGAAGTACCTCGTGAACGGCGTCCAGGGCGTGTACCGCTCGCAGGGTGTGCCGATCCACGACAAGCACATCGAGGTCATCGTCCGTCAGATGCTCCGCAAGGTCACCGTCGTCGACCACGCCGACACCGACCTGCTCCCGGGTGAGCTCGTCGACTTCAAGCGGTACCAGAACATCAACCGCGCGGCGGTCGGCGAGGGCAAGCGTCCCGCGTCGGGTCGTCCCGAGCTGATGGGTATCACGAAGGCGTCGCTCGCGACGGAGTCGTGGCTGTCGGCCGCGTCGTTCCAGGAGACCACCCGCGTCCTGACGCAGGCGGCCATGGAGGGCAAGAGCGACCCGCTCGTCGGCCTCAAGGAGAACGTCATCATCGGAAAGCTCATCCCCGCCGGAACCGGACTTGCGAAGTACCGCAACGTCACGGTCGAGGCGACGGAAGAGGCCAAGAGCGAGCGGTACCCCAACCGCATCTTCGCCTCGGACGGCGCGTACAGCGACGCCGACCTGAGCTACGTCGATTTCGACAGCTTCTCGTCGGACGACTTCACGCCCGGTACGTACAACTGAATCGACGGATGACGCACCTCGGTGCGGCATCCTGATTCCCCCGAAGGCCCCCGGTTCACGCCGGGGGCCTTCGTCGTGTCGGCGAGGATGGCGTGCGCGACCGGATGATGTCCGTGCACGGCGGCGGTCGCGACCGCGCCCCGTTCCCTCGATGCGAAAGCGCACGCGGGTCGGCTCGCTCCCACGGCGTGTCGAGGACCGCTTCGGCGGGGGGAGTGCGCCTACCGTGGTCGAGGAGGAACGAATGGCTCGAATCGGGGGGCGGAGCCTCTGGCTCGCATGGCCGGCCGGACTGCTGTCGGCGGCCGCGGTCGCCGCGCTCTTCGTGCTCGCGGCCCCCGGGGTCCCCGCGCTCGTCACGTTCGTCGGTGACACCCTCCGCGCCGCCACTTCGTCCTCGCCCGCCGCCGCTCCCGAGCCGGTCGGGCCCGCGGAAGATTGTCGGCATCTGTACTCGCAGCCCCTCTGGTCGTCGCTGGTCTGGTCGCCCGAGGCCCTGCTGTCCCAGCGGCGCACGCCGGCGCTGTCGACGCCCGAGGCCGTGGCGGCGGCGTCTCCGACCGTCGTGGTGACGTGCCACTGGCGGGGCGAGAGCGGACGCTTCGTCGAGACGACCGTGTCGACCGTCACGCCCGAGGCGGCGACGGCCGTGCCCGCCGTCTTGACGGCACAGGGCTTCGACTGCGAGACCGCCGAGGTCGCGACGCACTGCGAGCGGCAGGTGGGGGACCTCGTCGAGGTGCACGACTTGCGCGCGGACCGCTGGGTCTCATCGACCCTCTCGGGGTGGATGCCGACCGACTACGCCGCGATCGTGGCATCCCACGCCTTCGGCGAGTAGTACTCCTCCGCGCGCGAAGGGGGCGCTCAGGCCGACGGTGAGGGGGATGCCGTGGGCGACGGGGTCGCCGCGGGGAAGATCGAGGCGATGACGCTCGCCGTGTAGCCCGTGGGGGCAAGGTTCGAGTACTGGGTGTCGATGAGCACGCCGTCGCGCCAGAAGAGGGTGCGGCCGTCGTTGACGGGATAGGTGTCGTTGATCCAGGTCTTCTCGCAGCGCGTGCCGTCGTCGGGCGTGTAGCAACTGAAGCCCTGCGTGGCCACGAGGTCGTTCAACATGTCGAGGGCGGGTCCGCGGTCCATCGCCGAGATGCGGGTGACGAGTCCCGTGGTGTCGGCGGCGGGGTCGCGCCAGATGCACACGAGGGTGCCGTCATCGAGCGTGCCCGAGGGGCCGGCCGCCGGATCGTTCAGCGGCGTGGATCCGAGCTGGGCCAGCACGTCGGCCGACAGCAGGGCGCGGCAGTCGGTGGGAAGGGTCACGGGTTTCGCGGACGGGGTGATCGTGGGGATCGGTGTCGGGCTCGCGCTCGTCGCCGCGGCGCTGGGGCTCGCGGGCGCGGCGTCGCCGCTGGTCTCGGGGGCGCACGCGCTGAGTGCCAGCGCGGCGACGCCGATCACCGCGACGGTGGCGACCTGGAGGAACGGGCGACGGGGCATGGGAACACCCTAAGCGCCGCCGCAGACACGGTCGAGACGCGGATCGCACGGCACGCCTGCGCGCTCGGGCGCGGTGCCCGGGATAGCCTTGCGCCGCAAGCACCGCGTGAGGAGACACCGATGAGCGACCACCAGTCGTACGGCAACCCCGTCGACGAGCCCAAGGATGAGCCGCGCGACGTCGTCGGGCAGGCCCACGAAGGCCTCGCCGATGCCGAAGCCGCCCGTCGAGACGCGGTCGACCCGGCGGTCGCCGAGGCCGCCTGGGACGAGCGCGAGGCGCATGAGCGCGACGCCACCTCCCTCAGCCCTGACGCCCCGGTCGAGCACCACACCGCCGGCGACTCGTCGGCACGGGGCGAACACCCCGCCCCGGTGGTGCACGACGCGTCTCCGGTCGAGCCGGTGACCGCGTCGGCATCCGCCAGTTCGTCCTCCAGCGACCTCGACGACGAAGACGCCCGCTGGGCCGCCTACGCCGCGTCGGCCGAGCCGGAGCCCACCACGACCTCGCGCACGTCCGACACGACGCCCACCACCGAGGCGCCCCGGTACGACGACGACCGCACGACGGCGTATCCCGCCGCCGCGGGGGTCACCGCCGCCGGCGCCGCCACGGCGGCGACCACCCCCGTCGCGTCCTCCGTCGCCGACGAGCCCACCCGCGTCGTCGGGGGCCCTCAGCCCATCTTCGTGCAGGCACCCGAGGCGCCTCGCCCGCGCGGCAACCGCGGCGCGGCCGGCGCGATCGGCCTGCTCGCCGCCCTCGTCTTCGCCGTGCTGTACCTGGCGGCCACGCTCGGTCTGCGTCTGCTGACCGGTGACGTGCAGGTCGCCGACCTCGGCCAGGCCGCGCTGTCGACGCTGGCCACCTGGGGCCTGTGGGTGCCGACCGTCGCGTTCTACTTCGGTTTCTGGTTCCTCGGCGCGCTCATCAACCGCGGACGCTGGGGGCACTGGGTCGTCTGGGGCCTCGTCGTGGGCGTCATCGCGTGGCTCGGGCACCTGCTCGGCGTGCTGCTGGCCGCCCCGTTCTGGATGGTCACCGCGCGCGCGTCGGCCGAACTTCTCCGCGACAACGCGCTGGTGCCCCTGGCCATCGTCGCCTTCGTGCTCGGCCGCGAGCTGACGATCTGGTTCGGCGCGTGGGTCGCCGCGCGCGGTCGCCGCGTCACCGAGATCAACGCCGAGGCGCAGCGCGAGTACGAGCGCACGCTCGAAGCGGGTCCCCAGCTCGCGGGCTGACGGATGCCATGACGAACGAACCGCGACCGGCCGGGGTGACCCCGCCGGTCGCGGTCGTTTTCGCGTCGGTGACGTTCATCGCGTTGTCGATCGGCGGGCTCGGTGTCATGAGCCTCGTGCTCGACGCCGACGTCATCCCCGTGCGCGGGCTCGGCGCGATCCCCGGCGTGATCGGGCAGCTGCTGGCGCTGCTGGCGTTCGCCGGCGTGCTGTGGTGGGGCCTGCGCGCCGACCCGCCGGGGTACCTGACGGCCGTGCCCTGTGCGGTCGGCGCCTACGTCGGCGAGGTGCTCGGGATCGTCGTCGGCGCGATCGTCGGGGGTGCCGACCCCGCCCGCGGGCTCGCCGCCGCCGGCAGCGTCGCCCTCGGCTTTCCGGGTGCGGTCGTCGCGGGTGCGGGCCTGCTGGCGGGCCTGTTCGGGGTGCTGCTCGTCCGCTCGCGGTCGAACGGCCCGCGGTGGCGCTGGGAAGACGACGACGAGACGCGCTGAGACGTCGACGACCGGGGCGGGCCTGTCGTGCCGCCCGGTGATGCCGACGCGCCCGGTCGCGGCATCCTGACTTCTCCGGGCGTGTCGCACTAGCGTAGGGGCCGTGGAGCGGTCGCTCGAAAGCCAGGTCGGTCAGGCGGTGGATGCCTGGCTGCGTTGGCTGCCCCGGTGGGAGCCCGCCCATCACCGCGGCCGGGTCGCCCCGTGCCGTCGCTGTTTCGGTTCGCCCGTGCTCTCGGCGGCCGGACTCGGGTCCGACGTGCCCCACGGGGTGCAGCACGGCCTGTCGACGCGGGTGAAGGCCATCGTCGATCACGCGGTCGCCGACTACACCGCCCGAAACCTCCCCATGCTGCAGAACGAGCTCGATCAGCAGGCCGATCGCAACCGGCGGCGGTCGTATCGGCCGGCCGAGGGGCTCGAGCCGGAGTTCGAGGGGATGCCGCTCGACCCCGACCCTGAGCCGGGTTCGCCGTTCCTGTTCACGTTGACGGGCCTGGCCGCCGAGGAGGAGGCGTCGCTTCCGGTCCTGCCCCCGCTGTCGGATGCCGCGAAGGCGGCGCTGCGGCAAGAGGTGGGCCTCGCCGACGACTACGCCAACATGATCGGTCGCGAGGTGTGCACGGTGCTGCTGCATCATCGGCTGCGCATCCAGGCGGCGGTCGCCAAGTACGTGGAACCGCAGATCGCCGCGATGCTCGACGACCTGACGCGTTCGCTCGACGCCCCGTTCGATCCGCGCGAACCGGGCCCCTCGGCATCCTGAATCTCACGGCCCGGGAAACGCTCCCCGAGGCGGTCGCGGCGCTCGCGGCGTGCTGTGGGGGAGGGGTGGTGGGGACGAGCTGCGGGGCACACAAAGGCGCTTTTGTTAGCATGCTCCAGTTGTCCGCCCGCTGAGTCGCGGGCGCGTCGTCCGGGAGGGGGCTCGATGCCGCAGCGGCTTCCGTCGTCGCCGCCCATCCTGCCCGGGCTGGCCTACATCCGCCCGCTCGGCTCGGGCGGCTTCGCCGACGTCTTCCTCTACGGGCAGGACATGCCCCGCCGCGACGTCGCGGTCAAGGTCCTGCCCAGCGATGCGCGCGACGCCGACCTGCTGCGCATGTTCAACGCCGAAGCCGACGTGCTCGCGCACCTGTCGGCGCACCCGTCGATCGTGACCGTCTACCAGGCGGGCATCTCCGCCGACGGGCGGCCCTACATCGTCATGGAGTTCTGCCCGGGGTCGCTGGCGCAGCGCTACCGCGTCGAACGCATGCCCGTGGCCGAGGTGCTCTCGATCGGCGTGCGCATGGCGGGCGCCCTCGAGTCTGCGCACCACGCCGGGCTCATCCACCGCGACGTCAAGCCCAGCAACATCCTCGTCACCACGTTCGGTGCCCCGGTGCTCGCCGACTTCGGCATCTCGTCGTCGCTCGCGCCGCACGGTGCCGACGAGATGCTGGCGATGTCGGTGCCGTGGAGCGCTCCCGAGGTGGTCGCGGAGCAGACCGCCGGAACCGTCGCGAGCGAGGTGTGGAGCCTCGGGGCCACCGTGTACTCGCTGCTGGCGGGGCACAGCCCCTTCGAGCGCCGCGAGCGCGGGCAGAACTCGCGCGAGCAGCTGCGCCGCCGCATCGCCCGGGCGACGTACACCGACATCTCGCGCACCGACGTCCCGCCCTCGCTGCAGGC
Organism: Microbacterium sp. CFBP 8801; assembly: GCF_014839455.1. Lineage (NCBI taxonomy): Bacteria > Bacillati > Actinomycetota > Actinomycetes > Micrococcales > Microbacteriaceae > Microbacterium > Microbacterium sp. CFBP 8801. The sequence goes on along the minus strand of NZ_JACYNU010000018.1, from coordinate 18,938 downwards.
GGTGCTGGCGACGGCGATGTCGCGCAACCCCGGTGATCGCCAACCCAGTGCCCGCGCGTTCGGCGAGGCCCTGCAGCGGGTGCAGTCCGAGCTCGGATCGCCGGCCACTCCGCTCGAGGTGCCGGCGGCCGAGTGGACGCCCGGTGCGCGCACGGTCGACTTCGCCGACGCCACCCAGCGCGGGCCGGTGCGCTCGCGCCTCGAACGCGAGGGATCCCGCAAGGTCCGCGGCGCGTCGGGCATGGCGGGTCTCGCGCGCGACGAGGACACCGACATCGCCTCTCCCGCCTCGCCGACGTACCGGGTGCTGCCCTGGGTGCTGGCCGGCGCCACGCTCGTGACCGCGGGCGCCGTCGCCGTGGCCGCGCTCTACGCCACGGGGGTGCTGTGATGAAGCGCCGTACCCTCGTCGGTCTGGGCTCGAGCCTCGCGGCCGTCGCCCTCGTGGTGACCGCCAGCATCGTCTGGCCCGGTCTCGACGCCCAGCAGACGCCCGAGGTCGACACGTCGGTGTGGGCGCTGCAGACGGGCGAGGGGCAGCGGTACGCCCGCGTGAACACGACGGTGGGCGAGCTCGACACCGTCCGCACCGCGGGCAACCCCAGCCAGGTGGCCCAGAGCGGCGACGGGGCGTACCTCTTCAGCGACAGCTTCAGCAAGCTCACCCGCATCGATGAGGCCCAGCCGATCGATCTGCAGCGGGAGCAGCTCGAGTCCGCGCCCGACACCCCGGCCGGCACGACGTCGGTGGTGACGGCGGGCGACTACGCCGTGTACCGCACCGACACCGGCACGCTGTTCGCGGGTCGGCTGAGTCGGGCCGGTCAGAGCACGACCGAACTCGATCCCTTCGGAACGGCCGGCGACGAGGGCGCCCAGTCCTACACCGCGGATGCCATCGCGCTCGACGCGAGGGGAATGCTCTTCGCGTACTCCTCGGCGGACGCCTCGGTCATCCGATACGACCTCGAGGCCGACGAGGTCCGAGCCCGCGACGCGCTCGACGTCGACGTGGCGGCCCCCGTGCTGTCGGCGGCGGGAGACGCCTGGGTGCTCGTCGACCCCGACGCCGGACGCGTCTGGGTCCGAGGGGCGGACCCCGTCGACATCGACACGGGCGAGCAGACGGTCGTCGGTGAGGCCGACGCCGATGCGCGGTCGGTGTACATCGCCGACGAACAGTCGCTGTGGAGCGTTCCCGCCGACGGATCGGAACCCCGTCGCGAGGTGGGCGGTGGCGGCGCCGTGCTCGGTCAGCCCGCGCGACCGCTCACCCACCAGGGCGTCGCGTACGCGGCATGGCTGCTGCCCGGAGACGCGCGCGGCACGCTGTGGCGCTCCGACCAGGGCGAGACCGACCTCGACTACGGCGGGGCGACCATGCCCGACCAACGGCGACCGGTCTTCGTCGCGACCGACCACGCCGTGATTCTCAACGAGACGCGATCGGGGTGGGTGTGGACGGTGCCCGACGGCGCCCTCGTGGCCTCCAGCCAGAACTGGTCGCTCGACGACCGCACCGAGCAGGCGGCCGTCCAGAGCGAGGAACAGCTCAGCGTCGTGCTCGACCCGAAGCCTCCCGTCGCCGAACCCGACTCCTTCGGCGTGCGCGCCGGGCGCCTCGTCACGCTTCCGGTGCTGCTGAACGACCACGACCCGAACGAAGACGTGCTGAGCATCGTGGCCGAGAGCGTCACCGGTCTCGACCCCGGCTTCGGCTCCCTCACCGTCACCGACGCCGGGCAGCGCCTGGCCGTGCGGGTGACGCCCGGCGCGACCGGGACGGCGACGTTCTCGTACGCCGTGACCGACGGCACCACGGCCGACGGGCTCACCTCGCCCCCCACCACCGTGACCCTCACCGTCTCGCCCGCCGACACGAACTCCGCCCCCGTCTGGTGCGGCGTCGAGACGTGTCTGCAGCAGTGGCCGACCCCCGAGGTCGCGCGCGGGGGCACCATCACCGTCCCGGTGCTGCCCGGGTGGGTCGACCCCGACGGAGACCCGCTGCTGCTGCTGTCGGTCGACAACCCGGGCGGCGTCGGCACGGTCGCCGCGACCCCCGCCGGCGACGTCGTCTACCAGCACGCCGACGACGGCTCCGGCGGCGAGCAGAACGTCCAGCTCGACGTCACCGTGGCCGACACCGCGGGAGCGACCGCGACGAAGCCGCTCATCATCCGGGTGGCGCCCGACCCCACCCTGGCCGTGCAGTCGTTCACCCGGCTCGACACCGCGGGCTCGTCGGTGACCGTCGACGTCGGACCCCACGTGACGGGAACGGCCGGCGACATCACTCTCACCTCGGTGCGCGTGCTCGACGAGGCCACCGCCAACGCCACCGTCGTGGGCGGCAGCACCACGTTCGATTTCTCGGCGTCGCAGCCGGGGGTGTACCGCGTCGACTTCACCGTCAACGGCGGAGGACGCGACGCCAACGGCACCGCGCGCATCACGCTGCTCCCGGGCGACGCCCCCGCGCAGCTGTCGACCTCGCCGGTCGTGGCCTTCGTGCGACCGCAAGAAGACGCCACGCTCGACGTGTTCTCGGCCGTGTCCAACCCCACCGGCCGAGTCCTGCTGCTCAGCGACGTGCAGCCGGCCGCCGAAGACGGCGCGTCGTTGACGGTGGACACCGTCGGGCAGAACGATCTGCGCGTCTCGGGCAGCACGGCCGACGGCAGCGCCGGTCTGCTCGGAACGGTGGGCTACACCGTCAGCGACGGCACCGACGACGAGGGATCCCGGGTGACCGGTGAGGCCACCGTGTACCTCCTTCCGCCCGCCCCCGAGATCGCGCCCATCGCGGTCGACGACACCGTGACGGTGCGCGCGGGCGCGCAGATCGACATCCCCGTGCTCGACAACGACATCTCGCCCGCCGGGGGGCGACCCACCCTCGACCCGTCGAGCGTGCAGGCTCAGCCGGCCAGCGACGCCCTGGCCTTCGCGTCGGCCGGGGTGCTGCGCTACCTCGCTCCCACCGCGCCGGGGTCGTACGAGGTGACCTACCGCGTCTTCACGACCGGCACCCCGGCGCTCTGGGACGAGGCGACGGTGCGCATCACGGTGCTCGGCGGCGAGGCCAACCGCGCCCCGCTGCCCGACACGCTCGAGGGCCGCGTCCTCAGCGGGGGGACGACCACCGTGGAGTTCCACGGCTTCGGCGTCGACCCCGACGGCGACGCCGTCACCCTCGATCGCATCGTGAGCCAGCCCGACCGGGGTACGGCATCCGTGACGCCGGATGGTTCCTCGATCGTCTACTCGTCGGTGCCGGGCGACCGGGGGCAGATCACGTTCCGCTACCGGGTCTCCGACACCGCCGGCGCGACCGGTGAGGGCACGGTGCGCATCGGAGTCCTCGACGCCGAGGCCAACCCGAGTCCCATCACCTTCACCGACTACGTGCAGGTGCAGGCGGGGGCCGACAGCGAGATCCGCGTCAGTCCCCTGGCCAACGACATCGACCCCACGCAGGGCCGTCTCACGCTCACCGGGGTGCGCCCCGATCTGCCGCAGACCCTGGTCGACGGTAGCGACAACCCGGAGTACGCGCGCCTGAACGGTTTCGTGCGGACACTGACCGACACGGGCGTGGTCCTGCGCGCCGGTGAGTCGCCCGGCACGATGTCGTTCCTCTACGACGTCGAGTCGGACTCGGGCAACACCGGGCGCGGGCTCATCGTGGTGAAGGTCGTGCGCGAGAGCGTTCCCGATTATCCCGTCGTCGCCGACACCGTGCTGACCGTCGAGAACCGCGACGACTTCACCTCGGGCGTCGACGTGCTCGGGGGCAAGGCGACCTGGTCGGCGGGCGACGTCGGGTCGCTCGACGTGGCGCTGTGGGGACAGCCCGCCGACCTCCGGGTCGACGGGCGGAAGATCTCGGGCGAGCTGCCCGCCACCCGCCGCGTCATCCCGTTCGCCGTCTCGGGCCGCTCGGGTGACACCGACGTCACCACGTACGCGTTCCTGCGCGTGCCGGGCGACGACGACCTGAGCCTGTCGCTGCGCCCGGGCACGGCCCAGCGCGTCGACGAGCTCGCCTCGGTCGAGTTCGACATGGCCTCGCTGGTGGCCCTCCCTCGACGCGCGACCCTCGAAGTCGGCCCCGACGTCACGACCACCGGCGTCCGCGCCGAGGGCCGCTGCAGCGTGACCGGATCCGTGGTGCGCTACGACGCGGGTACCGGTTCCCCCTGGACCGATGCGTGCCAGGTGCCCGTGCGGGTCGCCGGCACGCAGGACTGGACCGTGCTCTCGGTGCCGATCGGTGTGATCGCCCGCGATCCCCAGCCCGAGCTGCGGCCGGGCGCGCTCAGCGTCGGACCGGGCGAGACGGCGACCTTCGACCTGCGCAACATGACCTCGTGGCAGCTGGGGCGTGAGGACTGGGGCGCGATCCGCTACGCGCTGGAGTACTCGGGCTCGGCCTTCCAGGTCGCGCTCGACGGGTCGACGGTCACCGTGACCGGCACCGACCGCGCCGTGCCGGGGACCGACAACGCCGCCATCATCTCGGTCACCAGCCACAACGCCGTCGCCCCGGCCCGACTCGTGCTGCGCGTGGGCGCGGCCCCCTCGACCCTGCCGCAGGGCGGCACGACGTCGTCGCAGTGCTCGCAGGCCTCGGGGTCGAGCTGCAGCATCGGCGTCATCGGCATCACGGGTGAGGTCAACCCGCTGCCGCGCACCCCGCTCGAGGTCGTGGGCGTGCGCCCGACGGCCTCGTGCACCGGGGTGACCTTCTCGGTGGCGTCGTCGTCCAGCATCGTCGCGTCGTGGTCGACCGATGCTCCCGGTGCGACCTGCAGCGCCAGCGTCACCCTGCGCGACGCCCAGGGGCGCACCACCGCCGCCACCCGCGACGCGCGGGTCGTGCTCGACCTGCTGGGCTATCCCCGTGGCCCCGCGAGCGTGCGGCAGACCGCGTATTCCGACGGCTCGGTGACCCTGCGCATCGACCCGGGCGAGGCCCGTCGCGCCTACCCGTCACTGGCCGGCTACACGGTGCGGTGGCGCGGCGAGGTCGTCGCGCAGTGCGGCCCCGACGGCGCCTGCCCGACCATCGCCGCCCCCAACGGGGAGCAGCGCGAATACGTCGTCAACGCCGTGAACAGCGTGGGGGAGTCCACTGCGTCGGTGCGCACGACCGCCTGGGCCTACGACACCCCCAACCGCCCGGCGGGGGCGAGCTTCGAGCCCGTGCAGACCGGGGGCGACGGCAAGGTCGCCGACCTGACCATCACCGGCATCGAATCGGCCGAGACCGGCACGCTCGAGGTCAAGAGCGCCTCGGGTGAGACGAAGAAGGTCGACGTCGGCCGCAATCAAGACAGCGTCACGCTGCGCGGCTTCACCGTCGGCAGCAACACCGGCACCGAAGTGTCGGTCACGCCCATCTCGCGCTTCACGGTGCCCCCCGGGCTCGGCGGATCGCAGACCGGGCAGGCGCTGGTGTTCACGGCCCACGGGGTGGGAAAGCCCACGCAGCTGGAGCTGAAACTCACGTCGACGCAGAACGGAGGCGGAAAGGTCACGATCAGCGCCGAGGGCTCCGCGTCGACCAACGGCGACGACTCGACCCTGCGCTACGGCTTCGCCCTCGACGGCGCCTGCCGGGTCGACGGCGAGAAGAAGCGCGCCGAGTTCCCCGGCAAGGACGACGGCAAGACGTACACGGTGCGGCTGTGCGTCGACTCGGTCTACGACGGGCGCGTGTACGGGTCGGAGACCATCGAGAAGTCGGTCGATGCCACGCAAGACCCCACCGCCCCGCGCGGGTACACCTTCCGGGTCGGAGCGACCCCCGACGTGGAGGGCGACGAGGCGTACTGGCGGATCAGCGGCATCCAGGAGGGTGACGATCCCCCGCGCAACAACGAGACCGTCTACGAGAACTGGGGTCCCGGAACCAGCGTGTACGACCGCGACCCGAACATAGGCGTCTACTTCCAGCACAAGGTCTGGCCGACGCGGTCGAATCGCGGCTCGGTGGACGCGGCCTCCGGCAGCGCGCCCTACCAGGTGCAGGCCCGCGCCTCCATCGACTCCTGCGTCGCCGGGAGCCAGCTGAAAGCGGAGTGGGACACCAGCAACGGCATCGGCAACGGAACCCCGTCGTACGCCGGGGCGACCTACCGCGACAAGAACGGCAAGAAGCTCGACCCCCAGGACGATCCCCGCACCGTTCCCCGCGGCGCCGTCAGCGTCACGGGCGTGACCGTCAAGATCGACTGGTCGTCGCGCGACTGGGGGCTCGAATCCGCGACTCTCGAGGTCAACGGCTCCTGCGATCCCGGCAAGCCCGCCGAGCCCTCCCAGCCTCCCAAAGACACCCCGCCCGACTGACGCCCCGTCCGCCGACGTCCGGCACCCGACACCCCGCCCCCCCCGCCACAGGAAGACACCACCGACATGACGATCACCCAGGAGCAGGCCACCTGGTTCTCCCAGACCTTCTCGCAGATCGCCGACAACGTCGAGCGCGCCGTCCTCGGCAAGCGGCACGTGGTCGAACTGGTGCTCACCGCCATGCTCAGCGACGGACACGTGCTGCTCGAAGACGTCCCCGGCACGGGCAAGACCTCGCTCGCGCGCGCCGTCGCGCAGTCGGTGCAGGGCACGAACACCCGCATCCAGTTCACCCCCGACCTGCTCCCGGGCGACATCACCGGCATCACGGTCTACGACCAGAAGACGGGCTCGTTCGAGTTCCACACCGGCCCGATCTTCGCCAACATCGTCCTCGCCGACGAGATCAACCGCGCGAGCCCGAAGACGCAGTCGGCGCTGCTCGAGGTCATGGAAGAGGGCAGCGTCACCATCGACGGCGTCTCGCGCGAGGTCGGCGTGCCGTTCCTCGTGCTGGCGACGCAGAACCCCGTCGAGCAGGCCGGCACCTATCGCCTGCCCGAGGCGCAGCTCGACCGCTTCCTCCTGCGCACCTCGCTCGGCTACCCCGACCACGCCGCGACCATCCGCATCCTCGACGGCGGCGCCGTCGCCACGGCCGACCTCCGCCCGATCATCACGCCACAGGCCCTCGTCGGCATGGCCGACCTCGCGGCATCCGTCTACGTCGACGCGCTCGTGCTCGACTACATCGTGCGACTCGTGGATGCCACCCGCACGGCCGACGAGGTGCGGCTCGGCGTCAGTATCCGCGGTGCGCTGGCCCTCACCCGCGCGACGCGCGCCCGTGCGGCGTCGCAGGGCCGCACGTACGCGACCCCCGACGACGTGAAGGCGCTCGCCGTGCCCGTGCTCTCGCACCGGCTGATCCTTCACCCCGAGGCGGAGTTCGACGGCGTGACGCAGGAGGCCGTCGTGGGTCAGGTGCTGCTCGACACCCTGCCGCCCACGCAGCGCGAAAGCGCGTGACGATGGCGGTGGCCGTGGCATCCGCACCCCCGGGGGTCGGGTCATGCCCGATGTGAACCTCACCGAGTCGCGTCTGACGCGCACGTCGGCCGGCACGATGGCGACCGGCTCGCGCACGTCGATCACCTCGACGTCGACCCGCCGGCAGCGCCGGATCGTGCGTGCGGTCGTGCAGGTCGCCGAGGCCTGGCGCGTCGCGACCGAGGCGGTGGACGCGGCTGCGCGGTGGGCGGGGAGAACCGTACGCCCGGCCGGTGCCGTGGTCGTGGTGGCCGCTTCGCTCGGGCTGGCGTTCGGACTCATCTTCGGCTGGGTCGAGTGGATGGTCGCGGGCAGCGCCGCCCTGCTGCTGCTGGTGATGGCCGTGCCGTTCCTGTTCGGCGCGCGCGCGTACGCCGTCGACCTGGCCCTCACCCACGAACGCGTGGTCGCGGGCCACGGGGTGACCGGCGAGATCGTCGTGCGCAACGAGAGTGCGCGCCCCACGCTCCCCGGTCGTCTCGACATCCCGGTCGGTCGCGGGCTCGTCGAGTTCGGGGTGCCGCTGCTCCGCCCGGGTCAGGACACCACCGAGCCGCTCGAGATTCCACCGCTTCCGCGCGGTGTCGTGCGGGTCGGCCCCGTCACGACCGTGCGCAGCGACCCGATCGGTCTGCTCCGGCGCGAGCACGCCTTCGACGACGTGCACGAGGTGTTCGTGCACCCCCGTACGGTGGGGCTCCCCTCCACCAGCGCCGGCCTCATGCGCGACCTCGAGGGCAACGCCACCCGCCGCCTGGTCGACGCCGACATGTCGTTCCACGCGATCCGCGAATACGTTCCGGGGGACTCCCGGCGTCAGGTGCACTGGAAGTCGACGGCGAAGACGGGCCGGCTGATGGTGCGCCAATACGAGGAGTCCCGTCGCTCGCGCATGGCGGTGGTGCTCGCCGCCGCGACCCAGGAGTACGCGGATGCCGACGAGTACGAGCTCGCGGTGTCGGCCGCCGCCTCGCTGGGTATCCGGGCGGTCCGCGACGCGCGCGACATCGACATCGTCACCGGGTCCGAGATCCCGCGCGTGGTGAAGGGGCGCCTGCGCGCGATCCGCCATGTGCCGGTGATCTCGCCGCGTGCTCTGCTCGACGGGTTCAGCGGACTCGACCGGCACGAGAACACGATGCCGGTCGAAGACGTCTGCCGCTTGGCATCCGAAGCCAACGAGCGCCTCTCGATCGCGTTCGTCGTCGTCGGGTCGGCCGTCCCGCTCGGGCGTCTGCGGCAGGCGGCGTTGGCGTTCCCGGTCGACACGGCGGTCGCCGCCGTCATCTGCGACGAACGCGCTCACCCGCGCATGCAGAGCATCGCGGGTCTGACGGTGCTGACCATCGGCACCCTCGACGATCTGTCCGGACTGCTCGCGCGGGGAGCCACGTCATGAGCGCGCGGCGCCGAGACACCTCGGCCCGTCGTCGACGCGAGGCGTCGATTCCGCGACGGGTCGCGGGGGCGTTGTTCACCGCCGCGTGCATCGTGCTGGCGGCGGTCGCGGCGTGGCCGATCTACGCGTCGGCGTCGTTCCTCGTGCTGGTTGTGGGGGCGTCGATCGTCGCGGCCACGGTGGTCGCCCTCGTCGCGTGGCGGCGCGGGGGCGGGTGGGCGCTCGCGGGCGGTCTGGCGGGGGCGTTCGTGCTCCTCGCGGTCCCGCTCGCCGCGCCGTCGCGCCTCACCTCGCCGCTCGACGCGCTGCGCGGCCTCGGAGAGGCCCTCGCCGGGCTCGTCGTCGCGTGGAAGGACCTGGTCACGGTCGACCTGCCGGTCGGCTCGTACCGCAACCTGCTCGTCCCCGCCCTCGTCGTCTTCCTGGTCGGCACGGGGGCGACCCTTGCGCTGGCGTGGCGCGGCGACCGTCGCGCGACCGGTGCCGTCGTGAGCGGTCTGGCCATGGTCGGCTTCGGTCTGTTCTTCGGCCGCACCGCGACCAGCGCGCCCCTCGTCGTCGGTCCGCTGACGTTGGCGTCACCGGTCGAGACGGCGGTCGGACTGTGCGCCCTGCTGGTGGCGGTGCTGTGGCTGGCCTGGCGCGCGCACGACGAGCGCCTCCGCGCGCTGCAGCGGGCGAGCGACGTGTCGGCGGCTCCCGTCGCGCCCGGCAGGTCGGCCACCGACCGTCGCCGCGCGGCTCTCGGGGTGGCGATGCTCGGGGTCGCGGTGGTGGCGACGACCGCGGTCGTGCCGTGGGTGGCGCGGGATGCCGACCGGCAGGTGCTGCGTTCCGCGGCCGGTCCCGACGCCCAGATCGCCGAGGCGGTGAGCCCGTTGGCCCAGTACCGCGCGATGTTCGCCGATGCGCGCGCCGACGACGTGCTGTTCCGCGTCAGCGGCGAGGGTTCCCTGCCCGAGCGCATCCGTGTCGCAACCCTCGACATGTACGACGGTGAGATCTTCCGCGCCTCCGGCGACACGGGCGGGGGGTTCCTGCGCCTGCCGTCGGTGCGCGACGCGGGGGAGGGGCGCCCCGTCGACGCCGACATCGAGATCGTCGACGGCGACGGGATCTGGATGCCGACCGCCGGGAGCCTCGCCTCGGTGACGTTCGAGGGGGATCGGCGCACCCTGCTCGCCGACCGGTTCTACTACAGCGCCGCCGCCGAAGCCGGCGTCCAGACCGCCGACGGAGGCCTGAGCCAGGGCGACCGCTACCGGCTGTCGGCCGTCGAACCGGAGGCCGTCGACCTCGCGAGCCTGACCCCGCCGGGAGTGGCCGACGGGGTGTCGGGCGGAGACAACCTGCGACGCTGGGTGCAGGAGCACGCCGCCGGCTCCGACGGGGCCGCCCTGCAGTCGCTGGTGCAGCTGTTGCGCGCTCGCGGATACCTGAGTCACAGTCTCGCGCCGCAGGGCTCGGCGACCCCGGCCTGGGCGGCCGAGCTTCCCGGGTACCAGGTGCAGCCGAGCGCCTCCGGGCACTCGCTGGCGCGCATCGACGCGATGTTCGAGCGACTGCTGGAGCGGGAAGAAGATCCACGGGCCGAGACCTCGGGCAACTTCGTCGCCGCCGTCGGCGACGACGAGCAGTTCGCCGTCGCGACCGCCCTCATCGCCCACGAGCTGGGATTCCCCGCTCGGATCGTCGTGGGCACGCGCCTCGTCTCCGCCGACGCCGAGCTGTCCACGTGCGCGGCCGGCGAGTGCCGCGCCCGTGATCTGAGCGCGTGGACCGAGGTGCAGGGCGTCGACGGGCGCTGGGCCGCCATCGACGTCACACCGCAGTGGGAGCAGTCGCCGAGTCTCGAGGTGACGCAGCAGCAGGACCCCGAGAACGTCACCGAGGTGCGTCCCGACACCGTCGAAGAAGTGGTGCCCCCGGCGCCCGTGCAGGAAGACAACGCGCTCGACGACGACGTCCCCACCGACGACGGCCTCGATCTCGCCTGGCTCTGGCCCGTGCTGCGGGTGGTGGGGATCACCGCGCTGGCGCTGCTGGTGCTCTTCGGCCCGTTCCTCGCCGTCGTCATCGCGAAGGCGCTGCGCCGGCGCGGGCGCCGCCGCGACCCCGACCCGCGTGCCGCCATCGCGGGCGGGTGGGACGAGTACGTCGACGCGGGCATCGACGCCGGCCGGACCGTTCCCCTCGCGCCGACCCGCAGCGAACTGGCTCGAGCCTTCGCCACCCCGTCCGCGACCCGTCTGGCCGAAGACGCCGATCGGGCGGTGTTCGCCCCCACCGCGGTGAGCGCCGACGAGGTCGCGGCCTTCTGGCGCATCGTCGACGCGGATCGCCGCGTGCTGCTGCGTCAGCGGGGTTTCTGGCGGCGCGTCCGCGCGGCCGTATCGTTGAGATCGTTCCTGCGGTTCCTCGCCCCACGCCGTCCGCGGCGGGGGTCGCCGCATCGCGACGAGAGGGGGAAGCGTCCCACCGCCCCGGCGGGACGCGACACGACATGACCGATTCCACCGGCTGGATCCTCGGTGCGGCTTCGCTCGCGCTCGCCGTCATCCTCTACCTCTGGCTCGCGCTCGCGCTCGCCGCGGTCTTCCGCAAGATCGGGGAGCCCACGTGGAAGGCCTGGATCCCCGTCCTGAACGTCGCGACGGTGCTGAAGCTGGGCGGCTTCTCGCCGTGGCTCGTGCTGCTCAACATCGTCCCGATCTTCGGCGGGATCGCTTTCATCGTCGTCTTCATCGTCGCGGTGCACCGGATCTCGGTCGGCTTCGGCGCCGGCGCGGGCATGACCGTCGTGGGTGCGCTGTTCCCCGTGATCTGGGCGAGCATCCTCGGCTTCGGCTCGGCGCGCTGGGAGGGCGACGACGCGGCCGCCCCCCGCTCGGCCGTCGACGAGGATTCCGCCCCAGCGCGCCGCGGTCGTGACTTCGACGGGCCGTACGTGCCGCTGATCGGCGGCTGGACACCCGACCCCGCGGACTCCGCCCGTGATCAGGATGCCGAGGGCCCGGCCGAGTCCGTGCCCGCCGCTGTGCCGGGCACGGCGCCGGTCGCGGTGCCGTTCGCGGCCCCCTCCGGATCGCTCTCCGACGCCGCCCCGTCGCCGAGCGACTGGGCCCCGCCCGCCGACCTCCGCCCCGCGAACTTCGACGGTCCGCGCCGCGCGAGCGGGTTCCCGCTCGCCGCCGACGTCCCGTCGACCGCGACCTCAGAGGCCGACGCGCAGCCCGCATCGCCCGCCGTCGAGCCCGCCCCCGTCGCCCCGACTCGCGTCGCCCCGACCCCGCCGGTGCCGACATCGGTCTTCGACGTGCTCGACGCGCTGCGCGACGAGGCTCCCGCAACGGGGGAGACCTCTCTTCCGCGCGAGCCCGCGGCCGGCCCCTCGGCACGCGGTGAGGTGCGACCGGACTCGCGCGAGACCGAAAACGACGCCTCTCGCGTTCGCGACGACGGCTTCTCCCCGGTCAGCGACCGCCCGCTTCCCGGCGCACCGGCCCGCGGCGACGCGGCCCCGGAGTGGACCCCTCCCGCGACGTTCCCCGATGCCGCGTCGGCGGCCGGTGTCGACGAAGACTCCGACGGCTCCGAGGCAGCGCCGTGGGCGAACCCGCCGCGGCGCACGACGCGACCGGATGTCGACGGCGCGACGCCCGCGGCGGGCATTCCGCTCACGCGTCCGGCGCCCGAACCCGTCCCGGCGCCGCGCGCAGCGGTCCGCGCCGTTCCCGACGAGTTCCCCGAGCTGTCCGAGGCCGTGTCTGCGGTCTCGGAGGCCCCGGATGCCGGGTCGCCGCGATCGGCGCGCACTTCGGTCTCGGCCTTGTACACCCAGCCGGAGGTGCCGTCCGATCAGGCCGACGACGACTTCGACGAGCTCGATCGCACCGTAGTGACGCGGCGCAAGCGCATCCCGTGGGCACTGATCCCGCCGGGTGGTGCCCCCGTCGACCTCACCTCGTCCGTCGTCATCCTGGGGCGTCGCCCGGCCCTCGACCCGTCACGCCCGGACGCGCAGCTCGTACCGATCTCGGATGACACCCGCACGGTGTCCAAGACGCACGCGCGCCTCGAGCTGCGCGGCGACACCTGGTTCGTGACGGATCTCGACTCGACCAACGGGGTGCTCTTCGCCACCCTCATGGGGACCGAGGTCGAGGCCCCTCCGGGGGAGGAGATCGAGGCCGGCGAGCGCTTCTTCCTCGGCGACGCGGAGGTGCGTCTGTCGCGGAGGGACGTGTGAGCGGCCCCTACGACCGCCCCGACGATCCCGACGAGGTCACCCTCTGGTCCGGTCGGCTGCGGCCCTGGCCGGCGGCCCCGGTCCCCGAGGGAGACCTCGACGACGAGACCGTCCGCTCGGGTGGGGCCGACCTCGACGACGACACCGTGGTGTCGGGTCGCTTCGCCCACGACGACACAGTGCGTTCGGCGCGACCCGAGGTCGACGACGACACGGTCGTATCGCGAAGCGTGCGCATCGACCCGGGCGCGGCGCCGACGGATGTCGACCCCGTGGATGCCGATGACCCGGCGGACGCGTGGACCACCACCGCTCCGCGCCGCCCGCTCGCGTCGATCCTCGACGTCGATGAGGTGACACGGCGTCGCCCGGCGCCGGTGCCCGATGTCGACGAGGTGACTCGTCGCCGTCCTGCGTCGGTCCCCGAGGTCGATGAGGTGACACGGCGTCGCCCGGCGCCTGGTCCCGATGTCGACGAGGTCACGCGCCGTCGCCCGGCCCCGGCCGCGACCCCCGCCCCGACCCCCGACGTCGACGAGGCGACCCGCCGCAGACACGTCGCGCCCGACCTCGACCTCGACGACACCACCGCGCCCGGCGTGCGAGCACGTTCTGCCATTCCCGACGCCGTGTCCCCCACGACGCCACCCGCTCCCGACCTCGACGACCAGACCGCCTCGGGCGCTCGTCGCCGCGCGGCGCGCGCGGCCGACGGCGCGGCAGGCGGCGCCGCGGCACCCGACCGCGCGGCACCCGACCGCGAGGCGCCCGCTCGCACCTCGCCCGCCCGAATCGCGGCCGACCGAGAGGTGCCCGGCACCGTCCGCGCCGCGCACATCCCGATCGCGGGGGAGCAGCAGGCCTACGCCCCACGCACGGGCGAACCGGTGCGGGTGGAACGCCGCCCATCGGCATCCGCGGTCCGTTCCGAGGCCGACGTGCCCGCCAGCCGTCGCCGCACGGGTCGTCGCGGTGCGCTCCGCGCACTGATCCTCGCGGGCGTGATCGTCGTGCTGTTGGGCGTCGCGGTCGCCGCCGCGGTGCTGCTGCTCGGCTGAGCGACCGGCACCCGGCACACTCCCAGCCCGAGGGACTGCACACGTTTGCCCCGCTCCCGGGGAGCGCGTATCATTGACCGGGTGTGCGTTCACGCGCGCCGTGCGTCATGCCTCCGGGCAGGTCGTTCGGATCAACGCTCGCACCATCTCAGGGATTGGCCTGCGAACAGGTCACCCCCACGGCATATCCACCACGACCGCGTCCGATCATTCTGGCGCGTGGCGGATTCCACGTGAGCCCGACACGTCACGAATCGCAAGATCCACGACGTTTCGGGGGAGACACGACGCTGTCACCGTGCAGCACCCTGCGCAGAACCGCAAGGAACCGCGCAGCACAATCAAGGAGAGAACGTGCCAACCATTCAGCAGTTGGTTCGCAAGGGCCGCTCGCCGAAGGTCACAAAGACCAAGGCTCCCGCGCTGAAGTCGAACCCCCAGCAGGCCGGCGTGTGCACCCGCGTGTACACGACGACCCCCAAGAAGCCGAACTCGGCCATGCGCAAGGTCGCCCGCGTGAAGCTGCGCAACGGCACCGAGGTCACCGCCTACATCCCCGGCGAGGGCCACAACCTGCAGGAGCACTCGCTCGTGCTCGTCCGCGGCGGTCGCGTCAAGGACCTCCCCGGTGTCCGTTACAAGATCGTCCGCGGTGCACTCGACACCCAGGCCGTCAAAAACCGTAAGCAGGCTCGCAGCCGCTACGGTGCGAAGAAGGGCTGAGTCAGATGCCTCGTAAAGGTCCCGTCACCAAGCGTCCGGTCGTCAACGACCCGGTCTACGGTGCTCCGATCGTCAGCCAGCTGGTCAACAAGATCCTCGTCGACGGTAAGAAGTCGATCGCAGAGTCGATCGTCTACACCGCCCTCAAGGGTGTCGAGGCGAAGAACAGCCAGGACGCCGTCGCCACGCTGAAGAAGGCGCTCGACAACGTCCGTCCCACCCTCGAGGTCAAGAGCCGCCGCGTCGGTGGCTCGACCTACCAGGTGCCCGTCGAAGTCAAGCCGCACCGCGCGAACACCCTCGCGCTGCGCTGGCTCGTGAGCTACGCGAAGGGTCGTCGTGAGAAGACGATGACCGAGCGTCTGCAGAACGAGATCCTCGACGCCTCGAACGGCCTCGGTGCCGCGGTCAAGCGCCGCGAAGACACCCACAAGATGGCCGAGTCGAACCGCGCCTTCGCGCACTACCGCTGGTAACAGCTCCTTCTTCGACGGGCTCGGGCGGCCGACCCGGCCCGCGAGCCCGTCGAAGAACCCACGACATCCGCCACCACACGTAAGGACACCCCGTGGCACAAGACGTGCTCACCGACCTCACCAAGGTCCGCAACATCGGCATCATGGCGCACATCGATGCCGGCAAGACGACGACGACCGAGCGCATCCTGTACTACACGGGAACCAACCACAAGATCGGCGAGACGCACGACGGCGCTTCGACGACCGACTGGATGGAGCAGGAGCAGGAGCGTGGCATCACGATCACCTCCGCTGCTGTGACGTGCTTCTGGGACAAGAACCAGATCAACATCATCGACACCCCCGGGCACGTCGACTTCACCGTCGAGGTGGAGCGTTCGCTCCGCGTGCTCGATGGCGCCGTCGCCGTCTTCGACGGCAAAGAGGGCGTCGAGCCCCAGTCGGAGACCGTGTGGCGTCAGGCCGACAAGTACAACGTCCCCCGCATCTGCTTCGTCAACAAGATGGACAAGCTCGGCGCGGACTTCTACTTCACCGTCGACACCATCATCAACAAGCTCAAGGCGAAGCCGCTGGTCATCCAGCTGCCCATCGGCGTCGAGAACGACTTCATCGGTGTCGTCGACCTCGTCGAGATGCGCGCACTCGTCTGGGCGGGCGACGCCAAGGGTGATGTCACCATGGGCGCCAAGTACGACATCCAGGAGATCCCGGCCGACATGGCCGACGTCGTCGCGAAGTACCGCGAAGAGCTCCTCGAGACCGTCGCCGAGACCGACGAAGAGCTCCTCGAGAAGCACTTCGGTGGCGAAGAGCTCACCGTCGCCGAGATCAAGGCCGCGATCCGCAAGCTGACGGTCAACTCCGAGATCTACCCGGTGCTCTGCGGCTCGGCGTTCAAGAACCGCGGTGTGCAGCCCATGCTGGACGCCGTCATCGACTACCTGCCGTCGCCCCTCGACGTGCCGGCCATCGAGGCGCACGACCCGAAGAACGAAGAGACGATCATCGAGCGGCACGCCGATCGTGAAGAGCCCTTCACCGCGCTGGCGTTCAAGATCGTCACGCACCCCTTCTTCGGTCGTCTGACCTACATCCGCGTCTACTCCGGTCACCTCGACTCGGGTGCGCAGATCGTCAACTCGACGAAGTCCAAGAAGGAGCGCATCGGGAAGATCTTCCAGATGTACGCCAACAAGGAGAACCCGGTTCCTTCGGTCACCGCCGGCCACATCTACGCGGTCATCGGCCTCAAGGACACCACGACCGGCGACACCCTCTGCGACGCGCAGAACCAGGTCGTCCTCGAGTCGATGACGTTCCCCGAGCCCGTCATCGAGGTCGCGATCGAGCCGAAGACCAAGGCCGACCAGGAGAAGCTGGGTCTCGCGATCCAGAAGCTCGCCGAAGAAGACCCCACGTTCCGTGTCGAGCAGAACAACGACACCGGCCAGACGGTCATCAAGGGCATGGGTGAGCTGCACCTCGACATCCTCGTGGACCGCATGAAGCGCGAGTTCAAGGTCGAGGCTAACGTCGGCAAGCCGCAGGTCGCGTACCGCGAGACGATCAAGAAGACCGTCGAGCGTCACGACTACACGCACAAGAAGCAGACCGGTGGTTCGGGTCAGTTCGCCAAGATCCAGTTCGCGCTCGAGCCCCTCGAGGTCACGGCCGAGAAGATCTACGAGTTCGAGAACAAGGTCAGCGGTGGTCGTATCCCCCGCGAGTACATCGGACCCACCGACCAGGGCTTCCAGGACGCCATGAACGTCGGCGTGCTCGCCGGCTACCCCATGGTGGGCGTCAAGGCGATCCTGCTCGACGGCGCGTCGCACGACGTCGACTCCTCGGAGATGGCGTTCAAGATCGCCGGCTCCATGGGCTTCAAGGAAGCGATCCGCAAGGCCAACCCCGTCATCCTCGAGCCGCTCATGTCGGTCGAGGTGCGTACTCCCGAGGAGTACATGGGCGACGTCATCGGTGACCTCAACTCGCGTCGCGGACAGATCCAGTCGATGGAAGATGCCCAGGGCGTCAAGGTCGTGCGGGCGCTCGTTCCGCTGTCCGAGATGTTCGGCTACATCGGCGACCTGCGCTCGAAGACCTCGGGCCGTGCCGTGTACTCGATGGAGTTCGACAGCTACGCCGAGGTTCCTCGCGCCGTTGCTGACGAGATCGTCCAGAAGAACAAGGGCGAGTAACACCTCCCTCGCGGATGCCGGGAGCCCCTGCTTCGGCACGGGTTCCCGGCATCCACTCAAACTGAATACCGACTCTCTAGTAATCTGAGAACAACCCCCGCGAAGAACCGGTCGCAATCCAGTGCCCGAGACCTCGCAACCAACGTCCTGAGGAGGACCCAGTGGCTAAGGCCAAGTTCGAGCGGACCAAGCCGCACGTGAACATCGGAACGATCGGTCACGTCGACCACGGCAAGACCACGCTCACCGCTGCCATCTCGAAGGTGCTCGCCGACAAGTTCCCGTCGGCCACCAACGTTCAGCGTGACTTCGCGTCGATCGACTCGGCGCCGGAAGAGCGTCAGCGTGGTATCACGATCAACATCTCGCACGTCGAGTACGAGACCCCCAAGCGCCACTACGCGCACGTCGACGCGCCCGGCCACGCCGACTACATCAAGAACATGATCACCGGTGCCGCGCAGATGGACGGCGCGATCCTCGTGGTCGCCGCCACCGACGGCCCGATGGCTCAGACGCGTGAGCACGTGCTGCTCGCCAAGCAGGTCGGCGTTCCCTACCTGCTCGTCGCGCTGAACAAGTCGGACATGGTCGACGACGAGGAGATCCTGGAGCTCGTCGAGCTCGAGGTTCGCGAGCTCCTCTCGTCGCAGGACTTCGACGGCGACAACGCCCCCGTCGTCCGCGTCTCGGGCCTCAAGGCTCTCGAGGGTGACGAGCAGTGGGTCAACGCCATCGTCGAGCTCATGGAAGCCGTCGACGAGTCGATCCCCGACCCGGTGCGTGACAAGGACAAGCCGTTCCTCATGCCCATCGAGGACGTCTTCACCATCACGGGTCGTGGCACGGTCGTCACGGGTCGCGCCGAGCGCGGTACCCTCGCGATCAACTCCGAGATCGAGATCGTCGGCATCCGCCCGACGCAGAAGACCACGGTCACGGGTATCGAGATGTTCCACAAGCAGCTCGACGAGGCCTGGGCCGGCGAGAACTGTGGTCTGCTCCTCCGCGGCACCAAGCGTGACGACGTCGAGCGTGGCCAGGTCATCGTGAAGCCCGGTTCGGTCACCCCGCACACCAACTTCGAGGGCACGGCGTACATCCTGTCCAAGGAAGAGGGCGGCCGCCACAACCCGTTCTTCACGAACTACCGCCCGCAGTTCTACTTCCGTACCACCGACGTGACCGGCGTCATCACGCTGCCCGAGGGCACCGAGATGGTCATGCCCGGTGACACCACCGAAATGTCGGTCGAGCTCATCCAGCCGATCGCCATGGAAGAGGGCCTCGGCTACGCGATCCGTGAGGGTGGCCGCACCGTCGGCGCCGGTACGGTGACCAAGATCGTCAAGTAAGTCTCTTTCGACTTCACTCGGCACAGGCCGGGCCTTCGGGCCCGGCCTTTGTCGTTCCTGCGCG
>NZ_JACYNU010000017.1:0-40270 GCF_014839455.1 Microbacterium sp. CFBP 8801 | reverse complement strand
CGCGCTGTCGCTGCGCACGTGGGAGGCCCTCGCCTTCGGCATCCCGATCGTGCTCATCCAGTTCGCGACCGCCCCTCTGGCCGCCCACATGGTCGGACGCGCCGCGTACCGCAACCGCACGACCGACGAGAAGAACCTGTACATCGACGAACTGCACCACAGCACCGAGCAGCCCGGAGCGACGGGCGCGCAGTCGCGCCCCGAGAGCTGAGGTCAGACGCCGGCGTCGCGCACGTCTTCGCGTGCCTGCGGCGACGGGGTGCCGTCCTGCGGGTCGGGCGTCTCGGTGCGGTGATCGAGTTCGCGCGCCTCGCGCTCTTCACGGCGGCCTTCGGCCAGGAACGCCAGGCGGTTCAGGCACTCGTGGTTGCGCAGGACGAGCATCGGTTTCCACAGGGCCGCGGGCAGCAGTGACGCTGCGCCCGAGACGGGCTCCTCGAGGATCGTGACCGCGGTGCCCTCGGCGTGCGGACGGGCGTCGATGCGGATCACCCCGCGACCCAGGATGCCGGCCTTCGGCCGCAACCGCAGCCGGTGCGGCGGGGTCCACTCGACGATCTCGGTCTCGTCGTGCATCATGACCGGCCAGATGCCCAGCGAGTGGTGGATGCGCGCGCCCTCGCGCGGCCAGTGCTCGTCGACGTCGCGCATGCGCGCCGCCCCGACGACCCACACGGGGTACAGCCAGCCGTCGGACAGCACGGCGAACAGGTCGTCGGGCGTGCAGCGCATGAGGCGAGTGTTTCGGGCGGCCATGGTGTCCCCTCGGTCGTCGTGACTCGACTTTACGGCGCGGGCGGCTCGGCGGCCTCGGGACTTGACGAGGGGGGAGCTGCGGAGCCGTCCACGGGGACGGCGAAGCAACCGGGCGTCGAGGAACGCCCGGTCGCTCCGGTGGGCTCAGCGGCCTCGGTGTACCGAAGCCGAGTCAGCCGGCCGTGATGTCGGTCACCACGCCCTTGGCCAGGCGCAGGCGGCGGCGGGCTCGCCGCGCGACGGCGGAGTCGTGGGTCACCACCACGAGCGTCAGGCCCTCGGCGTTCAGTCCCTCGAGCACCTCGAGGATCTCGTCGCGCATGCTCTCGTCGAGATTGCCCGTCGGCTCATCGGCCAGCAGCACCCGGGGCTGCTTGGCGATCGCCCGCGCGATCGCGACGCGCTGCTGCTGCCCGCCCGACAGCTCGCCCGGGCGGTGGTCGCGGCGATCGGCGAGTCCCACGCGTTCCAGGGCTTCGGTCACGCGCCGTCGCCGCTCGTCGTTGTCGAGACCGAGCGGCTCGAGGCCCATGTCGACGTTCTCGGCGGCGGTGAGCGTGGGGATGAGGTTGAAGCCCTGGAACACGAAGCCGATCTCGGCGGCGCGCACGCGGTTCAGGTCGGAGTTCGAGGCGCGTGCGATGTCGAGGTCGCCGAGCGTCACCGACCCGGCGGAGGGGCGATCGAGAGCGCCGAGCATCTGCAGCAGCGTCGACTTGCCGCCGCCGGTGGGGCCCTGGATGGTCACGAAGTCGCCCGCGGCGATGTCGAGGTCGACACCGGCCAACGCCTGCACCGTGGTGTCGCGTTGGCGGTAGGTGCGGGTGACGCCCCGCAGGCGGTAGGCGGTCAGGGTGTCGGTGGGGGCGGTGAGGGTCATGATGTCTCCTTCGAAAACGGGATGCCGGTCACGCGACCGAACGGAGGGCGGCGGCGGGGCTGAGGCGCGCGGCACGCCACCCGCCGAAGGCTCCGGCGAGCACGCCGCCCAGCACGGCGATGCCGACGGCCGCCACCACGACCACGGGGGTCACGGGCGCACTGAGCACGATGTCGGTGGCCTGCGCGGCGGCCTGGCCGAAGCCGCCCCCGCTGCCGGGACCGCCCTGACCGCCGGGGCCACCCGTGGTGGCGCTCGACGTCACCGAGAGGGTGGGCGAGATGACGTTGATCAGCAGGATGCCGCCGAGGCCGAGGATCAGACCCGCGACGCCGCCGATGAGGCCCTGCGCGAACGATTCCCCGGCGACCTGGCGGACGATCCGGCCGTTGGACCAGCCGATGGCCTTGAGGGTGCCGAACTCCCGCGTGCGGCGTGCCACGCCGGAGATCGTGAACAGCACCGCGAGCGACAGAGCCACCAGCAGGACCACGATCGACAGCCAGGTGCCGAGGTTCGAGATGAGCGATGACGCGCTGGACAGCGAGCCCGAGACCGTCGAGGCGAGCTCCGACTGCGAGCTGACGGTGGCGTCGGGCAGCGCGGTCGAGACCTCGCTCTGCACCGTGTCGATGGCATCCGCGGAATCGGCCTGCACGTAGACGGTCGAGACCACGTCGCCGACGCCCGCGAGACTTTGGGCGACGTCGAGCGGCAGGTACACGTTCGCCGCGGTGTCGGCATCGGACGACGCCGAGGCCACGACGCCGACGATCTGCATCGTCGTTCCGCCCAGGTCGATCGTTCCGCCCACGGCCAGCCCGGCGCTCGCCGCGTACGTGGCGTCGATGACGGCGACGTCGGTGCCGGCGTCGGCAGCGGTGAGGCCCCGGCCGTCGGTGACCGTCACCGACGACAGCGGACCGACGGTGGCGGCGGGGTCGACGCCCAGCACGCTGAACGAGTCGACGCCGAACGCACTCCCGCCGTCGCCGCCGGGGCCGCCGGACGGCGGCTGGCCCGCGCTGCCGCCCATGCCGCCTCCGGTGCCCGTGCCCGCGTCGGTGGTGGCGCTGCGGTCGGGCATCTGACCCGAGAACGTCGTGTTCGTCAGGGCCAGGGCCCCGGTGGCGGCGGACACGCCGTCGAGACCGGTGACGGTGGTGACGGTCGAGGCGTCGAGGGTCGCGCGCATCCTGTCGGTCATGAGGCGCGACTGGCTGAGGGTGGTCGTGCCGTCTTGCGTCGAGCCGGCGTCGGCGCCGAAGTCGAACCGCGGCCCGCCCCCGTCCTCGCTGGGCTGGGCCTGCGCGCCGGTGACGGTGAGGTCGGTGCCGACCCCGTACACCGACGAGAGGGCCTGCGACTGCGCGTCGCGCACGCCCGCCGAGAGCGCGTTGACGATGATGACGAGCGCGATGGCGATCGCGAGTCCGACCGCGACGATCACGGTCTGTTTGGTGCGGCCGGCGAGTTCGCGCCGCAGGTAGGTGCCGTACATGTCTCTCCTCTCGGACGCGGGGTGCGGCCGTGTTCCCGAAGGTAGGAACGACGCCCTCACCGTTCCCTCACCGTTGCTATGAAGCGGGTATGTCGCGTGACTCCGGGGCCCGTGAGGCTGCATGCTGGCTCTCGTGACCTCCCGCCCCGCACCCCTGGCCCGCCCCGACGGGTCTCCCATCCGTGCCGTCGTCGTCGACGACGAAGCGAACCTCAGCGAGCTGCTGCGCATGGCGCTGCAGAACGAGGGCTGGGACGTGCGCACGGCCGCGAACGGGCAGGAGGCGTGGGGCGTCATCCGCGAGTTCTCGCCCGATCTGCTCGTGCTCGACATCATGATGCCGGGCGTCGACGGCAGGGAACTGCTGTCGCGCCTGCGCGCGGCCGGCAACGACGCCCCGGTTCTGTTCCTCACCGCGAAGGACGCGGTGGAAGACCGCATCGCGGGGATCTCGGCCGGGGCCGACGACTACGTCACCAAGCCCTTCAATCTCGAGGAGGTCATCGTGCGTCTGCGTGGGATGGCCCGGCGCCACGTCGCCGCCGTCGCCGACGCCGACCCGCGGCTGCGCGTGGGCGACCTGTCGCTCGACGAGGAGTCCTACGAGGTCGAGCGCGGCGGCATCCCGATCAAGCTCACCGCGAGGGAGTTCGAACTGCTGCGCTACCTCATGCAGAATCCGCGGAGGGTGCTGAGCAAGGCGCAGATCCTCGACCAGGTGTGGAGCTACGACTTCGGCGGCAACGGCAGCGTGGTGGAGATCTACATCTCGTACCTGCGGAAGAAGATCGACACCCTCGGCGAGCCCCTCATCCACACGGTCCGCGGGGTCGGCTACACGATCAAGACGCCATGACGCAGAGGCGATCGACCCGGCGCCGCTGGACGCTGCGGCGCACGCTCGTGGCGGGGACGAGTATGCTCGTGGCCCTCGCCTTCGTCGTGATGAGCGTCGCGACGATCCTGTCGCTGCGCTCCTTCGCGTTCGACCGCCTCGACGAACAGGTGCGCGAGGGACTGTCGTTCGCGGCCGGACGGGGCGGCTTCGACGGGCGGGGCGATGCCGACCGGCCCCCGGGAATGGATGCCGCGAGCCCCGCGCCGCGGGTCGGCACCCTGCTGGTGGTGATCGCCGGCGACGGCTCGGTGCAGACCTCGGAGTACACGCGCGCCGACGGCACCGAGGTCACGGTGAGCGACGATCAGGTCGCCCAGCTGCGCTCTTCGGTCGCGACCGACCGCACACCGACGACCGTCGACCTGGGGGGAGACCTCGGCGCCTTCCGCATCGCGGCGGCCGAGAACGACGGCACCACGGTCATCGCCGGCAACTCGGAGGCCGACGTGACGGCGACCACGTCGGCGCTGACGGGGATCCTCGTCGCGGTCTCGGCGGTCACCCTGCTCATCGCGGTGCTCACCCTGTCGCTCTTCGTGCGGAGGAGCCTGCGGCCCCTCGACCGGGTCGCCGACGTCGCCCAGCGCGTGTCGACGCTGTCGCTCGACGCGGGGAGCGTCGACATCCCCGACCGGGTCGCCGCGGCCGACACCGACGCCGATACCGAGGTGGGCCGGGTGGGCTCCTCGCTCAACGATCTGCTCGGGCACGTGCAGTCGTCGTTGGCCGCGCGTCAGCACAGCGAGGAGCAGCTGCGGCGGTTCATCGCGGATGCCAGTCACGAACTGCGCACGCCGCTGTCGAGCATCCGCGGCTACGCGCAGCTGTCGCTGGGCGAAGCCGGTCCGATGACCCCGACGCAGGCCCGCTCGTTCGACCGGATCGAGTCGGAGGCCGAGCGCATGGCATCCCTCGTCGACGACCTGTTGCTGCTGGCGCGTCTTGACGCCGGCCAGCCGCTGCGCCGCGAAGAGGTGGAACTGACCCTTCTCGCCGTCGACGCCGTGAGCGACGCGCAGGCGGCGGACGCCACGCACGAGTGGCGCCTCGACGTCACCGACGACCTCATCTCGGTGCCCGGCGACGAGAACCGCCTGCGCCAGGTCGTCGCGAACCTGCTGCGCAACGCCCAGACGCACACGCCGGCCGGAACGGTGGTGACGCTGTCACTCGCACGCGCGGGCGGCGAGGCCGTCTTGCGCGTCGCCGACACCGGCCCGGGGATCGACCCCGGCATCGCGGAGCGGCTGTTCGAGCGCTTCGCCCGCGGCGACGACTCGCGCAACCGCGACGCCGGCAGCACCGGCTTGGGATTGTCGATCGCCCAGGCGATCACGGCGGCGCACGGGGGCTCGATCGCGGTCGAGAGCGTGCCGGGCCGGACGGTGTTCGAGGTGCGGCTGCCTGCGGCGTGAGTCGCCAGAATTCGTCGCCGTCGGGCTGTTCCCCGCGACGAATTCTGGCACTTCACGCCATCGCGCGTCAGCCGATCAGGCTCGGCTGCAGATCCCGCAGCGTGCGGTGATGCGTCATGCGCGTCACGCCGATCGCGGCGAGCAGCACCCCGCCGACCATCCACGCGCCGAGCACGAGCAGGTCGTAGCCGACGCGGCCGACGTCTCCTCCGTACATGACCTGCCGCATGGCATCCACGACGTACCCCATGGGCAGCACGTGGTGCAGCGCCGCGAGAGGAGCGGGGAGGGTCTGCCAGGGGAACGTGCCGCCGGCCGTCACGAGCTGCAGCACCATCAGCACGAGGCCGAGGAACTGTCCCACCGATCCGAGCCACACGTTCAGCGCCAGCACGATGGCCGCGTACGTTGCCGAGGCGAAGATCAGGATGCCGAGGGCCGCCCACGGGTTGGCGAACGAGAACTGCAGCGCGACGGCGAGCACCGTGAACAACCCGACCATCTGCAGGGCGCCGAGGCCCGCCGGTGTCAGCCACCCGGCGAGGGTCACGCGCACGGGGGAGCGCAGCGCCGTCACCGCGCGCTTGGACACGGGCTTGACGATGAGGAACAGCGCGTAGATGCCGATCCAGCCGGCCAGGGCGGCGAAGAACGGGGCGAGGCCCGCGCCGTAGTTCTGCGCCTTCGTGACCGCGCTGGTGCCCACGGCGACCGGGTCGGAGATGGCCGAGGCCTGCGCCTGCCGCGTCGTCTGATCGTTGTCGGGGATCTGCTGCACGCCCGAGGCCAGCCCGTCGCGCAGCTGCGTGGCGCCGGTCGCGAGCTGGGCGAGGCCGGAGTCGAGCTGGCTCGCGCCGTCGCGCACCTGCGCGGACCCGTCGCGCAGCGAGGCGGCGCCGGATGCCGCCGAGCCCGCGCCGTCGGCGAGGGCCGAGGCTCCGTCGGCCGCGGTCGCCGCGCCCGAGGCCACGGACGCACTGCCCGAGGCGACCTGTCGGGCGCCATCGTCGAGCTGGTCGATCTGGTTGACGGTGTTCTGGACGCGACCGTTGGCCTCGGTGAGCCGCTGACCCACGGGGTCGAGTCGCGACAGGATCTCGTCGATGCGGGCCTGGTCGAGACCGGCGTCGGCGAGGGCCTTCGCGATGTCGGCGCGTGCCTCGGGCAGGCGGGCGGCGGCGTCGGAGGCGACCGAGCCGACCTCGCGCGCGGCGGCGTCGATGCGATCGACACCCCCGGCGACCTGCTGCGCACCGTCGGCCACCTGCGCGGCCCCGTCGCGCAGCTGGGCGGTTCCGTCGCGCAGCCGGCTCGCTCCGCTAGAGAGCTGAGCGGTGCCGTCGGCGAGCTGCGACGAGCCGTCCGCGAGCTGCGACGAGCCCGAGACGAGCTGCGACGAGCCCGCCTTCGCCGAGTTGAGACCGTCGACGACCTGCGTCGCCCCGGTCGTGGCATCCACGAGACTGACCCGAACCGTGTGCAGGGCGTCGAGCAGCGTGAGCCCCGCCTCGTCGACGACCTTCTTCGCCACCGACGCCTGGATGCGGGCCACGGCCTGCGTGCCGATGGTCGAGGCGAGGTAGTTGTTGGCGTCGTTGGTGCGCAGCTCGATGTCGGCCTGGCGCGGGGTCGCGCTCGACAGCGACGCGACCGCCTCGGTGAAGTCGGCCGGAAGCGTCACGATGAAGTCGAAGTCGCCCGCCTGCAGCCCGGCGTCGGCGGCGTCGGAGCTGACCCGGTGCCACTCGAACGTGTCGCTGTCGAGCAGTTGATCGGCCGCCTCGTCGCCGAGGTTGCGTTGCTGTCCGTTGACG
Source organism: Microbacterium sp. CFBP 8801 (assembly GCF_014839455.1). NCBI lineage: Bacteria > Bacillati > Actinomycetota > Actinomycetes > Micrococcales > Microbacteriaceae > Microbacterium > Microbacterium sp. CFBP 8801. Next base: position 33,006 of record NZ_JACYNU010000017.1, on the reverse strand, counting down.
TCGGCGCCCTCATCGTCGACGACGAGCGCGACGGGGACGCTGGACAGGTTGCCGTAGGGGTCCTGGTTCGCCCAGAGGTACAGGCCGCCGTAGAGGATGGGCACGGCGAGCAGCGCCACCAGGGCGATCACCGACATGCGAGTGGAGGTCAGTCGGCGCAACTCCGCCGCGATCATCTGCGGGATCTTCATCGGACCTGTTCTCCTGCGTTCTCGATCGCGTCGATGGCCGTGCGAGAGGCCTGTCCCGCGATCACGAGCACCGCGTAGCCGCGCTCGGCGAACTCACGGGCGATGGCCCACCAGGCCGTGGGCTCGCCGCCGTGGCGGTCGGGGGCGACGAGCACCAGCGCCTCGACGTCCTTGCGCAGCGCGGCGAGTTCCAGCAGCAGGCGGATGCGGGCGGCCGGCTCCACGTTGCCGATCGGCAGCCCGGCGATCTCGTCGAGCCCGATGCCCTCCAGCCAGCGTGCGGCGGCGAACGGCGTCGGCGCGTGGCCGGCGAACATCAGTTCCTCGGCGACGACGCCGGTGACCGTCACGTTCGGTTCGGGCTCCGACACGACGGGGGCGTCGACCAGGGCGACCCGGCGGCGCAGGGTCCTGGCATCGGCGTGCCCGTCGACCAGTACCGAACCGCTGTCGATGTTCATGCGGCCGGATGCCACGAGGCCCAGCACCGTGGGACGCTGCTCGGTCTCGGCGACGACCAGGGTCGCGCGCCCGGTCTCGTAGGCGGTCGACGTCGCGGGCAGCGCGCGCTCGGCGCGACCCTTCGCGACCGCGTTCAGGACGATTCTCACTGCGCCTCCAGTTCGGGGTACTGCGCCACCAGGTCGCGTGCTTCTGTCCACGAGAGTCCCGCGATGCCGAGCACGGCGCGCACGGCGATGGACCGGGCGGTGCTCGATCCGGCGTCGACGCGGGCGACCACGGTGCGCCCGGTCTCTTCGAGCAGGCGCGAGAGCGTGGGCGCGGGAAGGTCGGTGCGCAACTCGCCCGACTCCTGGCCGCGACGCACGATCGCGTCGATGCGGCGGCGGAGCGGCGCGAGGGCGGCCGAGGTCTCGGGCAGGTGCGCGTCGTCGAGCGCGAGGGCTGCGGCGGCCTGCACGTGCGCGGCCTCGGCCCACAGCTCGGATGCCAGACGGGCGAGCGCGACGCGGGAATCGGCGTCGTCGACACGATCGGCGATGGCGTTGAAGCGGGCGGCGCCCGCGGCGATGACCTCGCGCACGATGGCGTTGCGGTCGTCGAAGTGTCCGTACAGGGCGCGCCGCGAGAGACCGGCGCGGCGCGCGATCGTGTCGATCGACGCGCGAGGGTCGTGGCCGATGACCGCGGTGGCGGCGTCGACGATACCGGCGCGGTTCTCGACGGCGTCGCGGCGGGTGGAAGTGGTCACGGTGCCTCAGTGTACGCCGAAAGTGCACGGTCGTGTGCAACTTCTTGGCGGCGGCACCCCGCCCCCCGAACACACGAGAGCCCGCGACGTCGAACGCCGCGGGCTCTCGGGAGGACGTGCGGTCAGTCGGTGCCGGAGTCGAACGCGGCGGCTTCGCCCGCGGCATCCGTCGCCTCGGCGAGGCGCTCGCCGGCGGCGTCGAGGGGCGAGGCCGACTCGATGATCTCGTTCGCGCCGCCCGCGGCGACGTCGCCGACGAGCTCGCCGGTCGGACCGCCGAGCAGGCCCATGCTCGCGTACTGCTCGAGGCGGGCGCGCGAGTCGGCGATGTCGAGGTTGCGCATGGTGAGCTGGCCGATGCGGTCGACCGGGCCGAAGGCCGCGTCGCCGACGCGCTCCATCGACAGCTTCTCGGGCGAGTACGACATGCCCGAGGCCACCGTGTCGAGGATCGTGTAGTCCTCGCCGCGGCGCAGGCGCACCGTGACCGAACCGGTGATGGTCGAACCGACCCACTTCTGGATCGACTCGCGCAGCATGAGCGACTGCGGCTCGAGCCACCGGCCCTCGTACATCAGGCGGCCCAGGCGGCGACCCTGCTCGTGGTAGGTCGCGAGGGTGTCCTCGTTCAGGATGCTGTTGACCAGGCGCTCGTACGTCAGGAACAGCAGCGCCATGCCCGGGGCCTCGTAGACGCCGCGCGACTTGGCCTCGATGATGCGGTTCTCGATCTGGTCGCTCATGCCGAGGCCGTGGCGGCCGCCGATGGTGTTGGCCTCGCGGACCAGCTCGACCGGGTCGTCGAAGCGCGTGCCGTTGATGGCGACGGGGCGACCGGCCTCGAACTCGACCGTGACGTCTTCGGTCTCGATCTCGACCGCGGGGTCCCAGAAGCGCACGCCCATGATGGGCTCGACGATCTCGAGCGAGACGTCGAGGTGCTCGAGCGTCTTGGCCTCGTGCGTGGCGCCCCAGATGTTGGCGTCGGTCGAGTACGCCTTCTCGACGCTGTCGCGGTAGGGGAAGTCGTGGGCGACGAGCCACTCACTCATCTCTTTGCGCCCGCCGAGCTCGGTGACGAAGTCGGCGTCGAGCCACGGCTTGTAGATGCGCAGCGACGGGTTGGCGAGCAGGCCGTAGCGGTAGAACCGCTCGATGTCGTTGCCCTTGTAGGTGGAGCCGTCGCCCCAGATGTCGACGCCGTCTTCTTTCATCGCGCGCACGAGCAGGGTGCCGGTGACGGCGCGGCCCAGCGGCGTGGTGTTGAAGTACGTGCGACCGCCCGAGCGGATGTGGAACGCGCCGCACGCGAGGGCGACGAAGCCCTCTTCGACGAGCGCCGTCTTGCAGTCGACCAGGCGCGAGACCTCGGCGCCGTACTGCGTGGCGCGACCCGGGATCGACGCGATGTCGTCTTCGTCGTACTGGCCGAGATCGCCGGTGTACGTGCAGGGGACGGCGCCCTTGTCGCGCATCCACGCGACGGCCACCGAGGTGTCGAGACCACCCGAGAAGGCGATGCCGACGCGCTCGCCGACGGGAAGGGACTGCAAGACCTTGGACATGCCGTCGATTCTATTGCGCCCCGCCCGCACACCCCGATTCGTGGGCGCCGCGGCGCGCGGGCGGCGCGGGTCAGCCGACCGTGACGTCGGAGATCGTGACGGGGGTGGCGGGAGCGCCGTCGGCGGCGCCGCCGGCCGTACCCGCGGCGGCGATGGACTTCACCACGTCGAGTCCCTCGGGCGACATGGTGCCGAAGACCGTGTAATCGGGCGCGAGCTGCGTGTCCTCGTAGACGAGGAAGAACTGCGAGCCGTTGGTGCCGGGGCCCGCGTTGGCCATGGCGACGGTGCCCGCGGGGTAGGTCTCGCTGCCGTCGAGCTCGTCCGCGAAGCGGTATCCGGGGCCGCCGCGGCCGGTGCCCGTGGGATCGCCGCACTGCAGCACGAAGATGTCCGACGTCGTGAGGCGGTGGCACTCGGTATTGGAGAAGTACTGCTGCTGCGCGAGCGAGACGAAGCTCTCGACGGTGCACGGGGCGCTCTCGCCGTCGAGGGCGATGGGGATGTCACCGGCGGAGGTCGACAGGACGACGTCGACCTGCCCCGTCGGGCGGTCGGTGCCCGCGGCGGGCGGCGTGACGTCGACCGCCGGCTGACCCGAGGCGGCATAGGAGCATTCCCCGGCGGAGGCGCCCGCCGACGGAGCGGCCCCGTCGGACGCGCCTCCGGAGCAACCGGCGAGCAGGAGCAGGGCGGCAGCGGCCAGGGCCGCGGACATCGATCGCATACGCACGCTCCCAGGGTAGGTCGTCGGCGCGGCCCGCCCTGCGAGAACGCGTCGGTCTAGTTCGGGCGGATGCCGCGCGCCCGACCGATCGCCACGACGCCGACGGCGAGAGCGACGATGGCGACGGCGATGACCACGATGTACCCCGCGACGCTGCCCCACCCGCCGGTGCTGGGGTCGAGGAAGGGGTACGGATACCAGAACGGGGCGTCGGTGGTCGGGTTCGTCACCAGCGGCGCCCGCAGGAGCGTGTAGACGATCCAGGCGATCGGGAAGACGGCGGCGCCCAGGGCGGCGGTCCAGCGGAGACGGCGCCGGTTCGGCCCGAGGCACACGTCGAGGAGCAGGAAGAGCGGCCCCCACACGTGCAGGATCTCGTTGGACCAGCCCACCGTCTCGGGCTGCAGGGGGAGGCCGCGCAACAGCAGGTTGTAGACGATGCCCGTGACGATCATGTAGGTCGACACCCACGCCAGCACCGTCGCGAGCGCGGGCGGATCGACCTCGAGACGGCGACCGCGCACGAGGAAGCGCACGCCCAGCAGCACGAGCACGACCGCGGCCGAGACGTTGGAGAGGATCGTGAAGAAGCTGAAGAAGTTCGCGATCACGGTCGTGGTGTCGCGGCCGCGGGCGACGGCCTCGCCGAGCGTCGAGACGAATTGCGCGACGACGGCGACGACGATGAGCACGGCCACGGCGATCCGTGCGAGGTTCCATCCGGTGGCCCACCCGCGCGATCGGTGCATCGCCCCAGGCTAGCGGCGGCCCCCGTCGGTCGAGGGGGCTTGCGAGGGCGGTGTCGGACCCGCTCGATAGGATGGGGTGACCGCCGGAATCAGACGCGAGGAGCGCACATGCCCGGAATTGTGATCGTCGGAGTCCAATGGGGCGACGAGGGCAAGGGCAAGGCCACCGATCTGCTCGGTGAGCGCACCGACTGGGTGGTGAAGTTCAACGGCGGAAACAACGCCGGCCACACCGTCGTCATCGGCGACGAGAAGTACGCACTGCACCTGCTGCCCAGCGGCATCCTGTCTCCCGGGGTGAACGCGGTGATCGGCAACGGCGTCGTCGTCGACCTCGAGGTGCTTTTCGCCGAGCTCGAGGCGCTGAACGCCCGAGGCCTCGACACCAGCCGCCTCAAGATCAGCGCCAACGCGCACCTCATCACGCAGTACCACCGCACGCTCGACAAGGTCACCGAGCGCTTCCTCGGAAAGCGCATGATCGGCACGACCGGTCGCGGCATCGGCCCCGCCTACGCCGACAAGATCAACCGCGTCGGCATCCGCGTGCAAGACCTCTTCGACGAGAACATCCTGCGCCAGAAGGTCGAGGGCGCCCTCGACCAGAAGAACCACCTGTTGGTGAAGGTCTTCAACCGTCGCTCGATCACCGTCGACGAGATCGTCGACGACCTGCTCTCGTACGCCGAGCGCGTGCGCCCCATGGTCGCCGACACCTCGCTGCTGCTGAACGAGGCACTGGATGCCGGTGACGTCGTCGTCTTCGAGGGCGGCCAGGCCACCATGCTCGACGTCGATCACGGCACCTACCCCTTCGTCACCTCGTCGTCGGCGACCGCGGGCGGTGCCTCCACCGGATCGGGCGTGGGGCCGAACCGCCTCGACCGCATCGTCGGCATCGTCAAGGCGTACACGACGCGCGTCGGCTCGGGGCCCTTCCCCACCGAGCTGTTCGACGAGAGCGGCGACTGGCTGCGTTCGCGCGGATTCGAGTTCGGTACGACCACGGGCCGTCCCCGTCGCGTCGGCTGGTACGACGCGCCCATCACCCGCTACGCCACGCGCATCAACGGCATCACCGACCTGGTGCTGACCAAGCTCGACATCCTGGGCGGTCTCGACGAGATCCCCGTCTGCGTCGCGTACGACGTCGACGGTGTGCGCTACGACGACCTGCCGGTCAATCAGACCGACTTCCACCACGCGAAGCCGATCTACGAGACCTACCCCGGCTGGAGCGAGGACATCTCGACGGCCCGAACGTTCGACGATCTGCCGCAGACCGCGCAGGAGTACGTGCTCGCCCTCGAGAAGATGAGCGGCACCCGCATCTCGGTCATCGGCGTCGGCCCGGCGCGCGACCAGGTGATCGTGCGGCACCCCCTGGTCGACTGACGTGCGGTTCTGGGTCGGGGCCTACGCCGCCGACAGCGGAGCGGCCGAGGGCATCGGCCTGCTCCAGGCCGGCGAGGCCGACTCGCCGTCGGCCTCGGGCCCTCTCGGCATGGTCGGAACGGCCGTCGCCGCGCCCGGTTCGCCCTCGTGGGTCGCCGCCCACCCCACGCTCGACCTGCTCTACGCGGCGCTGGAGTCCGACGGCACCGTGCAGGCCTACCGCCGCAGCGCCGAGACGCGGCTGACGCCGCTCGGCGCGCCGATCGACGCGGGAGCGGCGGTCTGCCACGTGGCGGTCGCCCCCGACGCCTCGCACCTGGTCGCCAGCTGCTGGGGCGACGGCCGGGTCGTGAGGATCGACCTCGATGCCGAGGGGCGCCCGTCGCGCCCCGTGATCGCCGCCGACGCGTCGGACCCCTACGGAGCCGGTCCGACGGGCGAGACGATCTCGACCGGCGCACGCGTCTCGGGTGCGGCGGTGCCCGATCTGGCTGCGGCCGCCCGGGCGCTGCGCGAGGCCGTGGGTGAGCAGTACGCGCACTTCGTGCCCGCGTACGACGACGTGCCCGTGACCGATGCCGAGTCCGAAGAAGCCGCCGCGGGTGAGCGCGTGTCGCGCGCGCACCAGGCCATCTTCCTTCCGGGCGGCCTGGTCGCGACGACCGACATGGGCCTCGACCTGGTGCGCTTCTGGCGCTCGGGCGCGGCGGGCCTGCGACCCGTGCAAGAGGTCGTTCTGCCCCAGGGCAGTGGCCCCCGGCACGGGCTGTGGCACCCCTCCGGGCACCTCTACGTCGTGACGGAGCTCAGCCGGGAGGTCTTCGTGCTGGCCGCCGACGTCTCGGGACGGTGGAGCATCGTGTCGGGGCAGCCCCTGATCGGCACCCTCGACACCGACACGGCCGCCGAGCTGTGCGCGAGCCGCGACGGGGCGACGCTGTACGCCGGGGTGCGCGGCAGCGACACCGTCGGCGTGCTGTCGGTGCGTGGCGCCGGTGAGCAGCTGCAGCTCCTCGCGCTCGCCGACACCGGCACGCACTGGCCGCGCCACCATGTCGTGGTCGCCGACACGCTGCTGGTCGCCGGCCAGCTCGCCGACGAGATCGTCTCGCTCCCGCTCGATGTGCGCACCGGCATCCCGGGCCGCGTCCGTCACCGCACCCCGTCGCCCTCGCCGACCCGGCTGCTGCCGCTGCGCTGAGCCGCCCCAGCGGTCCGGCCCGCGTGCCGGCCCCGCCCGCTCAGCTGCGTCAGCGACGGACCGGCTCGGGATGCCGCTCTCCCCGGACGCCCGTCATGCGCACGCTCGCGAGCACCGAGGCACGCCCCGGCGGCGGCACACGTCGGTGCCTACTTCTTGGCATCCTGACGCGGGATGACGATCTGCTTGATGATGAGCAGCACCGAGGCCGTGACCGGGATCGCGACCAGCGCACCGAGGAGCCCCAGCAGGGTGCCGCCGACCAGCGCGCCGATCACCACGAGCGAGCCGGGAACCGAGATCGTGCGGTTCATCACGCGGGGGGTGAGGAGATATGCCTCGACCTGCATGTACACGAGATACACGATTGCGAAGATGAGGCCGGCGCTCGGGCTGACGATGAGCGTGAAGACCGTGGCGGTCGCCCAGAAGAGCACCGAGCCGACGAGCGGAATGAGCGTGATCCCGAAGGCGAGGGCCGCCAGCAGCGCGGCGAAGGGCTGCTGCAGGATCGTCAGCACGATGAACGCGAAGACCGCATTGCACAGCGCCAGCACGACCATGCCCGCGAGGTACCCGCCGACCGAGTCGGTGATCTGACCCGTCATGTCCGAGACCGTCGCGCGGCTGCGCGCGGGCGTCAGACGCACGAGGCTGTTCTTCATCTTGGGCAGGGACGCGAGGAAGTACAGGCTCAGCACCAGCACGATGATCGCTCCCGAGACGAACGTGCCGATGGTGATGCCGACCTGAAGAAGACCGCCGCCGATCGCCGCGATGTTCGTGGGGTTGGTGGCGAAGCCCTGCACCTCTTTGAGCACGTCGCCCAGGCTGTCGCCGAAGTTCGACTCGACCCAGTGCACGGCGTCGCTGTCGATGAGGTCGTTGACGAAGTTCGGGATGTCGCGGACGAACTGCTCGACCTGACGGACGACGGGCGGGATCAGCAACCACAGGGCGCCGGCGAGGATGACGGCGAGGCCGCCGAACACGATGACGATCGACCACGCGCGCGACAGGCCGCGGCGCACCAGCATGCGCACGAGGGGGTCGAGGGCGAGGGCCACGAAGAGGGCGATCGCGATGTAGATGAGCACCGTGGAGATGTTCGAGAGCGCAGCACCCAGCAGGAGCGCGGTGAGACCGCCGAGGGTGAGGAAGAAGCCGGCGGCGTAGGGGCGCGAGACCGCGGACCAGACCGGCTTGTCGCGGGAGGTGGGGGTCCCCGCCTCGGCGCCCTCGGAGGTGGGGTCGGGGCGCGTCGATCGGCTCATGCTCAACACTGTAAGGGTCTGCGGGGAGCGCGTTACGTCGACCCTCGCGCGCGGTATCCTCGGAGCGATCTGGGAGGACATATGACCGACGCCGACCCCACCACGATCCTGCAGGGCCTGCGGGGCAGCATCGACAACATCGACGCCGCGCTGATCTTCCTGCTCGCCGAGCGATTCCGCTGCACCAAGCAGGTGGGTGTGCTCAAGGCCCAGCACGGCATGCCGGCGTCCGATCCCTCGCGCGAAGAGCAGCAGATCGCCCGGCTCATGCGGTTGGCGGAAGACGCCGACCTCGATCCCGCGTTCGCCGAGAAGTGGTTCAACTTCGTCGTCGCCGAGGTCATCCGTCACCACCGGTCCGCCGCCGCGCACCCCGGGACCGACTGAGCGGCAGTCGCCTCGGCGCGACGGTTTCGGGATGCCGGAACGCCTCCGCCGACGTTGTGCGACACGCCCGGGCTCGCTTTCAGGGATGCCCGCGGGGGAGCGCCCGTGAAGCATCGGGCACGCGCACGCGCGTGCCACAGGGTGCTCGAGAGCGCAATGCGGCGGGCGATTTGCCAGCCGATCCATCACCGTGAAACCTTGGTGGAGGCCCGAATTCGGGCCGCCCACCCGACCAGTCCGCGGTCGCCGGTGACGACTCGGGGGAGTCGACGCCGCGAGCGTACGGTCGGCGGCCTGGGCGTCGGATCCGACATTCGACGCCGACGCACTCCACCCCCCGAAGAGTGCTGACGGCTGCCACCCGGGCGTGACCGCTGCGGCCACCCGAGGCCGCTGAGGTGCACACAGTGACCCATCCGCCTGCGTTCGAGGCGCCTGCCCTCGCGGCGAAGAACCTGTTCAAGGTCTTCGGCCGCGCCCCCCAGGCTGCCGTCGAGAAGCTCCGCTCCGGCGCCCGTCGCGAAGAGATCGCCGACCACGGGACCGCCGCCGTCATCGACGCGAGCTTCGAGGTCCACCCCGGTGAGATCTTCGTCATCATGGGGCTCTCCGGCTCCGGCAAGTCCACCATCATCCGCATGCTGAACGGCCTCCACGAGGCGAGCGCCGGCACCGTCGAGGTGCAGGGCGACCCCCTCACGGGCGTCGGCACCGCGCGACTCCGGTCGCTGCGGCGCGATCGTCTCGCGATGGTGTTCCAGCACTTCGCGCTCCTGCCGCACCGGACGGTCGCGGCCAACGTGGCCTACCCGCTCGAGATCCGCGGCGTCGGCAAGACCGAGCGCCTCGCCAAGGCCGACGAGATCCTCGCCCTCGTCGGACTCGAGGGGTGGGGCGACAAGCTCCCCTCCGCGCTGTCGGGCGGTATGCAGCAGCGCGTCGGCATCGCCCGCGCTCTCGCCGCCGACACCGACATCCTCCTCATGGACGAGGCCTTCAGCGCCCTCGATCCCCTGATCCGTCGCGAGATGCAGGAGCAGCTGCTCGAACTGCAGCGGACGCTGAAGAAGACGATCGTCTTCATCACCCACGACCTCAACGAGGCCATGTTCCTCGGCGACCGCATCGCGGTCATGCGCGACGGGCGCATCGTGCAGATCGGCACGCCCGAAGACATCCTCACCGACCCGGCCAACGACTACGTCGAGCAGTTCGTGCAGGACGTCGACCGCGCCCGCGTGCTCACGGCCGGCAACGTCATGGAACGTCCCCGACCGCGCGTCGACGCGTCGGCGGGCCCCCGGACGGCGCTGCGCCAGATGCGCGACGCGTACATGTCGGCCGCCTACGTCACCGACCGCGACCGCAAGCCGCTCGGGATCATCACCGACCGCGACGCCATCAAGCTCGTGCGCGCGGGAGAGAACTCGCTGCTCGGCAGGCTCCGGCCGCTGCCGCAGAGCGTGCGCGAAGAGGACGTGCTCATGAACCTCTTCGTGCCGTCGGTCGAGTCGCCGCTTCCGCTGGCCGTGCTCGACGCCGAAGGACGCCTGGCCGGCGTCATCCCGCGCGTCACCCTGTTGGCCGCTCTCGGCCCCGGCCCCACCGCCACCGAGGAGATCACCGTGCTTCCGAACCCGCTCCCGTCGGCAGAGATCGACGCGGTGCTCGACGCGACCTCAGCCGACCCCGGGGTCCCGGCATCCGAGACCGGAGGGATGCGCTGATGGATGGTTTCCGCATTCCGGTCGGCCAGTGGGTCGACGCCGGCGTGGACTGGCTCCGCGACAACCTCTCGGGTCTCTTCGATGTCATCGCCGTGACCGTGCGCTTTCTCGTCGGTGGCCTCAGCGACGTGCTGCTGGCCGCCCCGATCATCGTCGTGATCGTGATCGCGGCACTGCTGGCGTGGCTCCTGCGCTCGTGGAAGCTCGCCCTCGGCACGGTGATCGGCTTCGCCCTCATCCTGGGCATGGGTCAGTGGGTCACGGCGATGCAGACGCTCGCGCTCGTGCTCGTGGCGACGATCGTGGCCGTGGCGATCTCGGTGCCGCTCGGCATCTGGTCGGCGCGCAATCCCACCGTGCGCGCCGTCATGAAGCCGATCCTCGACTTCATGCAGACCATGCCCGCCTTCGTCTACCTGATCCCCGCGATCACGTTCTTCAGCATCGGGGTGGTACCCGGTGTCGTCTCGACGGTCATCTTCGCGCTGCCCCCGGGCGTGCGTCTGACCGAGCTCGGCATCCGCGGGGTCGACTCCGAGACCGTGGAGGCCGGGCACGCGTTCGGCGCGACGCCCGGACAGATCCTGCGTGGCATCCAACTGCCGCTCGCGATGCCCACCATCATGGCGGGCGTCAACCAGGTCATCATGCTCGCCCTGTCGATGGCGGTCGTCGCCGGCATCGTCGGCGCCGACGGCCTGGGCAAGGAGGTCGTGCAGTCGATCTCGACCGTCAACCTGCCCAAGGGCGTCGAGGCGGGCCTCAGCGTGGTCGTGCTGGCGGTGTACCTCGACCGCCTCACCGCCGCCCTCGGCAACCGGTCCGACAACGCCTCGTCGCTGCTCGCGGCGCTGGGCCGACGTCGCGCCCCCGCCGCCCCCACCCCCGCGTGAGTCCTGGCACCTCACGCGCGCGCACACACGGAAACGCATACGAAAAGGAAGAGAACACAGCGATGAACAAGCGACACCTCACCACCACCCTGGCCCTCGGGGCCGTCAGCGCCCTCGCGCTCGCCGGCTGCGCGAGCGGCAACCAGGCCGAGGGCGGAGACGGCGGCGGCGGCGACAAGGGCACGATCACGCTCGGGTTCCTGCCGTCGTGGACCGACGGTCTCAGCACCGCCTACCTGCTCGAGGACCAGCTCGAGAAGCTCGGCTACACCGTCGAGATGCAGACCCTCACCGAGGCGGGCCCGCTCTACGCCGGCCTCGCCCAGGGCGACGTCGACATCTACCCGTCGGCGTGGCCCGAGCTGACGCACGCCGACTACATGAACACCTACGGCGACAAGATCGAAGACCTCGGCGCGTACTACGACAACGCCAAGCTCACGATCGCGGTGCCCAGCTACGTCGACATCGACTCGATCGAGCAGCTGCAGGCCAACGCCGACCGCTTCGAGGGGCGCATCTACGGCATCGAGCCGGGTGCCGGCCTCACCAAGCAGACGCAGGAGACCATGCTGCCCGGCTACGGCCTCGACGGCGACTTCGAACTCGTCACCTCGTCGACCGCGGCGATGCTCACCGAGCTCGACAACGCCATCGCGGCGCAGAAGGACATCGCGGTCACCCTGTGGCGTCCCTTCTGGGCGAACGACGCCTACGACGTGAAAGACCTCGAGGACCCCCAGGGTCTGATGGGCGACCCCGAGGCTCTGCACTTCCTCGCGACCTCCGGCTTCGCCGAGAAGTACCCGGATGCCACCGAGCTCATCGCCGGCATCCAGCTCGACGACGAGCAGTACGGCTCGCTCGAAGACCTCGTCGTCAACGAGTACGGCGAGGGCAAGGAGCCCGAGGCCGTGCAGGCGTGGCTCGAGCAGTACCCCGACGCGTTCCCGACGCAGCGCGACTGACGTTTCTTTCTGGCGTCGGTCCCGCTGGCCGTCTCTCAGCCGACGACGACGGCGTCGTCGATGAAGGATCGCTCGAACACGAGAGCGAGGACCTGCCCGGCGATCTGCACGCCTACGACGGCGCCGACCACGACAACGACGGCCGCCGCGATCGATCGAGCCGCTCGACCCCGGACCACCCACAGCACCACTACTCCGAAGACGAGGGTCAAGATCTGGACGGTGAGCCTCCATTCGTCCGGCAGCGGCGCGGCCAGTGCGACGGCGGCTGCCGCGACAGCCCACCAGTGGAGAGAGGAAGCTCGCGATCTGGCCCGCGTGTGTGCATGGATCGTCATGCCGAGTAGATTCGGCCGTCGACCCGAGCAGGATTGCCCGCTTGCGTCGTGACCGTGTGCACTTTCGTGAACTGGAAGGGCAGGCCCTTCACGAAAACGCTGGCTTGGGTGCGCACATCGCAGGTCCCACGTCCTTGAGAGATCCAGGATGTGGGTGACGAGCTCGCACTGATCACTCCTGATGCAGACCCCGTGCAGTTGATGTTCCGTGTGACTGAGCTGCCACGCGCCTCATATGTGTAACTCAGGCTGAAGGTGATGAACGTGACATTCCCGATCTTGACGTCCTGTCGGTTGCTCACCTGCAGCGTTCGAATACCCGCTGCGGCCAGGGTGGTGAGGCGCCCACTGTCCGAGGGGGCAACAGGTAGCTGGCGAACGGTGGAGGTGGCCTCGGAATAGGTGAATAGTGTCGATGGGTCCGCGGCGCCCGCCTCCTGCTTCTCCTCCGGAAGTGCGGCGAAGTACTGCTCGACCTGGCGCTTACTCGCCGGTGAGAGCGCCAGATCGTCGACGAACTCGTGGAACGTGGACTCGGGGTCCGTCGCACTGTCCGTCGCCGCGAGTGCCGCGGAGGTGGGCGCGAATGCGATGGCGAGGGCAAGGAACGCGGCTGAAACCGCCGATCGATGTTGCGTGCTCATGAATTGTCCTTTCGGCGCGAGCGCCGTGGGGTGGAACGACGTTGGTCAACGCCCACTCGCAAGGTAAACATGAGCATGCATACATGAGAAAGATGAAAACGCACCGCATTCGGGTGAGTGGTGTCTTCGGCGCACCGGCAGCTCTTCTCGGCGAGACGGACCGCATCCTCCGCCCGACTCAGGCGATCGCGTGCGCCGTCGTGAAGCGCGTGATGAAGCCGGGGTGGCCCGCGGGCATCGCCAGCACCGAGTCGGGCGTGCGGCCGGCGAGCTGGGGGAAGCCGGCGTCGGCGACGAGGTCGTCGTCGAGCACGTCGAGCTGCGCCTCGACCAGGGGCCACGGTTCGTGGCTGTTCGCGGCCCAGATCGTGCGGCCCAGGTGACGCTCGTGGAAGCCCCATCGCGCGGTCAGGAACCGCGAGAGGGGGGTGTCCGCCGTGTCGGTGCCGAGGGTGGCACGCACGTGGGTTCCCGGATGCCGCTCCCCGTGACGCCGCGAGCGGTACTCGATGCGCGCGCCGTCGGTGCGGACTCCGGCCCGAGCCCACCGGTAGGGAAGGCCGAACAGCGCGCGGGCCCCGAGGACGGGGGCCAGATGCTCGGCCTCGAGCGTGCGGAACACGACGCCGCGGCGGCCCTCGTCGTCGATCGCGTAGGTGCGCACGTTGATCTCGGTGAACGTGCCGACGAAGGGCACGGGCGGCAGGGGCAGGAAGCGGAACTCACTGAGCACGAAGGGCACGAGCCCCACCCACGCGGAGCCGTCGTGCACGTCGGGACGGGTGCCGGCCGGAAGCAGCGGGGCGACGTCGGCCGGGTCCACCCGCCAGTGCACGAAGACGGCGCGGTTCCACCGCTGCTCGATGACGGCGCGTCCGGGCAGATCGGGGGCATGGCGCTCGGTGATCACCGGCTCATTCTGACCCCGACACCGCGGCGCGGAGGGACACTGGACAGATGACCCCGGCATCTGGTGCGGATCCTCGGCTCGTGGCATCCATTCGCGAACTGCTCGCCGCGCGCGACGCCGACAAGACGATCTGCCCATCGGAGGCGGCCCGTGCCATCGGCGGCGACGACTGGCGAGACCTCATGCAGCCGGCGCGCGACGCCGCGCACGAACTCGTCGGGCTCGGCGAGGTCGAGGTGACGCAGAAGGGTCGGGTCGTCGACGTGACGACGGCGCGGGGGCCGGTGCGGATACGCCGCAAGAGTTGACGACTCCGCGCGGGAGCCGTCGCGTCAGACCGCGGGCTCGGGCGGGATGAGCGGAGTGCGGGGTGTATCGCCGCTGCCGCGGGGCAGTTCGAGCGCGACCTTCTTCTCGAGCACGTCGACGGCCTCGTCGGACAGCCAGATCAGACCGTTCAACTCCTCGCGCACGCGGCGGTAGGCGACCTGCCGCTCGTTCGGGGTGGCGGCCTGGTCGGTGGCGACGCTGAGCAGCTGTTTCGCGGTGTCGAGGCGCTTGCGCTCGTCGGCGGTGAACGCGGCGTCCTTGACCCGTCGGGCGTCGCGCTCGGCGACCTCGAAGGCCACTTCGTAGTCGGTGACGGCCTCGCGGTACTCCTTGAGCCGATCGGGCGACAACACCTCATCGATGCGGGGGCGCAGATTGTCGGCGACCTTCTTCGCGCGCAGGAACGCCGCCGTGAGCGGCTGGCGGCCGTCGCTCATCGCCGGGTAGGAGATGAGCTTCGACGCGTCGAGCTCGTACTCGAGCCAGCGGTGGGTGACGGCGTCGTGCGCGTCCACGGCGCGCTGCTGGGCGTCGGCGACCGGGGCGCCCACGGTCGGAGCGGAGATCGACGCCGGAACGGCCCCGCCCTGCGCGCGGATCAGCTCGATCTGCTCGCGGTGGCGCCGACGGGCGGCGACCTCGCGGTGCTTCACGCGCGCGTTGACCGCCCCCATGGTCATTCCGAAGACGGGGAAGACCAGCCACCAGTACTGGCCGGCGAAATTCCAGAACTCCTGCACGGCGCCATGCTACGCCGCTCGCCCGACGGCGGCTCAGGATGCCGGCGGTCGCGGCTTCTCGCGCGCGGGCGGCGGCCGCACGGGGCGCTCGTTCGGCGTGGGGGGAGCGGCGTCGGGGCCCTTCTTCTGCGCGCGCTTCGCGCCCCGTTCGCTCCAGTTGCGGGCCGCTGCACGGCCCATCGACTCCATCGAACGGGCCAGCGCACGCTGAGCCGTCTCGGCGAGATCGGAGGCCACGCGACCCCACGCGTCGGTGCCCTCGACGCTGGGCTGCTCGCCGCCGCGCCGTGCGGCGCGCTCCGCGCGGTCGAACGCGTGCGAGACGTGACGCACGGCATCGCGGTACGCGAGGAACTGGGCGGGCTCGAGACGCGTCGTGGTCGAGGCCGGACGCAGCCACTGCGCGCGTTCGTGCGCGCGCAGGAAGTCGGCGAGCAGGGGGGAGCGCGAGTCGGTCATGGCGGGGTAGTCGATCGCCAGCGCGGGGTCGGTCTCGTAGGACATCCAGCGGGCGAGGACGGCGTCGTGCTCGGCCAGCAGACGCGCGACCGGAAGGGGCGCGCCACCGGAGCGGATCGCCGGCAGCATCGCCTTCGCCGCTTTCACGCCGGCGCGGCTGGCCCGCACCTCGGCGATCGCGGCGCGCAGGTCGCGTTGGGCGTCGACGAGTCGACCGCGGGCGGCGGCGACCACGTCGGCCGGAACGCGGGACGCCGCGCGCTCGGCCTGAGCGCGCACCACCTCGGCATCGGCGACCTTCACCTCGGCGCGTCCGCGCATGACGGCGTGCCGGGCGCTCTGCAGATCGAGCTGCGCGGCGTCGAGCTCGAGACGACGGGCGGCGTTCTTGCTCAGCGGGCGAGAAGCCCAGGCCCGGGCCGCTCGGTCGCCGGTGGTCGTGGTTCCCG
The DNA here is from genome assembly GCF_014839455.1 of Microbacterium sp. CFBP 8801. Taxonomy (NCBI): domain Bacteria; kingdom Bacillati; phylum Actinomycetota; class Actinomycetes; order Micrococcales; family Microbacteriaceae; genus Microbacterium; species Microbacterium sp. CFBP 8801. The sequence continues at coordinate 16,846 of NZ_JACYNU010000017.1, read as the reverse complement.
CGGGGAGCGCGCGTTGCCGTGTGCGGCGCACGCCGACCCACCCGAGTGTGCCGGCACCGGCCGCTGCGGGGCCGATCCACCACCACTCGGTGAGAAAGATCACCAGCGGTTCCACACCCCCATGCTACGGGCGGTGTCTGACATCACGCCGGGCATTCGGCCGGAACGCGCAGGGGAAGCACCCCCGACGCCCGAGTCGGTTCGACGCGAGAGGGGGCGCTCCGCCGGGACGCAGCCTCGGCGACGGGGAACGCCCCTCGCGTGGGACGCGCGTCAGCCCAGGATCAACGTCAACACGGTCGCGCCGCCACCGGTGAGGATGAGCGCACCGATCACGACCCACGCGGTGAGCTTCACCCGCCGCTGGCGCTTGTCGCTGAACACCGTCATGTCGTCGTCGTCGCTCATCGCACTTCTCCTCTGGGCGGGCGGGGTGTCGGGGCCGAGGGCCCGAACCCTCAGGCCACGGGCTCCGCGACGGTGGGACCGAAGACGGCGGGCAGGGTCTCGTTCGACAGGCGGCGCAGCTCCGGGACCGTGACGGTGAAGACGTCCTGGATCTCGAGGGATGCCACCGTGCCGGGCTCGACGTCGGTCACACCGATGCGCAGCACCGGGTAGCCGCGGCCGTTGCACAGGCCTCGGAACTTGACGTCTTCTTCGCGGGGGACGCTGACCAGGACGCGGCCGGTCGACTCGCTGAACAGGGCCGCCGTGGCATCGACGCCGTCGCGCTCCATGAGCTCGGTGAGCCACACGCGCGCACCCACGCCGAAGCGCATGACGCCCTCGGCGAGGGTCTGCGCGAGACCGCCCGACGACAGGTCGTGGGCGCTCGACACGAGCGACTGCGAACCGGCGGCCTTGAGCAGCTCGGCGAGCTTGCGCTCCTGCGCCAGGTCGACCCGGGGCGGGCGGCCGCCGAGGTGGTCGTGGATCGTGCCGGCCCACTGCGAACCGTCGAGCTCGTCGGCGGTGGTGCCGAGCAGGTAGAGGTTCTCACCGGCATCCTGCCACCCGCTGGGAATGCGGGCGGCGACGTCGTCGATGATGCCCAGGACGCCCACGACGGGGGTCGGGTGGATCGGCTGGTCACCGGTCTGGTTGTAGAACGAGACGTTGCCGCCCGTGACCGGGATGCCGAGCTCGAGGCATCCGTCGCTCAGGCCCTCGACGGCCCGGCTGAACTGCCACATGACCTCGGGGTTCTCGGGGCTGCCGAAGTTGAGGCAGTCGGTGACGGCGGTGGGCACGGCGCCCGTGACCGCGACGTTGCGATAGGCCTCGGCCAGAGCGAGCTTCGCGCCGTTGTAGGGGTCGAGCTGGTTGTAGCGGCCGTTGCAGTCGGTCGCGATCGCGAAGCCGAGGCCGGTCTCTTCGTCGACGCGGATCATACCGGCGTCGTCGGGGAAGCTCAGCGCCGTGTTGCCGAGCACGTAGTAGTCGTACTGGTTCGTGATCCACGAGGTGTCGGCGAGGTTGGGGCTCGCGACCAGGGTGGTGAACTGCTGGCGGAGGGTCTCGGCATCCGTCGCCCGCGCGAGGGTCGTCGCCGTGTCGTCGTTCAGCGCGTCGATCCACGTGGGGTACGCGACGGGGCGCTCGTACACGGGGCCGTCGACCGCGACGGTCGAGGGGTCGACGTCGACGATGCGCTCGCCGTACCAGTCGATGACGAGGCGGCCGTCTCCGGTGACCTCGCCGAGCACGCTGGTCTCGACGTCCCACTTGCCGACGACGGCGAGGAACGCGTCGAGCTTCTCGGGCGCGACGATCGCCATCATGCGCTCCTGCGACTCCGACATGAGGATCTCTTCGGGCGTCAGCGAGGGGTCGCGCAGCAGCACCTTCGACAGCTCGACCTTCATGCCGCTGTCGCCGTTGGCGGCGAGCTCGCTCGTGGCGCACGAGATGCCGGCGGCCCCCAGGTCTTGGATGGCCTCGACGAGGTCGTCTTTGTACAGCTCGAGGCAGCACTCGATGAGCACCTTCTCGGCGAACGGGTCGCCCACCTGCACCGCGGGGCGCTTGGTGGGGCCGCCGTCGGCGAAGGTGTCGGATGCCAGGATGCTGGCGCCGCCGATGCCGTCGCCGCCCGTGCGGGCACCGAACAGCACGACCTTGTTGCCCACCCCGGTCGCGTTGGCGAGCTTGATGTCTTCGTGGCGCATGACGCCCACCGCGAGGGCGTTGACCAGCGGGTTGCCCTGGTAGACGGCGTCGAAGACGGTCTCGCCGCCGATGTTGGGCAGGCCCAGGCAGTTGCCGTAGAACGAGATGCCGCTGGTGACGCCGTGCACCACGCGCGGGGTGTCGGGGTGGTCGATGGCGCCGAAGCGCAGCTGATCCATGATCGCGACGGGGCGCGCGCCCATCGAGATGATGTCGCGCACGATGCCGCCGACGCCGGTGGCCGCGCCCTGGAACGGCTCGATGTAGCTGGGGTGGTTGTGCGACTCGACCTTGAAGGTGACCGCCCAGCCGTCGCCCACGTCGACGACGCCGGCGTTCTGGCCCATGCCCACCATGAGGCGGGTCTTCATCTCGTCGCTGACCTTCTGGCCGAACTGGCGCAGGTAGATCTTGCTGGACTTGTAGGAGCAGTGCTCGCTCCACATGACCGAGTACATCGCCAGCTCACCGCTGGTGGGGCGGCGGCCCAGGATCTCGCGGATTCGGGCGTACTCGTCGCTCTTGAGACCGAGGGCGCCGTAGGGCTGCTCTTTCTCGGGCGTCGAGATGGCGTTCTCGACGGTGTCGGCGAGTGCCGTACGGGCGGCGGATTCGGGTGAAGTGGTCACGCGGCTGAGCTCCAGAAATCGCAGGGGCCGGACGGAGTCAGTCTAGTTGGGTGGTCGGACATCGCCGGGGCCGTCTGCGGGCGGCCCGCTCGGGGCGTTCGGGCGCAAGGTCAGTGCTTCTCACAACGTCGGTTCGATTCGGGCTCGATCGGCTGAGGGTGCGCGAATCGCTGAGGTTGTGTGCGGGCGGGGGCTCGTGGCATCCGGGCTGAGGGTGCGCGGATCGCCGAGGGCGTGCGGCGGCCGCCCGGCCGCGCGATGCCCGGCGGTAGGGTGCAGACACCCGCCCCGACCGAAGGTGCCCATGCGCGTCGTGATCGCCCCCGACAAGTTCAAGGGCACGCTCACCGCCCAGGAGGCGGCGGATGCCATGGCCTCAGCGGTCCGCGAGCGGTGGGCCGAGGCCGAGACCGTCGTCCTACCCATGGCGGACGGCGGTGACGGCACGCTCGACGCCCTCGGCGGCCCGACCCGTCGCGACACCGTCACGGGGCCGCTCGGTCTTCCGGTCGCCGCCGCCTGGCGCCTCGACGGTGACAGTGCCGTGATCGAGTCGGCCGCGGCATCCGGGCTCGTCCTCGCCGGAGGTGCGCGAGGCAACGACCCGTGGGGCGCCACGAGCCGCGGCGTCGGCGAGTTGCTGGCTCTCGCCCTCGACGCCGGGGCGACGCGGATCGTCGTGGGAATGGGCGGATCGGCGATGACCGACGGCGGGCGCGGGGCGCTCGACGCGCTGGGTGCTCGCGTTCCTTTCCCGCCCGGAGTCATCGTGCTGACCGACGCCACCGCCGCGTTCGGCGATGCCGCGCGCGTGTTCGGCCCGCAGAAGGGGGCCGATGCGGCGATGGTCGAGCGCCTCACGGCTCGACTCGTGACGGATGCCGCGGAGTGGACCGCACGGTTCGGTCGCTCGCTCGACGGGGTGGCGCGGACGGGCGCGGCCGGGGGTCTGTCGGGCGCGCTGTTCGCCGCCGGGGCGGAGCTCGTCGACGGCGCCGCCTTCGTCGCCGCCGCGCGGGGGCTCGACGCGGCGATCGCCGGAGCCGACCTCGTGCTGACGGGGGAGGGCGCGTTCGACGCGACCACCCTCGAGGGCAAGGGGCCGGGTCACGTGCTCGCGCTCGCCGCGGGGTACGGCGTGCCCGCCGCCCTGATTGCCGGGAACGTGGCCCCGGGAGTCGACGGCCCCCACGTCTTCTCGATGACCCGGATCGTGGGGGCGGACCTGGCCTGGCGCGACCCGGTCGTCGCCCTCCGCGCGGCGACCGCGGAGGCCCTGTCGCGGCTCGACCGCTGACCACCCTGGAGCGGATGGCGGGCGGAACGCGGCACCGACCCGGGTGTCAGGGAAGGGGGCTCGCCGCGGTGCACGGCGGGCCCGGTGGTCAGGACGCGGTCTTCGCGATGCGCACCCGGATGTCCTTCATCAGCGGCTGGTCGCTCTGGCGGCTGTAGTCGTCGGGACCGAGCAGCACGTTCAGCTCGGGGAAGTAGCCGGCGGCGCTGCCGCGCGGGGTGTCGTACTCGAGCGCGCGGAACGCCGTGACGCTGCGGACCGACCCGTCGCGCGAGGTGGCGACGATGTCGACCAGGTCTCCCTCGGCGATGCCGCGCTCCTTCATGTCGCGACGGTGCATGAACACCAGCTCGCGGATGTTGCGGACGCCGCGGTACCGGTCGTCGGCCGAGTAGATCGTGGTGTTCCACTGATCGTGCGAGCGCATGGTCTGCAGCACCAGCACGTCGGCTTCTTCGGGGATGACGTCGGGCAGCTCGGCATCCGAGAACTCCGCCTTGCCCGACGGGGTCTGGAAGTCGCGCTCGCGAGCCGGCTGCGGAATGCGGAAGCCGTACTGCTGGCGGACGAGCTCGTTGAAGCCCTCGAAGCCCGGCAGGACCTTCGCCATGGTGTCGCGGATGCGGTCGTAGTCGCCGACGTACCACTCCCACGGCGTCGCCGACTCGGGCATCGTCGCGCGGGCCATGCGCGCGATGATCTCGGGCTCGCTGAGCAGGTGCGACGATGCCGGGCGGCGTGAGCCGAGCGACAGCATGACCGAGCTCATGGCATCCTCGGTCGAGATCGACTGGGGGCCCGCCTCTTGCACGTCGCGTTCGGTGCGGCCGAGGCACGGGAGGATCAGCGCGTCCTTGCCGTGGGTCAAGTGACTGCGATTGAGCTTGGTGCTCACGTGCACCGTCAGTTCGCACCGGCTCATGCCCTCGGCGGTGAGGGCGGTGTCGGGGGCCGCCCGCACGAAGTTGCCACCCATGCCGACGAACACCTTGACGTCGCCGCGGTGCAGGCCCGCGACCGTGTGCACGGTGTCGAGGCCGGGCTCGCGGGGCGAGACGATGCCGCAGACCTCGTCGAGCTTGGCGAGCCATTTCTCGGTGGGCTTGTGATTGATGCCGCAGGTGCGGTTGCCCTGCACGTTGCTGTGACCGCGCACGGGCGAGGGGCCGGTGCCCGTGCGTCCGACGTTGCCGCGCAGCAGCAGCAGGTTGACGATCTCGCGCACCGTGTCGACGCCGTGCTGATGCTGGCTGACGCCCAGGCACCAGCTGATGACCGTGCGCTCGGCGCTCAGGTAGACGTCGGCGGCTCCGCGGATCTCGGCCTCGGTGAGTCCCGCCTGCTCGACGAGCTCGTCCCAGCCGGTCGCCTCGACCAGGGCGCGGTAGGCGTCGAGGCCCGTCGTGTACTCGTCGAGGAAGGCCTGGTCGAGCGCGGTGGGGTCGGTCTCGGACGCCTCGAACACGACCTTGGCCATGCCGCGGATGAGGGCGAGGTCGCCGCCGGGGCGCACCTGCAGGTTCATCGTGCTGGTGGGGGTGGACTGGAACGTCGCCATGTCGACGATCTCGTGGGGCACGATCGTGCGGGTTGCCGCCGCTTCGCGCAGCGGGTTCACGTGCACGACCTGTGCGCCGCGGTCGACGGCCTCGGCGAGGCTCGTGAGCATGCGCGGAGCGTTCGAGGCGGCGTTGACGCCGAGCACGAAGAGGGCGTCGCAGCTCTCCCAGTCTTCGAGGTCGGCGGTGCCCTTCGGGGTGGCGAGCGAGGCAGTGAGGCCGCGTCCCGAGCCCTCGTGGCACATGTTGGAGCAGTCGGGGAGGTTGTTCGTGCCGAGCTCGCGCGCGAACAGCTGGTAGAGGAACGACGCCTCGTTGCTCAGGCGCCCCGAGGTGTAGAACGCCGCCTGATCGGGCGAGTCGAGCGCGGTGAGGTGCTGCGCGATCATGCGGAAGGCGTCGTTCCACGAGATCGGCACGTAGTGATCGGATGCCGCGTCGTACGCCAGGGGGCCGACGAGGCGACCGGCGTCTTCGAGGTCGAAGTCGGTCCATTGCGACAGCTCGGTCACGGAGTGCTCGGCGAAGAACTCCTTGCCGACGCGCTTGTGCGTCATCTCCCACGTGACGTGCTTGATGCCGTTCTCGCAGATGTCGAGGGCGACGCCCTTGTCGTCGGGCCACGCGCAGCCGGGGCAGTCGAACCCGCTCTTGGGGTGGTTCATCGTGAACATCGCGCGCGTCCCCGCGACGGGCTGGCGCTGCTCGAGCAGCACTTTTCCGACCGAGAAGGCGGCCCCCCAGCCGGCGGCCGGGTGCTCGTACTCGCCGGTGCTCGACCACTCGGTCGTGACCGCCGGCCCGAGCCCGCCCTGTCGCGGCTTCTCGGCCATCAATCCGAACGACTCACCCATGTTCACCCTCCGAAGTCTTCAGCGCCGGGGCGGTGGCATCCACCCTCACCCCCGTGCGCGTTCGTCAGCGTACGCTCGCGACCTCGTCCGTCGCGGGGGTTGTGGACGGCGCCTGGATGCGATCCGCCCGCGTGTACAGGTTCATGCTGCCACCGCGGACGAACGCGGCCAGCGTGAGCCCCGCACGGTCGGCCAGCTCGACGGCGAGAGAGGAGGGCGCCGACACCGCCGACAGGACCGGGATGCCGGCCATCACGGCCTTCTGCACCAGCTCGAAGCTCACGCGGCCCGAGACCTGCAGCACCGTCCCCCGCAGCGGCAGGCGGTCGTTCAGCAGCGCCCACCCGACGACCTTGTCGACGGCGTTGTGCCGACCGACGTCTTCGCGGGCCACGAGCATCGCGCCGCTCGCGACGTCGAAGAGGGCGGCGCCGTGCAGTCCGCCGGTCTTGTCGAACGTCTTCTGCTGCTCGCGCAGGCGGTCGGGGAAGGCCGCGACGTCGTGCGCCGACACCTGGATGCCGTCGGACGAGACGTCGTAGGACGACACCTTCTCGACCGCCTCGATGGAGGCCGTGCCGCAGACGCCGCACGAGCTCGTCGTATAGAACGAGCGGGCGATGTCGGGCGAGGGGAGGGCGACGCCCGGTGCGAGCGTGAGATCGAGCACGTTGTACGTGTTGCCGTCGGCACCGCCGGTGCCGGGGCCGCCGCAGTGGATCGCCCGGGCGAACTCGTCGCCGCGGCTGATCACGCCCTCCGACACGAGAAAACCGGCGGCCAGTTCGACGTCATGACCCGGGGTGCGCATCGTGACGGCCAACGGCGACCCGGCGACGCGGATCTCGAGCGGCTCCTCGACGGCGATGGCATCCGGTCGCTCGCGACGGACCCCGTCGAGGGTGAGGCGGGTGACGCGGCGGGAGGCGGTGAGGCGGCCCACGTCAGGACCGGACGAACGCACGGAGGGGGCTCATGGATCGAGCGTACGCCCGCCGGCGCCGACCGGATCGGGAGGGGCGGGGAGGGGGGGATCCGGGGGCGGGGACTACGGGGATCCGCTTCGTCGGGCGTCCGGGGCCGCCGACGCAGGAAGCGTCGTGGGAGCGCATCCACCCGCGGAATCACGAGGGAAACGCCCATTCGCATTCATGCGAATACAGATTTCGGAGTTTTTTTCAATCCCGACGTGACGATTCCTGCACCCGGTACGTCTTATCCATGTAGGCCAAAGCGCCCACCCCGGAACGACCGGGTCACGACTGTTGAAAGGCACGGACATGGCTGAGAACGCCCCCACCACCCCCGCCGCGCAGAACGTCCCCCAGACGGCGTCGCGCGTGAACCGCCCGCTGAGCGCCCGCGGACAGGACGCCCACACCGAGGGCAAGACCACGATCGCCGAGGGCGTCGTCGCCAAGGTCGCCGGGATCGCTGCCCGCGAGGTCGCCGGTGTGTACGCGCTCGGCGGCGGCGGAGCCCGCGCGCTGGGTGCCATCCGTGACGCGATCAACGCCACCGACCTGACGCAGGGCGTCAAGGTCGAGGTCGGCGAGACCCAGGCCGCCGCCGACATCACCATCGTCGTCGAGTACGGCGCCCCCATCCAGGAAGTCGCCGACCAGGTCCGCGGCCGCGTCGCCGGTGCCATCAACCGTCTCGTCGGCCTCGAGGTCGTCGAGGTCAACGTCGACGTGAACGACGTCCACATCCCGGGCGACGACAACAACGACGACGACAGCAACGAAAAGCGCGTCCAGTGAGCGCCACGACGAAGGGCGCCCTGGTCGGGCTCGTCCTGGCCCTCAGCGCCCTGATCTTCGGCTTCTGGGGATTCATCCTCGTCGCCCTGTTCATGGCGATCGGAATCGTCGTCGCCCGCATCACGGCGGGTGAGATCGACTTCGGCAACATCGTCAACGCCTTCAAGGGTCGGAGCACATCGTGACCACCGTCACCGCTTCTCCCGGGGTCGGCAACCGCAGCTCGGTTGCCGGCCCCGGCCTCCCCGCGGGCCGCGTCGCCATCTCGGACCGCGTGCTGCAGAAGACCGCGGAGCGGGCCGCCGCCGACATCATCGGCGTGGATGCCAAGAACGTCCGCGTCGAGATCGTCTCGTCCCGCGACACGGCCGTGGTCCGCGTGACCTCGGCCTTCCCCGTGCCGCGCCTCGACGACACCGAGGCCGTGCGCGCCGCCACCCCCGTGCTGGAAGCCGCCCGCGTCGCCCAGAGCGAACTGCGGTCGCGTCTGACCCGCCTGTTCGGCCGCGAGGTCTCGCGCGTCGACCTGACCATCTCGGGCGCCTCCGCCCCCCAGCGAAAGCGAGTGCTGTGATGACCGACGCCGTGCTCCGCACCGTCGTGCGCCGCGAGACCCACTCGCCGCGCACCGTGGCCATGATCGTCGTGGCCGTGCTGCTCCTGCTCGTCCTGGCCTACGCCGCGGTCGAGATCATCCTCAACCTGGTCGGGCAGCCCGCTCTGCTCGTCGCCCCCGGCGAAGCGCTGAACGCCGTCGTCGCGGCCCCCACCGCCCTGCTTCCCGTCGCGTTCATCGTCGGCGGCATCGTGCTCGCCCTCGTGGGTGTGCTCGTTCTCGTCCTCGCGCTCAAGCCCGGACGCCTGTCGCGTCACGAGATGGCGTGGGGTGAGCGTGCCGTCGTCGTCGACAACGGCGTCGTGGCCTCTGCCGTCGCCCAGCACCTGAGCAACGAGTCGGGCATCGCCCGTGACGACATCGTCGTGGGCGTGGCCCACCGCTCGGTCGATGTGACCGTGCGGCCCCCGGTCGGCATCCCCGTCGACGAAGCCGAGCTGCGCCGCCTCGTCGAAGAAGAGGTCACCTCGTACAAGCTCTCGCCCGCCGTGCGCACCCACCTGCGCGTGCAGCGTCCCGACACCAAGGAGTCCCGATGAATGCGACGCGTCGCGGTCTGAACCGCTTCCTGCTCTTCCTGGTCGCCGTCGTGCTGCTGGCCGCCGGTGCCCTCGCTCTGCTCGTCGGGCTCGCCCGCGGCGGAGCCGACACCTGGACCTCGGTCATGGGCGGCTTCCAGGGCTGGCTCGTGGGCCTCGGTCGCGAGTCCGCCGGCTGGGGAGCGGTCGCCGCCTTCGTGGTGCTGGCCGTCATCCTCATCGTCATCGCCTCGTCCGCCGTGCGCGGTCGTCGTCAGGCACCCCTGCAGTCCACCGGCAGCGCGAGCGACGAGGGCCGCATCACGGTCACCGACAACTTCGCCTCCGAAGCGCTGAAGAACGCCCTGGCCGAGCGCGACGAGATCCTCTCGGCCCGCATCACCGCTGGCGAGATCAACAAGGAGTCGGTGCTGCACGTCGCGGTGACCCCGCGACAGAACACCTCTCCCCGCCAGGTGGCCGAGCACGTCGACACCCTCGTGTCGAACCTCGCCGCCCTGACGGGTCAGAACCTGCGCGCCTACATCTCGATCCACTCGGGTCTGCGCGCGAAGCTCGCGCACGACAACACCCGCGTGCATTGACACCCCACGAGGAGACGTCATGACAACCATCGACCCCGCCATCGACCCCCCGGCCCTGGACGCCGCGGCCGCGCTCGCCGCGACCGCCGCCGGATCCGTCACGGGCGTCCACTCCCTCGGCAGCCTGCTGGGGCGTGCGTCGGATGCCGTTCGGGAGCGCGTGGGACTCGCGAGCACCGCGCCCGGTGTGAAGATCGACACCGATCGCGCCGACTCCGTCACCGCCACCATCTCGCTCGTCGTGGACTACCCGCACAAGCTGCACGAGGTGTCGGATGCCGTGCGGACGGCCGTCCGCGATGCGCTCGAGCCCCTCGGTCGCGGTCGGATCGACGTCGACGTGGTCGTGACGGGCGTCTTCGGCCCGTTCGACCGTGACGTCGTCGACGAGGCGGAGCAGAAGGCGGATGCCGTGTCGGCCCGCGCCCGCGACGTCGCCGGCGACGTGAAGGAGCGCACGGATGCCGTCGCCGCCCGCGCGTCGGAGGCGGTCGACGACATGAAGGCGAAGTCGAAGGACGTCGCGGCCGGCGCCTCGGCCGCCGTCGATGACGCGGTAACGAAGTCGAGGGACCTCGCCGCCAGCGCGTCGGAGACCGTCGACGTCGCGGTGGCCAGGTCGAGAGACGTCGCCGCCGGTGCCGCAGCCGCTGTCGAGCAGACGGTGCAGGCGCCACGCGAGCGGGTGGCCTCCGCCGATGCGGACATCGCTGCGGCGGACCGCGTCACGGAGGGCCTCGAGCCCGAGAGCCCCGTCACGAGCACGCCCGCCGACGACCGCGGAGACGTGCGCGACGTGGTCGCCGAGGCCCTCGAAGACGCCGCGGTCGACCTCGCGATCGCTGCCGACGAGGTACGCACCGACGACGAGACGCCGGCGACGGACAGCGTGCAGTCGGTCGTGGAAGACGACCGTCCCCGCTCCTGACCCCAGGCACGACGAAAGGGCGCTCCGGCTTCGGCCGGGGCGCCCTTCGCGTCGCCGTCGGCGATCTCGGTGCCCGAGCCGTCGCCGACCGCCCGTGCGCAACTCCTGAGGATCGGGCGGTGCGCTGAGGCCGACATGCGGATTTCCGCCCCCGCGGCGGTCGGGTGCCGCCAGAACTCAGGAGTTGTGCACGCCGCCGACGCAACGAATCTGCGCGGCGGGGCTCACCCTGCCGCCGCGTCGTCGGAGGCCCGAGTTCATCCGACACGGGGCACCCCGGGTCAGCGCGCGTCGAGTGCCCGCAGATACCGCCGCGTCATCCAGGCCTGCACGACACGGCCGAGCGGTGCGCCCACGCGTGTGAACCAGCGGCCCGGTGCCGAGAAGGCGGCGATGTCGAACGCCACCTCGCCCGACGGGCGCAGCGTCAGCGTGAAGCGTTCCTCGCCGCGTTCGGGATGGCCCGCACGCGTGCCGTAGGCGAAGCCGGCCGAGGTGTCGGTGCGCTCGGCCCAGACGACGAGGCAGGGGATGCGGAACGCCAGGATGCCGAGACCCAGCCGCATCGTGACGCGCGTGCCCTCGCGCATCGGCGTCTCGGACAGCTCGACCCGGGCGCCGGCGCGCCGCTGGGCCTCGCCCGCGAGCAGGGCGTCGGCCGCGCGCTCAAAATCGCCGCGGCCGTGCCCGATCACACGGTGGGCGCGGACGTGGTGGTACCCCGGAGGCATCTCGCCGGCCGTCGCGCCGACCTCGTCGTAGGTCAGGTCGTCCATGTCTCCACGGTAGACCGGGCGCGTCCGGGACTTCGGGGGTTGCGGCGAGGTGACGAGCGGAGGATGTGGGACCGCCGGAGGGCGTGATGAGCGGAGGGTGTGATGAGCGGAGGGCGTGGGACCGGCGGAGGGCGAGGGACCGCTCTCGCGTCCTCCGCTCGTCCCACATCCTCCGCTGGCCCCGCTCTCCCCCCTCGCGCGCCGCCCCGCGCCCGGCGCAGCTCAGCCCCGCACCGAGGCCTCGATGCCGCGCAGCCCGCTCGCGCGGGCCCCGCTCGCCCCGCGCGCCTGCCCAGCCCGTCCGCGCAGCCCCCGCTCGCCCCGCGCGCCTGCCCAGCCCGCGCGCGCGGCCCCCGCTCGCCTGCCCGCCCCACCCACGCAGCGCCCGCCCGCACACCCCCCGCGCCTACGCTGGAACCATGCCCGTCCCCTCCGCACGGACCCCCGCGTGATCGACGTCGCCGACCACCTCGCCGCCGTCCTCGACGCGGTCGAGCCCCTCGACCCCGAGTCCCGCGACGTGGCGGCGGCCCGTGGCCGGGTGCTGCGGCATCCGGTGCGGGCAGCCGTCGACGTGCCGGCCTTCGACTGCTCGGCCATGGACGGCTTCGCCGTGCGCGATCTCGCGCCCGCGACCCTGCGCGTGGTCGCCGATCTTCCCGCGGGGACCGACCTCGACCCGCGGATGGATGCCGGCGACGCGGCCCGCATCATGACGGGGGCGCCCGTGCCCACCGATGCTCTCGCCGTCGTCCCGTTCGAGGACACCGCGCACGGACTCGCCGGCGGCGTCGAGTCGGTCACGATCGTCGTGCCGCCGCGAGGACCCGGTGCCCACATCCGCCGCCGCGGCTCCGACGTGCGCGCGGGCGACCTCGTCGTCGCCGACGGGCTGCGGGTCACCGCGGCGCGGGCGGGTGCCATCGCGGCATCCGGAGTCGGCACGGTCACCGTGTCGCGCGCCGCTCGCGTCGCGGTCGTGTCGACCGGCTCGGAGCTCGTCGCGCCTGGCGCGCCGCTGGCGCGCGGTCGGATCCCCGAGTCGAACAGCGTGCTGCTCGCCGGGCTCGCTGAGGAGGCGGGTGCCGAGGTCGTGCTGCGCACGAGCGTGGGCGACGAGGGCGACGGACCCCGCCGCGCGATCGCCGCGGCGGAGGCGGCCGGGGCCGACGTCGTGGTGTTCTCGGGCGGGGTGAGCGCCGGGGCGTACGAGGTCGTGAAGAACACCCTCGGCGACCTCATGCGCTTCGACCGCGTGCGCATGCAGCCCGGCAAGCCGCAGGGCTTCGGGCGCACCCCCGCGGGAACCCTGCTGTTCGGCCTCCCCGGCAACCCGGTCAGCGCGGCGGTGTCGTTCGAGCTGTTCGTGCGGCCCGCGCTGCGCGCACTCGAGGGCGATGCCGACCTCGGTCGCGCCGCCGTGCGCGTGGCGCTCGCCGCGGGGTGGCGTGCGCGTCCCGAGCGGGTGCAGTACGTGCCGGTCGCCCTCGACCGTCGTGACCCGTCGCGCTGGCTCGCCCGCCCGGTCGAGCGCGGCACCCGCGGCTTCGGCGATGCCGACGGCCTGGCGGTCGTCCCCCCGGGCGAGACCGATCTCGTCGCGGGCGATCTCGTGAGCGTGACGCTGTGGTGAGGGCCGACGCGATCCTGCTGGCCGGGGGGCGCGGATCGCGGGTCGGCGGGGCGGTGAAGCCCCTGTTCGAGGTGAACGGCGCGACGCTCCTCGCCGCGGCGATCACCGCCGTCCGTGCGGCGGGCGTGGAGCGCATCGTGGTCGCCGCGCCCGAGCTCGCCCCCGGCCTCGACGTCGAGTGGGTGCGCGAGGAGCCCCCGTTCGGCGGCCCGGTGGCGGGGATTATCGCTGCCCTGTCGTCGGTGGATGCCGATGAGGTCTACGTCGTCGCCTGCGACCTGCCGACCGTGGGGCAGGCGGTGGCGCTGCTGCCCGATGCGCTCCCGTCGGGCGTCGACGGCGTCTGCCTCGACGACGGCCGACGCCAGTGGCTGATCGGCCGGTACCGGACGGCGGCGCTGCGCGCAGCGGCATCCCCTCTTCCCGACCGCGGACGCGATGCGTCGATGCGGGCACTGCTCGGGGGGATGGCGGTGACCCCGGTGTCGGTCGACCCGGCCCTGACGCACGACGTCGACACGTGGGACGATCTTCGAGCAGCCCGAGGAGGAGCAGCCATGACCGAATCCCGCACCCTGCCGCCCGAAGCGCTCAACGATTGGAGCGCGGCGCTCGCCGAACGTTTCGATCTGGGCGAGGGCGACATCCCCATCTCGCTGATCCTCGACCTCGCTCGCGACGTCGCGAACGGCGTGGCCCGGCCCGCGGCACCGTTGAGCGCGTTCGTCGCGGGGCTCGTCGCCGGTCGCGCGGGCGGCTCACCGGCCGACACCGAGGCCGCGGTGGCGGCGGTCGTGGAACTCGCGCGCGGGTGGGAGAACCGCTGAGACGCCGGGGCGGCATCGGCCTCGAACGCCGGAGGGGGCGCAGGGCACGCACGTGGGGGTGCTAGCGAGCGCTGCCGATGACGTCGACCGCGAAGCCCCCCGACGCCGTCTCGAGACGCGAGTCGTTCGTCCAGAGAGCGCGGCACCCCGCCCGTCGGGCGACGGCGAGATGCAGGGCATCCGCCGTATGCAAGCCGCGGTAGCGGGCACGCAGCAACGCCGCGTCGAGAAAGGCGTCGGGGTCCACCGGCAGCAGTTCGAGAGCATCGAAGGCGCTCCACATGGTCGACTGCGCCTGGGCGTCGGCATCCCGCATCGGTTTCACGAGCGCCTCGAGCATGACCAGGGGGCTCGTCGCGAGCGGCTCGTCGGCGGCTGCGAGTGCGGTGCGCGTGCGCTCGCCGATGTCGTCGTCGCGCTCGACCGCGTAGATGACCAGGCAGCTGTCGACGTAGATCACGCCCCGGCGGCCCGATTCTCGGCGACGATCGCATCGATCTCGTCGACCGGTCGCGCTCGCTCCGCCGTGACGGGGTTCGCTGCCAACCACTCCGCGAAAGCGTTGCGCGTGCGAGACGGGGCGCCCTCGATGGGCACGATCCGCGCCACCGGCACCCCGCGGCGCGCGATCGTGACCTCGATCCCCGACTCGGCGTCGGCGATCAGCTTCGACAGGTTGTTCCGCGCGTCCAGGACGTTGTACATCATGGCGGCATCCTAGCCAGGAAACTGGCTAGGTGTCGTTCTCGGCGAAGACGACATCACCGCAGTGCGAAACGCGACGCGGAAGTTCCGCAGATCACCGGCGTTCTCATCGTCGGTCGAGCATGGTGCATGTCGTGAGGAAGGAGATCAGCCGGGTCCCGTCGTCCGTGCGGAACACCTCGTCCAGCGCGACGTTGAACTCCTCCTGCCGTGCATAGGGGATGTTGATGGGCGCGAAGCCCGACTGGACCAGCGCGCCGGTCATCATGATTCTGGCGGTGCGTTTGTTCCCGTCGAAGTAGAACTGGGACCGGGTTGCCGAGGCGAAGTACACCAGGGCGCGGGCTCTCGGATCGCCGAGTGCGCCGAGCCCGGCCAGCAGGTTCGTGAAGTCCTCCCGGAGCTGCTCCCCGTTCCTCCCGGTCGGATCACCGTCGACGGTCCCGCCGCTGGCGAGCGTGACGGAACCGCCGCCGTGCACGCTACCCTCGCCACGGAAGTTGCCCGACTCGATCGCTTCGTATCTGGCGATCACACCGTGGATGCGGTCACTCATCTCTTTGCGCAGCGAGAAGGAGCCGTCACGCACCGCGCTGATCATCAGGTCCATGCCCTCGCTCAGGGCGAGGATCTGCTCCGCCTCCTCGTGCTTCTTCCCACCGACGGTGACACCATCCAGCAGGGTCTGCACCTGCGGCAGCGTAAAGGTGTTGCCCTCCAGGGCGGCCGCGTTCCAGACGAGCTCGGGCAGCGACTTCTCTAGGCGGAAGAGCGACCGCTGCACCGCAGACGGCTCGACGAGTTCGAAGTTGACCGCACCCGGTCGCCAGGTGATCCGGCCCGTGCGCTGCTCACGGGTGGCGTCGCCGACGAACGGATCACGGATCGAAGCCCCCGCCTGGTGTCGGTCACGGTTCTCCTGCGCACGCGTGGCGAAGTCCGCCGCGGTCATACCCCACTTCTTCGGAGACCGCTCCTGCGTGCTCTCTTCGCTCATCGTTCACCACCCTTCGGTGATCTCGTCGGCCAGCTGGTCGTAGCCCAGTCCGTACAGGTCGATCGCCGCCTGGATCGGCGAGACGATCTGCTGCTCCCAGTCCGGCGGGATCATCATGTCGACCAGGTAAGCCTGCATCGTAGGCGCAACCAGAACACCGGCCGGCTGATACTCGTCAACCTCGCGCATCGTCGCCGACAGCCGCTCGGCCACCGCGTCGGTATCCGTCGACCACGCCACCACGGGACCGGGGTCCGGGGCGTGGCCGAGGTAGGCGCGAGCAGCCGCAACTCCCGAAATTGCCCCGCTCAGCGGACGCAGAGCACTGTTGGCCACCTCGATCGTCTGCTGCTGCGTGAGCCCCGGCTTCGGGGCGAAGAACCTGGCACCCTTCCGGTGCTGCGCGGCCGAGTACCGGCCCGCCAATTCGAGCAGTCGATTCCGGTCGGGGCCGGCGTGACGCTCGAGGCGAGCCATCCATTCGTCGATCTGCTGGACTTCCTCAGGTGACGTCATCCCCCAGCCCTCAAGATCTTCCCGGGTCGGGGTGGCCGGGTCGGCGACTACTCGCGCCGCCACGGCGGCTGCCGGGTCGCTCACGGGCACCAGCTGCACGTCGATGTCGTACCCGGCCGCCAGCGCGAGCTCGCGTAGCGTCTCGATCGTCGGCGCGGACACTCCATCGCGCACCCGGCGCACGGTCATACGAGAGAGCCCGGTCGCACGCGCCGTTGCGGTCGGCGTGCGCCCGAGGAGCTCGATCAGAGACGGAACATCCATGTGCCTAAGGTAACAAGTATGTGTCGTGTGACACAAGGATGTACCAGACCCGACGGACGAGGGCGCGGTGCTTTGTCATGACCCCGCCACGGGCGAGCGAGTCGCAGACCCGGTTGCTTCGTGCGGGATCACGGCCCGACGTACTCCCCGCGCGGTCGCAGGCGCATCGGCGCTTCGGCGTACTCGG
>NZ_JACYNU010000016.1:0-40615 GCF_014839455.1 Microbacterium sp. CFBP 8801 | reverse complement strand
TTCCAGAGCGAGCTGCGCTGGAACCAGGCGTACTACCGCCTGGCCCAGGGCCTGTAAGACCCGCCGTCTCCGGATCCTCCGCGATCCGGGGACGGTGCTGGATGCACGCGTCCCGTTCGCTCGGGGAGTGTGTCGCGCGCCGGTTCCCTGGCGCCCGGATCGTGCCCCGGACTCGAGGTGGCGGTGGGCTGCCGAAGAGTCCGGGGCACTTCTGTATGTCGACCGGGGCTGATCAGCGCTGCTGTGTCGAGCTGCGCAGTGTTCGTCACGCGTTGCCTGCCACCGCCGATGCGGCGACGCATTCGTCATCGGGAGGGGGTCTATCCCCGCGCCACGAGTCCGCACCAGTGTGGTGACGGAATGCGCGGGTGGCGTTCTGGCGCAGCGGGATGAGCGGTTGGTGTCTCGGTTTGGGGCGGGATTCGCGCTTTGGGGCGGACATTGTTCGCCCCAAAGCGCAGATCGCGCCCCAAACGCGGGACAGAAACGACGCACCTGCGCCAGCATCGTGCGTCTGCGGGGCCGGAGCGGCCCGGGCTCGTGAACGACAGGGGCCCCGGTGGAGGGGGAGTCCACCGGGGCCTGCACCATCACCCGAGGGGGACGGTGCGGGGGTCAGCTGCAGGACCTCGCGGTGTGGGCGGCCGTGACCGTCCCGGTCGCCGACCCCTGAGTCACGGTCACCTGTGCCTCGCCGGTCGCAACCGACGCCGAGCGGGTGGCGAAGACGGCCGACGTGGTGGCGCCCGCGGCGACCGTCGCGTTCTTCGAACCGTAGGTCGACGACATGGCCAGCGTGGCCGCCGTGTCACCGTTGTTGACCGCCTTCAGGACGAGCTGCACCTTGCCGGCGACGCAGCGCGCCTCGGCCGAGAACTGCACCTTCACGAGGGAGCGGACGGTGACGGTGGCCTCGACCGGCATGCGCGAGTCGTCCTGTGCGACACCCGACACCGTGAAGGTGCCCGCGGCGCCGTACTTCCCGGCATCCACCGTGTCCCACTTCACGTCGACCGTCTGCACTGAACCGTCGGCCTTGGTCAAGCGTGCCTGCGGCAGCACGGGCGCGGTGCCGGCGTCGGTGGCGACGTCGATGGCGTCCACGGTCTTGACCGCGATGTTCGGCGCGTACGCCTCGAGCACCTTCTGGTATTCGGCGCGCGTGACGGGGATGACGGTGCCGTGGCGCGGCTTGCCGCCGTCGGCGTTCTGCGGCAGGCCCTGACGGAGCTTGCCGCCGAGCGACTGCCAGCTGCCGGAGCGGTCGAGGTCGCTCGTGCCGAACGGTACGTAGTGGTTGGGTCCACCGTGGTAGTTCGGCTGGTCGATGAACAGGAACCAGTCGAGGTTGTTCACGTCACCCTCGTTGGCCGCGAAGATGTTCGCGCCCTCACCGCTGGAGTAGGTGCCGCCCGGCTCGCCGTTGGGCAGGCCGCTCGCGACGCGCTCCTCGACGAGGGTCCACTGGTTCGCCGCACCCGACGTGCCCGGGAGGGTTCCCGATATGGTCGCGAGCAGGTCGGTGGACTTCTCGTGGCGGATCGTCATGCTCGCCTCGTCCTTGGTGAAGCGGTGGTAGATGCCGTCCTTCTTCGCCACGGTCGAGTCGATCAGGCCGAGACCGTTGCCGCGACGGACGTCGCTCCAGACCTTGGCGTCCGAGAAGGTGACGAAGTCGTCGGTGGTGGCATACATCATGCGGTTGTACGTCACGCCCGTGCGGTCGGCCACGTTCGTGGTCGGGTACAGGTTCGACGCCCAGAAGACCACGAACGTGTCGAGCTCTTCGTCCCAGTACGCCTCGGGCGCCCAGGTGTTGCCGGCGAAGTCGGACGACACCTTCACGTGACGCTGCTCCGACCAGGTCACCAGATCGTCGGACTCCCACACCTCGATGTACTTCGAGCCGGAGATCTGCGCGGTGGTGAAGCCGCCGGCCAGGCCCGCGACCTTGAGGTCGGTGGCGATCATGTAGAACTTGTCGCCGTGGGGTGCCCGGATGATGAACGGGTCGCGAAGACCCTCGGTGCCGACGGTCGAGGTGAAGACGGGCGTGCCCTGGTTCAGGGTGTTCCAGGTCAGCGCGTCGTTGCCCTTCGAGGCGGCGATGCTGACGCGCTCGGCGCCGTCTCCCTCGCCGGTGAAGAAGGTCCAGAAGTACGCCTCGGTCTGCTGCGTCGCACCCGGCATGGGCTGGATGCGGGCGGTGAAGCTCCGGCTCGACGTCGCGCCGCCGTTCGTGGCGGCGGCGGTGAGCTGCACGTCGATGGCGGGGGAGCCCGCGGCCGGGCGCTTGACCTCGACCGTGCGGGAGTTGTCGCGGACGCCCGCGCGCAGTTCGGCGTTCGTCGCCCCGGCCGCGGCGATCGACCACGAGATGGTCGAGCCCTCGGCGCCGGTGGTGGGCACGGAGAGGTTGCCGCGGACGTTGTCGAGGTTACGGATCGAGATCGCAGCGAGGTCGAGCGAGACCTTCTCGGAGTCGGCGATCTGCTGCGGGACCGTCACGCTGTAGGTCTGCGTGCGCGTCTCAGCGCCGACGGTGAAAGTGGCGGTGAGGGTGACAGCGGCGTCGCCCGAACCGGCGGCCGGACGCGTCACGGTCGCGGTGGTGCCGCTGACGGCGATGGCGGCGTTGTTCGACGCCCACGAGACGGTGGCGCCCGCGCTCGTGGTCGGAACGGTGAAGTTCGACACGGCGGTGGCGGGGACGGCCACCGCGGCCACGGCGCGATCGAGCGCCTGCGCCCCGTAGAGCGCTTGGACGTCGCTGTCGCTGAGGGCGGAGGAGTAGACGGCGAAGTCGTCGACGAGGCCGCTCCAGGCCGGGTCGTTGTAGGTCGAGCGACCGAGGTGGGCGACGAGGCTCGAGCCGAACGACGCCACGTCGCGACCGATCGCGTTCTGCGAGATGCGCGCGCCGTTGACGTAGACGCTCAGCTGACCGGTGGTGCCGTTGATGACGGTGGTGTATAGGCTCAGGCCGGCCGGCGTGCGCGCGCCCGTGGAGGCGGCGTTGGTGGCGCCGGGGCCGACCTCGGTACCCCACGGGGCGCCCGCGTCGACCGTGTTGGTGACGACCGACTTGACGTAGCCGTTGGGGTTGGCGGGATTGAGCAGCCAGTAGCCCGACGAGAACGACGCGCCCGAGGCGACGGGGGTGCCGATGAAGGCCGCGGCGAGATTGCCATTGCCCGAACGTGGCGTCAACCACGTCGAGATGGTGAGGTCCTTCTTGCCGACCAGCGCAGCGGCGGGGATGTCGAGGTAGGCCGCGGTGCCGCGGGCGCCGCCCGGCAGCGACAGGCTGCCGCCGGAGATGTCGCCGCCGTTCTGGCGGACGGTGGCGGTGTGGTTGTTGCCGCTCGAGTCGGCGACCGTTGCGCCGTTCGCACCGCCGGTCTCATCGAACGAGTAGTGGATGAGGGGCTGCGGCCCGGTGGCCGCGTGGGCGGCCGTCGCGGTGGCGCCCAATCCGGTTATCGAGAGAGCCAGTGCGGCGGTGACGGCGAGGCCCTTTCTCCACTGAGGTGAACGTGTGCGCGTGCGCATTGCGGGCGTCCTTGCTCTTCGGGCGACGCGATGCGTATCTGAGCCCGGGACGTCGACGTCGGGGGCGCCGTGACACGCGTCATCGCGGTCTTCAGGAGACCGCGGAGCGGTCGAGGGCTGTCTTGTTACCGGGAACACCCGGTAATCAAACGCTAGGACGGGCGTCGTGAGGTGTCAAGCACGAGATGGGCGGGAGGGCCTCGATGCGCCGCGAGCGCGGTGAGGGGGCTCAACCGGTACGCGTGACCCCGGGCGCCGCGACGTCGGCACCCACCCTGCCCCGGGCGGTGCCGTGACATCGGGCACGCCCGGACTCCGCCGCGCGCCGGAACGTCGGAACAGACGACGAGGGTGCGTCCGCCCACGGGCGGACGCACCCTCGTGCCGAACGGGTCTCAGCCGCAGTTGCGCGCGGCGTAGTCGGCCGTCACCGTGTCCTGCACCCGCGCTCCGTTCACCTCGGTCGACACCGCCGCCGTGAGGGAACCCGCGGCTGGGCTCGTCGACCGGGTGGCGAAGGTGACCGATTTCGACTTCCCCGCCGCGATGCCGTTCGCCTCGGCGGTGCCGAACGGCGACGTCACGCGGGCATCGGCGGTGGCGGTTCCCGTGTTGGTCAGCGTCGCGAACAGGGTGGCCTTGCCCGCGACGCACCGACTGCCGGCGACGATCTGCACCGACGACTTCACGGGGCTCGCGACCGTGACGGTCGTGGTGACCGTGCGGTTCGCGTCGGCGAGCCATTCGGCATCCGTCATGTCGAGGATGGGGCTGTCGTCCTGGCGGAAGTAGACCATGCGGATGCCGGAGTCGCGACTGCCGTTCTGCGTCGCCTTCGCGTGGAAGACGTTGAGCAGGTTGCCATCGTCGTCATAGGTGTACGAGTTGTGACCCGGACCCCAGTTGTTGGAGAACGCGCCCTCGTAGCTCCAGATGGAGCTGTTGCGCACGTTCCAGACGGCGGGGTCGAGCAGGTCGGCACCCGACTCCGCCGTGAGCAGGCCCACGGCATACGTCCAGTCGATGTTCGAACCCGAGAACGTGATCATGATCTTGCCGTCTCGTTGGATGACGAACGGGCCTTCGGTCACCGGCGAGGTGTTGTTCGACCAGCCTCGGTCGGGGAAGGCGACCGTCGAGCGCGCGCTGGCCAGCTGCCACGACCCGGATGCCTTCGGCGTGACCTTGGCGATCTTCAGCACGGCCGGGCCCGTCGAGGGTGCGACCACGCGCTCCGACCATATGACGTAGTCGGTGCCGTTGTCTTCGACGTGGGTCATGTCGAGGGTGATGCCCTGACCGTACGTGGTGAGAGGCTGACCGGCCTGGTCGAGGACGCGCTGCGGCGCCTCCCAATCGGCGCGCACGAGCGGGCTGCCGCCGGGCTTCAGCCGCATCGTGTACGACTGCACGCCGGCCCACCAGTCGCTGCTCTGAGCGTTGGCGGCGAACAGGATGTACAGGTCGCCGTCGACGACGTGCAACTCGGGCGCCCACAGCTGGGCGTTGACGCTGGTGCCCGAGAGACCGAAACCGAGGATGCGGTTGTCGGTGGCGCTCGAGAGCCCCGCGATCGTGTCGGCCTGGCGGATGAAGAACTCGTCTTGACCGGCGTCGTCCGTTGCGATGTAGAGCCAGGTCTTCTTGCCGTCGGGCAGCGTGTAGCGCAGCACGTGCGGGTCGGCGCGGTTGGCCACGAGCGGGAAGTTCGTGTCGGTGCGCTGCAGCGTCCCGGTGGCCGTGTACGTGCCGGGCGTGGTCGCGTCGACCTTCGAGGTGTCCCACGTGACGCGGAAGTCGTGCGTGCCGCCGTCGGAGTAGTCGGCGGTGACCTTCTCGGGCAGGGTCAGCGCGTCGCCGGCGGTCAGGTTCGTGGGCTTCGGGGCCTGAACGCCCGTGTTCCGCACGCGTCCGAGCATGTCGGATGCCGACCGGGCTTCGGCCGCGGTGACGGGGATGACGCTCGCGGTCTCGGCGTGGGGGACGCCGATACTCGCTGTGCGGCCGGCGGGCTGCTGCCCGGCGCCCTGTGCGGTGACCGTCTGGAACGCGGTGGTCGTGCCGGTCAGGGCGGAGCCCGCCGGGCCCGTCCACACCACGCGGTAGGCGCTCACGCGTGCGTCCCACTCCGCCGACACGGCGCCGGTCGCACCCTGCCCGGGCAGGGGCAGGAAGCTGCGCTCCGTCCAGGTGACGAGGTCGGGAGAGGTGAACACGAGAGCGCCGGCGGCGTCGGCCGCGCCCGAGGCGTCGGTGCGGCGGGCGATGAGCCCGTAGCCCTGGTCGCCCTCGAGGCGGAACATGTACGGCGAGCCGAGGTAGCGGGTGGTTCCGTTGGTCTGCTCGGTCATGCCGGTGACCTGGGGGAACACCACGCCTGCGCCGCTGTTGAGCGGCGTGTACGCG
This sequence comes from Microbacterium sp. CFBP 8801, assembly GCF_014839455.1. Lineage (NCBI taxonomy): Bacteria > Bacillati > Actinomycetota > Actinomycetes > Micrococcales > Microbacteriaceae > Microbacterium > Microbacterium sp. CFBP 8801. Next base: position 34,657 of record NZ_JACYNU010000016.1, on the reverse strand, counting down.
GTGCCGTCGCCGCTCAGCGCGAGGTGGGCGGTGCGCGTGACCTCGGGATCGTCGCCGCCGCGGGTGTTCTTCGACGTCGTGTACGTCGCCAGCCGCGAGGCGCCGGTCTCGGCGATGCGCACCGGAATCTCGGTGGTCGCCGCATCGGCGCCCGTGCCGACCACGGCCTTGAGGGTTGCGGCGGCGAGACCGGTGGCGGGGGCCGTGGCGATGCTGCCGTTCGCGACAGAGCCCGCTCCCGAGACGTGCGACCACGCCACGGGCAGTCCCTGAGCGGTCGTCGGGAGCACGTAGCCCTTCTCGAGCACCGACGGCAGCACGAGGGTCGCGGCGGCTTTGGCCGCCTGGGCGGCGGCGCTCGGGGCGGGTAGCACGGTGACGTCGAAGGTGCGCGTGGCGGCCTTGCCGCGCACGGTGGCCGTGGCGGTGAGGGTGACCGCGGTCGACGAGGACGGCCGGGTGACCTTGCCGTCGGCGGCGACGATGCCCGACGGCGACGAGGTCCAGGTCACGCCGCCGGTCGTCGGCAGCACGAGGTCGGTTTCGACGGCCGACAGGCTCTGGGCGTTGGCGCCGGCCAGGTCGATTCCGGCGACGACCTCGGATGCGGTGGCCGTGGCATCCGTCGCCGACGCCGCGGCGATGTCGCCGGCCGACAGGGCCGCGTTGTAGACGCGGAACGACGAGACACCGCCCTGGTAGAGCGAGTCGTTGCCGTAGGCACTGCGCCCAATGTAGTTCATCGTGTGCGTGGTGAGGTCGCTCAGCGCCGCTGTCGAGTCGGTCTTCTGCGCGACGAGGGCACCGTCGATGTAGAGAGTGAGCGTGGAGGTGGTGCCACCGGCGTTCTTCGCGATGGTCGCCGCCACCGACTGCCAGCGGTTCTCGGCGAGCCGGGTCGTCGAGGTGACGCTCTGCTCGTTGCGCCAGTTCGTCGGGCTGATCGCCAGTCGCGGGGCGACCGGCTGGATGAAGAACTGTCCCGTGGCGTTGTCGCCCGAGCCGCCGATGTTCCAGAGGAACTTCGCGCCCGACAGGGCGACGGGGTTCGTCTCGATGATGATCGTCGCGGCGCTCTGCCCGGCGAGCAGGTTGTCGGGCAGCTTCACGTGATTCGACCCGGTGAGCTGCAGCGAGCCGCCCCGCCAGGCCTCCCCGCCGACGACGGCAGCGTCTCGTCCGGCTCCCGAGGCGTCGCGCACCACGGTGCCGCTCGTCTCCGAGAAGTTGTACGACGCCACGAGCGATGCGGGCTCCGCGGCGCTGGCCGCGCCGGAGACCCCGACGCCACTGATGACGAGCGCGAAGCCCAGGGCGCCGGAGATCACCCCCGCACAGCGTCTGCGGAATGCGCCTCGTGCCGGCGCGGTGGTCTTTCGGGTCACGGTGTTTCTCCTCTTCGTCGAGTCGATCTGATCGTTCATCGGCAGCTGGTGGCGCGGTAGCTCGCGCTCACCGGGGTCGAGACGCCCTGCACGGTCACCGTGACGGTGCCCGCGTCGACGGACGCACTGCGGGTGGACTGCGTCTTGGACACGGACTTGCCCGCGCCCAGAGCGGTGAAGGTGCTCGATCCGTACGTGCCGGCGATGGTTCCGGACGCGGGCGTCGTGCCGGTGTTGGTGACCGTCGTGACGAGCGTCACCTTGCCCGCGACACAGCGCGTCGCGACGCTCGCCTGCACGCCGGCCGGGGCCGCGGCCACGACCACCCGGGCGGTGACGGTGCGGTTCGCCGGGGCGACCTCCTGCTGTGACGTCATCGACAGGTCGAGCATGCCGTTGGCACGCACGTTGACCGCCTTGAACCAGCTGTTGCGGTCGGGGTCGAACAGACCGCCCGCGCCACCGCCGGTGTGCGGCTCGGGGTACGGGCGAGCGTGGTACGCCAGCACCAGGTTGCCGGCCGGGTCGGTCGCGAACGAGTTGTGCCCGGTGCCGGCCTGGGCCGCGCCGCCGACGCGGCCGGTGAAGGTGTCGTTGGTGGTGAGCACGGGGGAGGGCGCGAGGGTCCAGCTCGCGGGGTTCTTCAGGTCGGCCGTCTTGGCGGCGCGCAGCATGCCGATGTCGTAGTACTTGTCGACCGTGCCGCCCGAGTAGGTGAGGTAGATGTAGTCACCGTGCTCGATCATGTAGGGCGCCTCCACGATGCCCTGGTCGCCACCCTCGGTGGTGTCGGAAGGAGTCGGAGCATTCTTGCCGTACTCCCACGGCTGGCTGATCGAGTAGACCTCGTTCAGTCCACCGTCGATGAGCGGGACGGTGCCCTTCGGGCCCATCTTCGCTTTGCCGATGAACAGCTTGGCGGCGTTCGGCATGACCCAGTAGCCCTGCGTCACGCCGTTCTCCTGACGCTCCAGGTAGGACACGTCGAAGGCGGCGCCCTCAAGGATCGTCGGTTCGCCCCAGTTCTGCGGGTTCACCAGGCCGCCGGCGCGCAGCGACTCTTCGCTGCCCGTGTACGGGATGAGCACGGTGTTGTCGCACCAGCCGTTGGTGGGGGCGTAGCCGCGGTTCATGCCGGCGACGATCCACCACTGCCCGTTGATCTTGTGGAACTCCTGGGCCCAGATGTATCCACCCCAGCCGTAGAAGGTGTTGGGGTACTGGGCCTGCTTGCCGGGGGTGCCGGCATCCGGATCGATGACGATCTGTTCGGGGGCGTCCTTGAGGCCCGCGATGGTGGTCGCGCGCTTCACGCCGATCTTGCGGTAGGCGTTGGCGTCGATGAGTTGGTCGTCCGGGGCGTTCGAGGGGATCGAGTAATGCGAGCCCGTGAGGTACCAGAAGCCGTCGTCCTCGTTGAAGAAGAGGTGCGGATCGGCACGAGCGTCGTTGACCATCTGCTCGGCGGTCTGCTGCACCATGCCGGTCACCTCGTAGGTGCCGGGGGTGCGCGAATCGATGGATGCCAGGTCGTCGACGTCCCACGTCACGGGCAGGTTCTTGGTGGAGCCGTCGTTGTAGTCGAGGGTGACGGTGGAGGGGAGGGCTGCGGCATTTACCTTCTTCCCGTTCTCGACCTGCACGTCGGCGGGGGCGCGGACGCCGGTGTTCTGCAGGTCGACGTAGTTCTTGTAGAAGACGTCGAACTCGGCCTTCGAGAGGGCGAACGAGCTGGCCTGCGCCTGCGTGGTGAAGCCGGGCAGCCCCGTGCCGGCCACGCCGAGCGTGCGCACGTCGGCCTTGGTGGCCGCGGTCGGGGTGCCGGTGGCGGTGAGGGCGTCGAGTCGCGCGACGCGGCCCTCACCGGTGAGCTCGTCGGTCCAGTACGCCTTGTACTTCTGGCTTGCGGCGTCGAACTCGATGCGCGGGTTCTTCACGACCGATCCGTCGGAGGCGATCTTGACGGTGCGCTGGTTGCGGAAGGTCGCGCCGTCGGGGGCGTCCCAGACGTAGACCGAGTCGGTGGCGTTGTTCTGCGCCGCCACCGCGCCGAGGGCGCCGTCGGCGAACCGGATGAGGGTGGGCGAGCCGACCTGGGCGTTCGGGTTCGTGGTCTGCGAGCCGTTCCAGGTGGCGTACAGGATGGCCTGCGAGCGGTTCAGCGGCTCCCAGGTCGAGGCGCCCGACGGGCGGGCCGAGACGAACAGGGCGTCGGCGCGGCGGTCGTCGTTGTAGGCGAGGGGGTCGTCTTTCGCGCCGTTGGTCGTCGTGACCGTCTTGACGTAGGTGGCGATGTCGCCGCCGGCGTCGAGGATCTGCACCGAGGCTGTGACAGGGGAGGAGACGCCGGCGATCGTCGCTGTCAGCTCGACCGCAACCGGGCCGGAGGCGGGACGGGTGACCTTGCCATCGGCGGCGACGAGCGAGGCGCCCGCACCGGACGCCGACCACGTCACCGCACTGCCGAGCACCGACGAGGGGAGGTCGCCCGTGATGCGAGCCGGAATGCTGAGCGCCGCGGCCGGGTCGCTGACGGCCGTGGCCAGTCCGAGCTCCGATGGCGTGAGCGCGCGGTTGTAGACGCGCAGGTTGTCGAGCAGACCCGAGAAGTATTCGCCGCCGCCCCAGTTGGCCTTGCCCACCTGCAGCACGCCGCCCGAGGTCCCGAGGATCTGCGACAGAGCGGGTCCGGCCGTGTTCGTCAACACGAGCTTCTTGTCGACGAACAGACGCGCGGTACCGCCCGAGAGCACGAGGTCGACGTGCTTCCACTCCGTGGTGGCGGCGGTCGAGACGAGGTTGCCCGACGAGTTGCGCGAGCCCGCGTTGTCGTAGCGCTCGACGGTGAAACCCGTGGTGCGGTCGAGGAAGCCGAGGTAGTGCTCTTGCGCGTAGTTCTGCGTCGCGGCGCTGCGGGCGGCGAACACCGACCAACCGGTGTTCCCCGACGCGGCGGGCTTGCTGTCGTACGAGATCGTGACGTCGTCGAGACCCGCGAGCAGGGGGGAGCCGTTCGTCTTGGCGACGTTCAGCCAGAAGCCGCTGCCCAGCTGCGCGGCGTTGCCGCTGACGCCCGGCACCAGGCGGGCCGTGCCCTGCGTGGTGGCGGTGGCACCCGCCCCGGTGAAGCTGGTCGTTCCGCTGTCGAACGTGAAGTCGGCGATCAGCGCGTCGTCGGCGCCGGCGGCGCTGGCGGCGACGGGCGTGAGCAGGCTGACGCACAAAGCCGCGGCGGCTGTGGAGCCCACGGCGACCGCGGCCATTCGGCGTCGCGCGCGGGTCGGCGGGGTTTCGAGGTGTGCGGGGGGCGTCGTCGGACGGGCCGCGAAAGGCAGGCGCATAACCACTCTCCATTAAGTGACTGACCACAAGGTGCTGTGTTATCGCTCACAATAGCCACACGAATGGGATCTGGCCACCACGATTTCCCTTACTGTCGACGCGGACGCCTCGCCCGCCCGCCACCGGAGGCGTCTTCTCTCGGGCTCGGAGGCGGCGTGACGGTGATTGCCGCTCGGTCGCCGGGGTCGCGTATGACCGGCCTTGCCGCGACGCGAAGTGAGCGGTAACATCCACAGTGTTCCTGCGTCTCAGGGGCCCCGATCATCCTGGCAAAGGAGCTGGAGTGATGACCGCACACTCGACCGCCCCCACCGCGTCCGCGCGACCCTCGACCCGACACCGGAGGGGCGCGATCCTCGGTCTCGTCACCGGGATCGCCCTCCTCGCCGGGGGCCTCGTCCCGTTGGCGGCAGCACCGGCCGCGGCGGAGACCGGGATCCCCTCCGCGGGTCTGCGCGCGGAATACGTCTTCGACGAGACCTCCGGATCGAGCGTGCCCAACAGCGCGCCGACCGCTCTGGGCGCTGTGACCGTCGTGAACGGCACCGACGCGCTGTGGAGCGGATCGTCGCTCGTCTTCACCGGCGGCGCCAAGACCAGCCCGACCGCCAGCTGGGTCCGGTTGCCGAACGACGTCCTCGCCGGCTCGCGTTCGGCGACGGTGACCATCGAGACCAAGCTCGACGCCTCGATGAAGAACAACTTCCACTTCCTCTGGAACATCGGCAGCGACTCCCCGACGCGGTCGTACTTCGCATCGGTCCGCGACAATCCCCGCACCGTCATCACCACCAACGGCGGCGGCGGCGAGGTCAACGCCCGCTCCGGCGCCGCGCTGGCGGCCGACCGCTGGTACAGCCTCACCTCGGTCATCGACGGTGCGGCGGGGCGCGTCACCTTCTTCGTCGACGGCGTGCAGGTGGCATCCACCCCCACCACCCTCTCGCCCGCCGACATCACAGATCAGACCCTCAACGCGATCGGCCGCGCGCCGTACCCCGACCCCATGTACAAGGGCGAGGTGTCCACCTTCCGCGTGTACGACCGGGCCCTGTCGGCCACCGAGGTCGCACAGGTGTCGACGACGGATGCCACCATCCACGCCGACGCCCACCGTCTGGCCGCGCAGGCCGTGGTGGATGCGGTGGCCCCGGTGACCGTCGACGAGACCACGACCACCCTCCCGACCTACGGCGGCCGCGTGAGCTGGGCCGCAACCGAGGCCGGTTCCACGGTCGCCGCCGACGGGAAGACCCTGACGACGACCCTGCCCGCTGCCGGCTCTGCGGCGCGGACGACCACGCTGACGGCGACCGCCACGGTCCGCGGGGTGGCCGCCTCGCGCGCCGTGGCCACGACGATCCAGCCCGCCCGTGCCGCGGACGACGCGTTCGGGTACGCCATGGTGCACTTCATCGAGGACGCCAACGGCTACGCCGAGAAGATCTCCCTCGACGTCTCACGAGGCGACGACCCCGAGGCCTGGGACCCGCTGAACGGCGGCAAGCCCATCCTCGCGTCGCAGCTGGGCACCACGGGCGTGCGCGACCCCTACCTGACGTACAACCCCGAGACGCAGACGTACTACATCATCGCCACCGACCTGCGGGTGTTCGGCGGCGACGGGGGATCGGGCTCGTGCACGAGCTGGTGCTACTGGAGCTCGCAGGGGTCCACGAAGCTGAACGTCTGGGAGTCGAAGGACCTCGTCACCTGGGGCGACCTGCGCCAGTTCGACGTCGCCCAGTCGCCCACCGGCGCCGACGTCGCCGAGCTCGGCATGGCCTGGGCGCCCGAGGCGACGTGGGTCGACGGGTACAACGCCGACGGAAGCGGTGCCTTCGTCCTCTACTGGTCGTCGACCGTGTACGGCAACGCTGCCCACACCGGATCGTCGTACTCGCGCGTCCTCTGGGGAGCGACCACCGACTTCACGCAGCAGACCTACCGCTACGGCGGCACGATGATCGACACCGGTGGCGACGCCATCGACACGACCGTCATCCAGAACGATGGCAAGACCTACCGCGTCACGAAGGACAACGCCTTCGGCCGGGGCATCTACATGGAGTCGACCACGGCGGCCGACTGGTGGAAGCAGTCGACGGCGTGGACGACCGTGCAGGAGCGGATCGGCGCGAACTACTCCGGCGGAAACGCGGGCGGCGTCGAGGGTCCCGCGGTCTTCCAGCGCCACGGCGAAGACGCGTGGTACCTCTACGTCGACGTCATCCCCTCCACCGGCTACCGCCCGCTGGAGACGACGAACCTCGATGCCGGATGGACGCCGCTCGTGTCCGACACCTTCTCGATGGCGCCGAGCACCAAGCACGGCGGGATCGTCCCGCTGACCTTCGGCCGGTACGAGGGGATCCGCAAGGCGGATGCCGCGGCCGTCGTCGCCTCGGATCTCGGCGACGCCACCGTCACGCAGGGCGCCACCGGCGCGGCCATCACGGCGGCGCTACCGAGGGAGGCGCAGGTGACGCTCGCCTACGGTCGCGGCACCGCGTCGCAGCCCGTGACGTGGAACCTCTCCGGGGTCGACGCGTCGCGATCCGGGTCGTACCCGGTCACCGGAACGGTGCGCACGGTCGGGGCCAACCTGAACCAGTGGGTGGGGGCGAACGGGTCGACCGCGTACAACGCCGCCGACCGCCGTCTGTTCAGCTCGACCGCGCTGACGGTCACCGCGGACGTCGTCGTCAAGGCTCCCGCGCTGACGGTGACGGCCACGGCCGAGACGCGGTGCGCCGCGGGCAAGGCGATCGTCGTCACGCGCATCGCGAACGGCGGCGCGGCACCGGTTGCGCTGCAGGTGGACTCGGCGCACGGCTCGAAGACGATCGCCTCGCTCGGCGCCGGCAAGAGCACGATCGTGACCTTCACCGCACGGACGAATCCGCTGGCCGCGGGGGAGGTCACCGTCGCCGCCAGCGCGGGCGGCACCACCTCGTCGGTGACGGCGCCGTTCGCGGCGACCACCTGCCGCTGACCCGCGGCCCCGCCCCGCACCGCCCATCGACGTCGACCGACGGTCAGGACACCATGCTCTCTCACACCCCTTCTCGCCACGGTCTGCGTCGATCGACCGATGAGAGACGCACCGCCGGCGTCGCCTCCGCGACGCGACGAGCGCTCGCCGTCGCGGTGTGCGCGGCGGTCGCCGTCAGCGGAGTCCTCGGTGCGGGGGCGGCGACCGCGGCGCCCTCCGGCGTGAGCGACGACGGTCTCGTCGCGCGCTACACGTTCGACGAGACCTCCGGCGACGTGGCCCGCAACACGGCCGACGGCTCCGACGCCGCGGGCGACCCGCTCGATGCGACGGTGCGCAACTACACCGCGTCGCAGCGGGCGGAGGCGGGGACCCTGCAGTTCACCGGGGGCGCCAAGACCTCCACGGGCAACTGGGTCGAGCTGCCCGACGACCTTCTGAAGACCGCCACCTCGGCCACGGTGTCGATCGACGTCAAGGCCGATGCCGCGATGCTCACCTCGAACCACTTCCTGTGGAACATCGGCAACGACGCGACCCAGCAATACTGGTTCGCGAACGTGCGCGCGCCGCGGTCCGGCATCACGACGGGTTCCGCCGCCGGCGAGAAGAACGCCTCCGCCTACCCGGTGAAGGCGAACCGGTGGCACAGCCTGACCGCCGTCATCGACGCCGACGCCGACACCCTCACCTTCTATACCGACGGTCAGCTGTCGGGGGTCGTCACGACGACGCTCACCCCCGCCGACATTTCGCAGACCCTCAACACGATCGGACGCGCACCGTGGCCCGACGCGCTGTTCGCGGGGACGGTCGGCGCGTTCCACGTCTACGACCGCGCGTTGTCGAGCGGTGAGGTCGTCTCGCTGTCCGAGAGCGACGCCACCACCCACCAGGCGGCGCTCCGTGCCGTCGCCGACACCACGACGGCCGCCGTCGATCTGGGCGACACCTCGGCGGTGACCGGCGACCTCGACCTCGGGTTGTTCGGCATCCGGGAGATCTCTTGGTCGTCGTCGAACCCCGCGGTCGTCTCCGCCGACGGCGTCGTGACGCGCCCGGCAGTGGGGGAGCCCGCGGCCACGGTGACGTTGAGTGCGATGGCCGAGGCCCGTGGAGTCGGGGCGACGGCGCCGCGGACGTTCACGCTGGTGGTGCCGGCGCTGACAGCGGCCGACGTCGCGGCCGACCGCGACGCGCTCGGAGTGCCCGCCGTCGTGCGCGGGAACGTGACACTGCCCACCCGAGGCGAGCGGGGAGCGCCGGTGGCGTGGACGTCGTCGGCCCCCGCCGTGATCTCCGACCGCGCGGTCGGCGCCGCCGACCCCGGCGTCGTGACGCGGCCCGCGTGGGGCGCGGAGCCCGCGCCCGTGACCCTGACCGCTACGGTCGGGACGGGGTCCGCCGCCGTCACGCGCAGCTTCGCCGTCACCGTCGAGCCGGCCCCGCGTGCCGCCGTCGACAGTCGCTACATGTTCGCCTACTTCACCGCCGACACCCTGGAGGGGGAGAAGATCTCGCTCGCCGCATCGCAGGGCAACAGCGCGATGACGTGGGACGTCGTGAACAACGGCACGCCGGTCCTCTCTTCGACGCAGGGCACGCGCGGGCTCCGCGACCCGTTCGTCATCCGCTCCGCCGAGGGCGACCGCTTCTTCCTCATCGCCACCGATCTGTCGATCGGCGGGGGCACGTCGTGGGAGTCGTCGCTGGACGACGGCAGTCGGCACCTGGAGATCTGGGAGTCGACCGACCTGAAGAACTGGTCGGCGCAGCGGCACGTGCCCGTGTCGGGGCCGTTCGCCTCGATGACGTGGGCGCCCGAGGCCTTCTACGACGAGGACGCCGGCGAGTACGTCGTGTATTGGTCGTCCCGGGTGTTCCTGGATGCCACGCGCCCCTACGACAAGGTCGGCACCCCCGACTACACCTACTCGAAGGTCATGTACGCCACCACACGGGACTTCGTCACGTTCTCGGATGCGAAGATCTGGCAGGACGCCGGCGACCGGATCGACTCCACGATGATCGAGGACGACGGCACCTTCTACCGGTTCACCAAGGAGATCACCGGCTGCAACGACGTCGTGCAGGAGTCCGCCTCGTCGCTCCACGCCCTGTCGGTCCCCGGCGACTACGCGTGGACGACCGACGCGACGTGCGTCTCCAAGACCGCCCGCGCAACCGGCCGCACCACCGAGGGGCCGACGATCTTCCGCGCGAACGCGGGCGACACCTCGCTCCCGGCCGGCGTGGACGAGGGCTTCTACCTCTTCGTCGACGACTTCACGGGGCAGGGGTATCTGCCGCTGTTCACCGAGTCGCTGGCGGCGCCGGCGTGGCGCACCGTGAGTGGCGCACTGCCGAAGTCGCGTCACGGCAGCGTCATGCCCGTCACCCTCAACCAGTGGGAGTCGGCCAAGGGTATGGCCGCCACGCGGACGGCGACCACGACATCCCTGGTCGGCGTCACGGGCGGTGCCGTGCTCGAGCCGGGCGCCAAGGTGGAGGCCGCCGTGGCCGCGACCGACGGCGGCGCCGTCGCCGGGACGGTGCGGTTCGCCTTCGGCGACCGGACGGTCGACGCGCGCGTGATCTCGCGCGACGGGGCGTTCGTCGCCGAGGCCGTCATCCCCGAGGCGGCGGGAGATGTGCGCCTCACCGCCGCGTACCAGGGCTTCGACGTGCTCTCGGCTTCCGCGTCCGCACCCGTGGACGTGCGCATCGCCGGCGCTGCGGCACCGCGCGTGGAGAGCTCCGTCTCGTCTCGCTGCGTGGCCGGCAAGGTGACCGTGATGCTCAAAGTGACCAACACGGGATCCGCTCCCGTGTCGGTGGTGGCGTCCAGCGCGTACGGGACGAAGACCTTCCCGGCGCTCGCCGCGGGCGGCACCGCGACGGCGGCGTTCTCGACGCGCGTGGTGACGATCCCGGCGGGGTCGATGTCGCTCCGCGTCGACGGCGCCGGGCAGTCGCGCGAGACGACGGTGCCCATCGAGGCGCACCGGTGCTCCTGACGCACCGCGGTCGCGGGCGGTGGCGTCCCCGGCGATGCCGGGGACAGACGGTCACGACCGAACCCGGCGCGAACGCCGCACGCCTCCTCGGATAGGACGACCGAGCCCCATGCCCACCCCGCGCAGCTCTCCCGCCGCACCCGCGCGCGCCCGACCGGAGCCCTCGCCGCCGACGCTCGGCCCCGGGGCGCGTCGGATGCCCCTGATCGCGGCGGCGCTGATCGCCGCCGCGATCGTCGTCCGGTGGCTGACGATCGACGGCGACGGCTCGCTCCCGAGCGTCCTCTCCGACGGTGTCACCCTCGCGGCGAGCGTGGTGATCGAGTCCCTCCCGTTCGTCTTCCTCGGCATCTCGATCTCGATCGCGGCAGCTGTGGGTCCCCTCGCGGGTGCTGGATACCGTCATCCCGCGCACCGGCATCCTTCGACGGGCCGTTCTGTCGCTACTGGGACCTTGGCGGACTCGAGCGTGGTTGCTGCTGTGGCTTTCGAAGTCGACTGTGGATCACGGGTCTCGTGTCACGTGAACACGATGGAGGTCCATGCCGCCGCCCGGTGATGAATCGTCCGTCCGGTGCCCCGGGAAGGAATCTGTCGTTATCCGGCTATCAAGAGGCGTACGCGGCGGTGAGGGTTCGCGTTGACGACGTGTCGCCTGCGCGAGTCGACAGCGTCACGGTCGCGTCGCCCGCCGGTGCGGTCGGCTGACGCGTGTTCATGGTGGCCGCCACCTTCTTGCCCGGGGCGACCGAGGTGAAGGTCTTCTTCCCGAACGTCGTGCCGATCTCCATGTCGACGGCGACGGCGGATCTGTTCGTGACGGTGACGGTCACGTACGCCGACCCGGCGATCTTCCGCGTCGAGGCGACCGCGTCGGCCTCGAGGGCCGGCGTCGTGACCGGCGCGCACCTGCGCTCGACGGTCACGCGGGCGCGGTCGGTTCCCGTCGCCACGGGCGACCACGAGACCCGCGTGCCGTCGGTGAGGGTCACGGCCTCGTCCGCCCGGACGAGCTGCGCCCAGTCGCTCGCGTCGCCGGGGCGCTCGAGCACGGTGGCCCCGAACGGGGTCTCGGGATCGGTGCGCAGGATCTGCAGCCCGGACGAGCCGGGTGTGAATGCCCATCCGCTGACGTGGAGGGAGGCGTACTTGGCGCTGGCGTCGCCGTCGCGGTAATCGACCCAGTAACGCACGCCGGGCTCTGCGGAGCTCTCCCAGGAGATGGCGCCGCGCTCACGCGCCCCGGCCGCGGCCGAGGCGACGGTAGCGACCGCGGTGGCATCGCAACGCGGGACCAGCTGCGTCGGCAGCATGCCGAGGCGATCCAGCGAGGGGCTCGAGAACGGCGTGAGGGTCCAGCTGCCGCCCATGTTGTCGAGTCGGTTGCCGTACTCCTGGCGGTCGCACTCCTCGGGGGTCCGACCGTTCTCGGCGCGGAAGTCCCAGCTGCTCCCACACGCCGTCGAGAAGGCGTGGGCTTGAGACATGTTGTGGCCCCACTCGTGCGCCAGGGTCGATGCGTCGGGGCCGGGCTGGAACGTGCGCCCACCGGCATCCACCGACCAGCCCTGCTCCCCGTTGGCCCATCCCGGGCACGGATCGCCCGAGGGCACCATCACGGTCAGGTGACGGCCGTTGCCGCGCTCCCACCCCAGCTGCTGTGCGGCGAAGTCCTGCCAGACGCTCTCCCACGAGCACGGGGCGTCGTTCGGGGCCGGCATCCACTCGGTGACCTGCTCGATCTCGACCGTGAGCTTGCCGTCCGTCTCGCGTTCGAGGAACTCGGCGGCAGCGTTCGCCGAGGCCACGGCGTCGTCGCGGGAGAAGTTCGGGTGCGTACCCGGGGGAGCGACCAGCGCGATCGTCACGCGTGCCGTGTGCGGCAGGACATCACGAGCGATGACGTCGAACCCCGCGGGAGGCGTCGATGCGTCTGCCACGGCGGGAGGCGAGGCGAGCAGGCCCGCCAGGACGAGGAGCGATCCTGCGATCGCGGATCCGTGCAGCAGTTTTCGCATGTCGCCTCCATTGGCGGGCTGGGTCGGAACGATGTTATCGCTCACAAATTGAGAACACCAGGGCAAGCGGCTCACCGGGGGAAGCGCATCAGCCGCTCGGCGACACCCGCCGTCGTCGCGGCTGTGCAGACATTCTTCGATTCCGAGGGCGTGGTGGCCCACCGCGTGAACGAAAAATTGCCTTTCGCCGCCTATGCGAAGGACAGGCGCCCTCGCTCCGGACGGGCGCCGTTGACGCGCGCCACCGGCGGACAGAGGGGGCTGTCGCCCCGCTGTGCGCCGGGACTCAGCCCAGGAACTCCCGCGCCGCCACGACCAGGTTCTCGACGCCCCGGTCGATGGTCGGCTGCATGACGGGGGCGAAGTACGGCGAGTGGTTCGTCGGGATGTCGCGCTCGATGGTGCCGCCGGCCAGGGCATCGGCGAAGGCCTGCGGGTCGACGCCGCCCCAGAACCAGAACACCAGCGGAGCGCCCGACTCGCGCGCGAACCACGACACGTCCTCGCTGCCGGTGAACATGCCCGGGTCGACGACGCCGGCCTCGCCGAACGCGCGGCGGAATGCTCCGGTGAGCCGGGCCGTGGCATCCGGATCGTTGATCGTGGGGGGAAGGGTGTGATCGGTCGAGATGGTGGGGGTCTGCTCGGCTCCGGATGCCTCGGCCTCGGCGCGGATGATGCGCTCGACCTTGCTCATCACGCGTGCGCGGGCGGCGTCGTCGGGGTAGCGCAGGCTGAGTTCGAGCTTCGCCTCGGCGGGGATGATGTTGTTCTTCAGCCCCGCGTGGATCGAGCCGACGGTGACGACGGCGACGTCGCGCGGGTCGACCTCGCGCGAGACGACGGTCTGCAGACGCATGACGGTGGCCGCGGCCATGACGACGGGGTCGATCGTGGAGTGCGGGCGCGAGCCGTGACCGCCGCGACCGTGCAGCACCACGGTGAGGCCGTCCGAGGCCGCCATCTGGGTGCCCGGGCGCACGCCGATGACGCCGGCGGGCAGGGGGGTGACGTGCTGACCGAGCACGATGTCGGGCTTCGGGTACCGCTCGAGCACGCCGTCGGCGATCATCGCCTGCGATCCCGCGCCGTACTCCTCGGCGGGCTGGAACACGGCGACGACGGTGCCCGACCACTCGTCGGTCGTGGCGACGAGGCGTTCGAGGGCGCCGATGAGCGCGGTGACGTGCATGTCGTGCCCGCACGCGTGCATGACGGGAACGGCGTTGCCGGCCGGGTCGGTGCCGCGCGCGGTGCTGGCGTAGGCGAGGCCGGTCTGCTCCTCGACGGGCAGACCGTCCATGTCGGCGCGGAGCCACACGACGGGGCCGTCGCCGTTGCGGATCGTCGTGACCACGCCCGTGCGCCCCACGCCCTCTTCGACCTCGAGGCCGAGGTCGGCGAGGTGGCGCACGATGACGCCGGCGGTGCGCGTCTCTTGGAACGACAGCTCGGGGTGCGCGTGCAGGTCGGTGTACAGGCTTTCGAGGTCGACGCTCATGGATCGAGCCTAGTTCGCGCCCGCGCGTCCGTGTGGGGCTCCCGCACGTGCCGTGCTCCGACCCCGCTGTGCCCGGCGCTATGCCGTGCCCCGCCCCGCCGTGCCCCGCCCCGCCGTGCCCCGCGCCGGACACAGGTCCGGCGCCCCCCAACCGTCGAGTGTCCAGGACACGCCGTGTGTGCGGGGACCGGTGCGGCGTTTCTTGGACACTCGACGCAGCTTCGTCTCCGGGGGATGCGGCGCTACCCCCTGCTGAGTGTCCAAGACACGCCGCGTGTGCGGGGACGGGTACGGCGTGTCTTGGACACTCGACGCAGCTTCGTCTCCGGGGGATGCGGCGCTACCCCCTGCTGAGTGTCCAAGACACGCCGCGTGTGCGGGGACGGGTACGGCGTATCTTGGACACTCGACGCAGCTTCGTCTCCGGGGGATGCGGCGCTACCCCCTGCTGAGTGTCCAAGACACGCCGCGTGTGCGGGGACGGGTACGGCGTTTCTTGGACACTCGACGCAGCTTCGTCTCCGGGGGATGCGGCGCTACCCCCTGCTGAGTGTCCAAGACACGCCGCGTGTGCGGGGACGGGTACGGCGTTTCTTGGACACTCAACAGGGGTTCGCGGGGGCGGCGATACCGGATGCCGTGGGGCCCCGCAAGCCGTCCGGTCCGGCCGGGTGCGACGGCGAGGCTGATCGCATGACCACCACACACTTCGACTACCTCATCGTCGGCGGCGGAATGGTCGCCGACACCGCCGCCCGCGGCATCCGCGAGATCGACCGCGACGGGTCGATCGGCATCCTGAGCGACGACGTCGACGAGCCGTACACGCGCCCGGCCCTGAGCAAGAAGCTGTGGACCGACGACGAGTTCACGTGGGACAAGGTGCCGCTGGGCACCGCCGACGACACCGGCGCCGACATCCGTCTGCGCACGCGCGCGACGGCGATCCGTCCCGACGCGCACGAAGTGGATGCCGACGGCGAGACGTTCGCGTACGGCAAGCTGCTCGTCGCGACCGGCGGAAAGCCCGTACCCCTCCCCGTCGAGGACCGTTCGAACGGCGAGCGGGTGCTGTCGTTCCGCACCGCCGAGGACTACCGGCGCCTGCGGTCTCTGGCGCAGGACGTCGACCGCATCGCCGTCGTCGGCGGCGGGTACATCGGCTCCGAGTTGGCCGCGGCCCTCGTACAGAACGGCGTCGACACCGTGCTCGTCCACACCGGGGCCGTGCTGGGCGACGCGGTTTTCCCTGCCGCGCTGGCGGAGCGCTTCGAGAAGCTCTTCCGCGACGCGGGGGTCGAGATCGTCGCCGGCTCCAAGGTCGAGGGCGGAGAGGCGGATGCCGCGGGCGTACGGCTCTCGCTCGAGAACGGCGACGAGGTGCGCGCCGACGCCGTGGTGAGCGGCCTGGGCATCGACGTCGCGACCGACCTCGCCGAAGGAGCCGGACTCACGGTCGACGACGGTGTCGTGGTCGACGCGCAGCTGCGGTCGTCGGTCGACGACATCTGGGCCGCGGGCGACGTGGCCAGCTACCCCGATCGCATTCTCGGGCGCCGCCGAGTCGAGCACGTCGACAATGCCAACGCGCAGGGCACGGCCGCGGGTCGCAACCTCGCGGGCGCCGCCGAGTCCTACACGCACACGCCTTACTATTACTCGGCCGTCTTCGGCATCCGGTACGAAGCGGTCGGAACCCTGGATGCCGAGCTCGAGACCGTCGAGGACTGGATCGACACCGAACGGGGAGTCGTGTACTACCTCGACGATGACCGCGTCGTCGGCGTTCTGCTGTGGAACGTCGAAGAGGCGCGTGACGCCGCTCGGTCGGTGCTTGCCGACGCCGACACCCTCACGCGCGACGACCTCGTGGGGCGCATCCGCTGACGTGGCGCGGGCCACGGGGCTTTCGGCCCGTGGTCTGCTCGGCGGCGGCGTATCCGCGTGGTGCGGGTCGTCGCTAGTGTGAACGCGTGCCGTAAGCCTGATCGCGACGCCACTCACCCGGGAGCTCTCTATGTCGTCTGCCCTGATCCATCTCTCCGTTCCCGTCGACGCGGCGCGCGACGCGGTCGCCGCCGCCCTCGGTGAGCAGGGCTTCCGCGTGCAGCCCACCGCGTCGGGCTCGCTCGACGTGTCGCGGGGGAGCCTCGGCACCACTCTCGTCGCCGGGGCGTTCGCCGGGCAGGACATGCACGTGCGGTTCGATGTGCACTTCGCGCCGGAGCAGGGCGGGGCGACGGCCGCGTTCGAGCACTCCGCCGCCGGCGGCTTCTTCAAGGGCGGGGCGATCGGCGCGGCGAAGTCGGGTGACGTCGTGAGCGAAGCGGCGCACGCCGTCGGTGTGCGCCTCGCGCAGCAGGGCCTCGTCGTCGGTGCCGTGCCCGCCCCGTCCGACGTGGCGGGCGACCCCGCCGCCGCCGACCCCGCTTCCGCCGACCCGGCGCTCGCCACCGCCTCCGGGTACCCGGGCTATCCCGGTGCCGCGGCGCCGTCGGCCGGATACACGGCCGGCGGGTACCCGGCCGGAGCGATCCCGCCGCCCGTCGACTACGCGAACCGCACCAACGTCGTTTCGATCGTCGCCATCGTTCTCGGCTTCGTCGTTCCCCTCGGCGGCATCATCGCCGGAGCCGTCGGCCTCGCGCAGATCAAGCGCACCGGCGAGAAAGGACGCGGCCTCGCCATCACCGGCATCATCGCCGGCTCCGTCCTCACCGTGCTGACGACCCTCGGCGTGATCGCCCTGATCGTCTTCGCCGTCTTCGCCGAGAGCCAGTCCTCCGCCGACCCGTTCGTGCCGCCGTCGACGTCGGAAGACGGCGGAGTCACCATCGCCCCCGGCGAGCCGACGCCCGACGACGTCTACGTCCTCGCCGTCGGGGAGTGCCTCGACGCCCTGCCGAGCGGGTACGTCAGCGACGACAGCTTCGTCGACTGCGCGACGCCGCACAGCTACGAGGTGTTCGCCGCGTCCTCGCTCGCCGACGGACCCTTCCCGGGAGATGACGCCATCACCGCCCAGGCCGAAGCCGTCTGCGACGCGGAGTTCGCGAGCTTCATCGGACTCTCGTTCGCCGACTCGACCCTCAACGTCGACTACTTCGCCCCCGTGGGCGAGACCTGGGCCGAAGGGGACCGCGCCGTGTCGTGCCTGGTGTCCGACCCCGCAGGCGAGGTCTCGGGCAGCCTGGCGGGTTCCGCGCGCTGATCGCGGGGCGCGGGTTCCGCGCGGGTTCCGCGCGGCGGAAAGCCGCGCGGGCCACCTGCGCGGCAGGGCTCCGGCGCAGCGGCCGTTCTCCAGGCCGCGGCGCCCCGCACGCCCCGTTTCTGCAGGAGGTGTGCGTCACGCGGGCGCGGCGGGTGCCGCAGACCTCGGGGAACGTCCCCCGGTGCCTCGTGCGCGGCCACGCCACACAGAAAGCGACCGCCCTCGCCCCGTAGCTCCGGGGCGGCACGTGGCTCCGGCGATCCGACCGGTCTCGGGGGCTCAGTGCCCCGACCGAGCCGACGAAGGTGGCGCCGTCGAACCGCGGTCGACGAGCTCGAACGGCAACGTGCCGCGGCCCGGAGCGGGGTCGGCTCCCTCGAGCGCGGCGAGCACCGCTTCGGCGGCGCGCGCGCCCTGCCCGCGCGCGAACTGATCGATCGTGGTCAGGCTGAACCAGCGCCCCAGCTCGTGACCGTCGACGCCGATGACCGACACGTCCTCGGGCACGCGCAGGCCGAGCTCGCGCGCCGCGAGGATCGCCCCGATCGCCATCTCGTCCGAGGCCGCGAACACGGCGGTCGGTCGCTCCGCCGTCGCCAATACCCGCGTCGCCGCCGCCGACCCGCCCTCGATGGTGAAGTCGGCCGGTTCGACCCGCGGTGCCGACAGGCCCACGTCGGCGAGAGCGGATTCGAAACCCCGCCGACGCAGTCCCGGCACCGACGACGCGGCGTCGGTGGTCACGTCCGCGCCGATGTGCACGAGCCGGCGATGCCCGAGCTCGAGCAGGTGCGTCGTGGCCAGGCGCCCGACCGCGAGGTCGTCGACGGTCAGGGTGGTCAGCTGCGGGTGGGGGCCGGCGATGGCGACGATCGGAACGCCGAGGCCGCGGAGAGACGCCGACTCCTCGGCATCCACCTCGATCGCGATCGTGATCACGGCGTCGATGCGCCGGCGGCGCAGGTGATCGTCGAACACGCGGCGACGTTCGGTCGGGTCGGCGCTCACGCTGTACAGCGTGATGTCGTAGCCCTCGCGCACGAGGGCGTCGGAGATGCCGGCGAGCACCGTGCTGAAGAACCAGCGGTCGAGGAATGGCACGACCACCCCGACCGCCCGCGCCCGTCCCGTGGCGAGGCTCGACGCCGCGGCCGACACGACGTAGCCCAGTCGCTCGGCCGCGGCGAGCACGCGGTCGCGGGTCGATGTCGAGACGGGGCCGCGTCCGCTCAACGCACGCGAAACCGTGGCCGTCGACACCCCCGCCGCGCGGGCGACGTCGTCGATTCCGGCCACGGTCTCGCGTTGTCTCGTCGGATCGGTGCGGATGCGGGCGGCTCAGGCCGCCGCGATCCACACGGTCGTGTCGGTGGGCAGGCGCTCGCCGTCGAGGGGACCGCTCGCGATGAGCACCTCGCCCGCGGGCAGCTCGACCGGGGAGTCACCGAGGTTGGCGATCACGGTGAGCGTGCCGTTGCGCAGCGCCACGACGTCGTCGCCGTAGCCGTCGAGCCACTCGATGTCGCCCGCACCCAGGCCGCGCGCGCGGCGCTCGGCGAGCAGCGCGCGGTAGAGCGTGAGGGTGGAGGAGGGGTCGTCGACCTGCACGTCATGCGCGAGCTCGGCCCACTCGGCGGGCTGCGGCAGCCAGGCCTCGCCGGTGGTGTTGAAGCCGTACGCGGGGGCGTCGGCGGTCCACGGGATCGGCACGCGGCATCCGTCGCGTCCGTAGCGCTCGCCATTCGTGCGGAACCAGGTCGGGTCCTGTCGGGCGTCGTCGGGCAGGTCGATGACCTCGGGCAGGCCCAGCTCTTCGCCCTGGTACAGGTACGACGAGCCCGGCAGGGCCAGCATGAGCGAGGTGGCGGCGCGGGCGCGGCGCAGGCCCTTCACCGGGTCGGGCTTGCCGGGGGACTTCGGGCCGATGCCGGCGCCCTGCGGGTTCTCGGCCGTCAGCGCCAAGCGCGAGGCGTGGCGCACGACGTCGTGGTTCGAGAGCACCCAGGTGCTCGGGGCGCCGACGGCGGTGTACTCCGCGATCGACTCCGTGACCACGTCGCGCAGGGCCGCGGCATCCCAGGTCGTTTCGAGGTAGTGGAAGTTGAACGCCTGATGCATCTCGTCGGGACGCACCCACAGCGCCGTCTGCTTCACCGTCGGCAGCCACGCCTCGGCACAGAGGGCGCGGTCGCCGTCGTATTCGGCGAGCACCTCGTGCCAGTCGCGCCACACGTCGTGCACGCCCGGCTGGCCCCAGTACGGAACCTCGGCGGCGTCGCCGCCCATCGAGCCGCCCTCGGGGTCGGGCGTGAAGTCGGGAAGACCCTCGGCCTTGATGAGACCGTGCGCCACGTCGACGCGGAAACCGTCGACGCCGCGGTCGAGCCAGAAGCGCAGGATGTCGCGGAACTCCGCGCGCACCTCATCGTTGGTCCAGTCGAAGTCGGGCTGCGACTCGTCGAAGATGTGCAGGTACCACTGGCCCGGGGTGCCGTCGGCCTCGGTCACGCGCTTCCACATGCCGCCGCCGAAGACGCTCTCCCAGTTGTTCGGCGGCAGGTCGCCGTTCTCGCCCTTGCCCTCTCGGAAGATGTAGCGCGCCCGCTCGGGGCTGCCCGGCGCGGCCTTCAGCGCCTCTTGGAACCACACGTGCTGATCGCTGGAGTGGTTGGGCACGAGGTCGACGATGACCCGGATGCCGCGCTCGTGCGCACCCGCGAGCATCGCGTCGAAGTCGGCGAGGGTTCCGAAGATCGGGTCGACGTCGCGGTAGTCGGCGACGTCGTAGCCCGCATCCTTCTGCGGTGACCGCTGGAAGGGGCTGAGCCAGATGGCATCCACCCCCAGGTCGTGCAGGTCGTCGAGGTGCGCCGTGACGCCGGGCAGGTCGCCCAGGCCGTCGCCCGACGCATCCGCGAACGAGCGCGGGTAGATCTGGTAGATGACGGCGGTGCGCCACCACTCCGCGCCGGGCGCCGAGGCGAGGTCGGAGCGCGCGTCTTCCTGCGTGAAAGTCATGCGACCACGTTAGTGCAAGCGCTTGCAGTCGTGTGTCTCGACGGTGTCCCGGCGCCCCTTGCTCGTTGAGTGTCCGGAACACGCCGCACTCCCGGGCCCGTGCGCGGCGTGTCTTGGACGCTCAATAGGGGGTGCGGCGCGGGGCGGCCGGCGGGCGTCATGCGGGCGGCGGGGGTGGCGTCGTGCGGGCGGCGTTCGGCGCGCGCGCCCCGCGCTCCGCGCCCGCGCCCGGCGCTCGGTGCCCAGCGTTGAGTGTCCGGAACACGCCGCACTCCCGGGTCCCCACGCGGCGTGTCCTGGACTCTCGACAGGGGGCGGCGAACGCTCAGCGCTGGGCGCCGGATGTTGAGTGTCCAGAACACGCCGCTCGCGGCGGGGCGAGCACGGCGTGTTCTGGACACTCAACGAGGGAACGGGCGGGGAAGGGCGGGGGTGGAGCGCCGCGATTAGGCTGGCGCGGTGCCCGACGCCTCTGCTCTCGCCCGCGCTGAATCGCTCATCACGAGCATCCCCGACTACCCGAAGCCGGGGATCGTGTTCCGCGACATCACGCCGCTGCTGACGGATGCCGCGGCCCTGCGCACCGTCGTCGAGGCGTTGATCGAACCCTTCGCCGGCCGCTTCGACGCCGTCGCGGGGGTCGAGGCGCGCGGCTTCCTGCTCGCCGGCGCCGCGGCGATCGTCGCGAACGTGGGGCTCATGCCGATCCGCAAGGCCGGGAAGCTCCCCCGACCGGCCGCCGCGGTCGAGTACGACCTCGAGTACGGATCGGCGACCATCGAGATGCACGACGACAACGCCGCGGGTGCCCGTGTGCTGCTTCTCGACGACGTGCTCGCCACCGGCGGAACGCTCGCCGCCGGTCGCGAGCTGCTGCAGACGGTGGGCAGCGAGGTCATCGGCATCGCGACGCTGCTCGAGATCGACGGCCTCGGCGGTCGCGGGGTGCTCGGCGGCGACGTGCACGCGGTCTTCCACGTCTGACGCCGCCTTCGCCCCGCCTCGTACCCGCCCCCAGCGTCGAGTGTCCACAACACGCCGCGCGGCCCATCGCACGCGCGGCGTGTCTTGGACACTCAACGAGAATGTGCACCCGCACCCGCACCCCCAGCGTTGAGCGTCAACGACACGCCGCGCTGCCCACCCCGGGCGCGGCGTGTCGTGGACACTCAACGAGAGGGGGCCGTCGCGCGCCGCGGCACGCGCACCGACGCCACGGCATCCGCCACCGCTCCCGCGACCCGGTCGGTCTGGCGCAGGGGCAGGGCGTTCGAGTGGGGCCGCGTGAACGCCCCGGCCTCCATGGCCGAGGTGAAGGGGCCGAGGGCGAACAGCGTCGCGTGGGCGGAGCCGTCGCGGGCGATCACCCGCCCGTCGGCGTCGACGTCGATGCGGCCGAGCGACCCGGTGAACGTCGCGTCGCTGACCTGCACCTCGCGGCCGTGGCGGGTGGCCAGCTCGCGCAGCGCCGGATTCT
This sequence comes from Microbacterium sp. CFBP 8801, assembly GCF_014839455.1. Classification (NCBI taxonomy): domain Bacteria; kingdom Bacillati; phylum Actinomycetota; class Actinomycetes; order Micrococcales; family Microbacteriaceae; genus Microbacterium; species Microbacterium sp. CFBP 8801. Next base: position 12,693 of record NZ_JACYNU010000016.1, on the reverse strand, counting down.
CGCTCGCGGCGGCCCCGCTGCCGGGAAGCCAGGCGTCGATGAGCGACCCCGCCCGCACCTCGCCGGGAACGCGGGGAGAGGATGCCACGAAGCGGCCGTCCGCGATCCGCACGGCGACCTCGGGGCCGAGGAAGCGCACGACCCCGGCGTCGGCGAGGGCGCCGATCTCTTCCAGGCGGTGCGCGGGCGGGCCCGAGGCGACGTAGCTGAAGAACGTGTGCCAGGTCACGGGCAGGTCCACGGCCCGCGAACGCGCGCTCCACCGCTCGGTGGGGATGTCGGCCAGGGCCAGGAACGACAGCAGGATCGTGAGGAACAGCGCCTGCGCGGTGCTGCGTTCCTGCGTCGTGCGCAGCTGCAGGTCGTCGGCGATGTGGCGGCGCACGCGCCGGTGCACGTCGGCGGCGTCGACGAACGCCTCGTCGCCGAGCGGCACGTCGAGTGCGGTCACGTCGAAACGGTCGAGCGGGTCGGGCACGACGGCGGCGACCGCGCGGCGGAGGGCGGCCGTATCGCCGTCGACCTCGCGCAGGGTCGAGCGGAAGGCCGCCCACGTCGTCGTCACCCGCTCGGGGTGGCCGGTGAACAGCTCGCGGTAGTGCCCCCACACGAGCTCCCGCGCGACGAGGGGCCATACGTCGTCGAGGAAGTCGATCGTGCCCGGACGGGCGAGAAGATCGGCGATCGCGGCCGGGGTCAGCACCTCGCGCGTCGGCGGTTCGCCCTGTACCTGGGATGACACCTTCGAGCGGTACGGCACCCCGCGGCGGGAGCCGAGGTGCAGCCGCGGCTCCCGCCCCGACGGCTCGTACCGCAGCCGGCCGTCGGCGGTGCGCGCGAAGCGGCCGCCGCGTCCCTCGGCCAGCAGCACGACGGCATCCACCGCCGCCAGGCCCATTCCGCGCACGATGACGTCGTCGCCGGGGCCGAGCACCGAGAGGTCGGCGTCGGCGGTGAACGACGGCGGCACGTAGGTCAGTCCGGCGCGGGTTGCCGCGGCGAGCAGGTCGCGGGTCTCGCCGTCGGGCTCTCGTCCGTTGTGACCGAGGGCGTACACGACGATGTCGGCGGGCAGACGGATGCCGTCGGCCAACGCCACCTCGTACCCGTCGATCGTGTCGTCGACCCACTGCACGGCGCCGCGGTGCCATCGCACCTCGACGCCCGGGGGCGCGATGGCGACCGTGCGCCGCCAGAACCAGTCGAGGTACACGCTCTGCAGCCGGCGCGTGGGGAAGCTGTCGCCGCGGAGCGCCTGCAGCTCGGCCGCGAGATCGGGGTCGTCGATCTCGACGTCGGGCAGCGAGCCCGCGCGGACGCGCTCGGCCCACTCGATGAGCGACGGTCCCGAACGCACCGGCCCCGCGATCGTGCACGACTCGTCGGTGAACACCGTGACGTCGCGCGCCATCGAGTTGAGCTTGAGCAGCGGCGACTGCTCCCGCCGCCAGATGCGGCCGGCACCGGGAGGATGCGGGTCGACGAGGGTCACGTGCAGGGCCGGCGTCGCGGCTTTCGTGCGCCGGGCGAGCAGGCGCTCGACGAGCATCACGGCGCGGGGCCCCGCGCCGACGATGACGAGCCGCGCCGCCCGGTCGCTCATCGCGCGGCGGCCGTCGCGGTGTCGTGCGGCCCGGGGGTGTCCGGAGCGCCCGCGACCACCGGCGGCAGTCCCAGCAGGTCGTGCAGGGTCGCGCCCTCGTCGTACGAGCGGCGGTACGACCCGCGCTCCTGCAGCAGGGGCACGACCTTCTCGGTGAAGGCGTCGAGGCCGTGCGGGGTGACGTGCCCGACGACCGTGAAGCCGTCGGTCGCCCGCTCCTGCACGTACCGATCGATCTCGGATGCCACGTGCTCGGGCGTCCCGACGAAGGTGTGGTTCGCGGTCAGGCGGATGACGAGCTCGCGGATGCTGAGGTTCTCGGCCGTCGCCTGCGCGCGCAGCTGCCCCACCCGGGCGCGGATCGCCGCGTGGCGCCCGGCGAAGCCCTGCGCGGTCTCGACGCCCGTGTCGGGTTCGACGTCGGGCAGGGGGCCGTCGGCGTCGTAGCCGCTGAGGTCGCGGTTCCAGATCTGCTCGAGGTAGGTGATCGCGGTCTGCGGCCGCACCTGGGCGAGCGCGATCTCGCGCGAGTGCTCGCGGGCCTCGGCCTCGGTGTCGCCGAGCACGAAGGTCGCCGCGGGCAGGATGTTCAGCGAGTCCTCGTCGCGGCCGTGGGCGGCGAGGCGCCCCTTCACGTCGCGGTAGAACTGCTGCGCGTCGTCGAACGCGGTGTGCAGCGAGAAGATCACGTCGGCGTGGGCGGTGGCGAAGTCGCGGCCGTCGGGGGAGTCGCCGGCCTGCACGATCACCGGCCGGCCCTGCGGGGAGCGGGGGACGTCGAACACCGCGTCGACGTCGAACAACCGCGTCTCGTGCCGTACCCGCGCGATGGCGTCATCGCGCAGGAACGCTCCGGTGTCGGCATCCGCCACGATCGCGTCGTCGCGCCACGACGACCACAATGCTTTCGAGAGTTCGGCGAACTCGGAGGCCCGCACGTACCGGTCGGCGTGGTCGAGGTAGCCGCCGCGGCGGAAGTTCGCCCCGTGGAACGCGTCGGAACTGGTCACGGCGTTCCACCCCGCGCGACCGCCCGAGAGCAGGTCGAGGGTGCCGAGCTGTCGGGCGAGCTCGTACGGCTCGTTGAACGTCGTGTTGAGCGTGCCGACCAGGCCGATGTGCTCGGTGACGGCGGCCAGGGCGGTGAGGATCGCGAGGGTGTTCGGGCGTCCCGCCACGTCGAGGTCGTGCAGCTGTCCGCGGTGCTCGCGCAGTCGCAGCCCCTCGGCGAGGAACAGGTAGTCGAAGAAGCCGCGCTCGGCGGTGCGGGCGAAGTGCTCGAACGACGAGAAGTCGATCTGACTGCCCGCGGCCGGGTCGGTCCAGACGGTCGTGTTGTTCACCCCGGGGAAGTGGGCGGCGAGATGGATCCGGCGGCGGGTCATGCGCCGACCTCCTGACGGGCGTAGCGGCTGGCGAGACGGGGGAGTCCGACGCGCTCGCGCAGAGTGGGCGCGCCGTCGTCGGGGAGCAGGATGCCGGCGCTCGCCGCCCGCGGGATGACCCGGTCGGCGATGGCCTCGAGGTCGGCCGGAAGGCGGGCGGGACGCAGGCGCACACCGTCGACCCCGGCGTCGGCGAGGGCGCGGATCTCGTCCACGACGTCGTCGGCGGTGCCCACGACCACGCGGGCGTCGGTGGTGAGCGGCGCGCGCTCCTGCAGGCGGTTCCAGACCGCGGCGGCCGCGGCGGGGGTCTCTTCGACGAGGACGAGCAGGTCGGCGAAGACGCGCAGGGGCTCGTCGAGCGCGCGCGCCGCGTCGGCGGCCTCGGCCAGCTCGCTCCGGATGCCGTCGACCGCGGCCGCATCGGCGGGCGTGACGAACACGAGGTCGGCGTGCTCCGCGGCGAAGCGGTAGGGCACGCTCTGGTGGGCAAGCGCGGTGACGAGAGGTTGCCCCTGGGGGGAGCGCGGCACGATCGAGGCGCCCGTGATGGAAAAGAACTCGCCCTCGAACGCGACGTTGTGAACGCGGTCCCGGTCGAGGAACTTCCCCGACGCGAGGTCGCGCACGATCGCGTCGTCTTCCCACGAGTCGGCGAGGCGGCGGATGACGTCGGCCACCTCGCCGGCCTCGCGGAAGGCCGCGAGCAGCGCCGGGTCGTCTTCGACGCGACCGGATGCCGGCAGCCCCGTGGGTCCGTCGGTGCGGCGCCCGAAGTTCGCGCGCTCCTGCACGGTGGAACCCGCGACCAGACGCACGCCCCCGCGGCCCCGGCTGACGTGGTCGAGGGTCTGCAGCCCCGTGGCGAGGTGGAACGGCTCGGGGTGCGCGGTGGTCGCCGTCGGCACGAGGCCGATGCGGCGCGTGACCGGTGCCAGGAACGACGCCACCAGCACCGCGTCGAGGCGCCCCCGCACGCGGTCGCGCCGGGTCTCGGCATCCGGCTCGAAGGAACGGCCGCCGAGGCTGAGCGCGTCTTCGATCGTCGCGAGCAGCAGGCCCGCGTCGTCGGCCGTGCGGGCGAGCGCGCGCCAGTACGCCGGCGACGTCAGCTCGGCGGGCCGCGCCGTGGGCTCGCGCCAGGCGGCCGGGTGCCAGCCGGCGCCGTCCAGGGCGACGGCGAGGTGGATGCGGTCCGACATCGGGGATTCCCTCCGCGGCGGGTCCGTCCCGCCGAGACGCCCACTGTGCCGCCGCGGCCCTGTCGACACAATCGGGCGCGTCACACAGCGCCGCGAGGCGTCATGTTACGAGCGCCGCGGGTTCGATCCCCCTCCGCTCCGCCTCGCGGCGGGGCGGACGGCGGTGAGGCGCGGAACCTACCGTCCGCGGCGCGCGAGCGCGCGCCGGGGCGGCGACTATGTCGCCCCGCGACACACCGTGTCAGACGGTGACGCATCGCGACGGAGCGTGTCACCCGAGATGAGGGCGGCGCCGTCTCCCCGTACGTTCGGCTGGATTCCCGTCCGTACCGAGAGAGGACCGCCCATGAGCGTGCCCACCGCGATCGCCCCGTTCACGGGTCTGTCGACTCTGCTCGACGACCTGCGCGTCGAGGCGCCAGATCTCGACGTGCGACCGCCGTCGGTCGAGACGGCGGCATTCGCTCACGACGCCGGCACCGCGCCGCGACGCCGAAGCGCCGCGCAGGACGGGCCGGCGGTCGCGTTCCCCGCCACCGTCGCCGAGGTGCAGCAGCTCGTGCGCCTCGCCGGCCGCCACGGCGTCAGCGTCGTGCCGCGCGGCGCGGGGACCGGCCTGTCGGGCGGTGCCGCGGCGGGCGCCGACCAGCTCGTGATCTCGACCGACCGACTCACCCGGATCGTCGAGGTGTCGCCCGCCGACGAGGTCGCCGTCGTGGAGCCGGGTGTGCTCAACTCCGCCCTCAACGAGCGCCTCGCCCCGCTCGGCCTCTTCTACGCCCCCGACCCCGCGAGCTGGCGCATCTCGACCATCGGCGGCAACATCGCCACCAACGCCGGGGGCCTGCGGTGCGCGAAGTACGGCGTCACCCGCGAGTCGGTGCTGGCCCTCGACGTGGTGCTCGCCGACGGCAGCCTCGTCTCGATCGGGCACCGCTCGATCAAGGGCGTCACCGGTCTCGATCTGGTCTCGCTGTTCGTGGGCTCGGAGGGTGTGCTCGGCATCGTCGTCGGCGCCACCGTGCGCATCCGTCCGCTCCCCGTCGCGCGGCGCACGGTGACGGCGTTCTTCGACTCCACGGCTGCGGGGGCTGCGGCGATCGGGGCGATCACGGCCTCGCGCGTGCGCCCCAGCGTCATCGAGTTCCTCGACCAGCCCACCCTCGAGGGCATCGACGCGGCGAACGACTCCGGGCTCCGCGCCCGCGGCGCGGCCCTGCTGCTCATCGAGCTCGACGGGTTCGGCATCGACGAGCAGACGGCCGAGCTGACCGCGGCGCTCGAGGCCGTCGGCGCCCGCGTGCGGGTCGAGGCCGCCGCCGATGCCGAGGTGCTCTGGGAGCTGCGCCGCTCGGGTCGACGCTTCGACGACGGCTCCTGGTTCGCCGGCGGCGACGTCGCCGTGCCGAAGTCGCGCATCGCCGAGATCTTCGCCGGCTTCCCCGAGATCGAAGCCCGCCACGGTGTGACCGTCAGCGCCGTCGCCCACGCCGGCGACGGCAACCTGCACCCGGTCGTCACCCTGCCCATCCCCGCCGACGCCGACCCGGCGGTCGTCCCCGCGGCGGTGCACGACGCCGCCGACGACCTGGTGCGCGCCGCCCTCGCCGTGGGCGGCACCGTGAGCGGCGAGCACGGCATCGGCACGGTCAAGCGCGCGCTCGCCGCCGAAGAGCTCGCCGCCCGCGTGCGGGCGGCGCAGCTCGCGATCAAGGACGCGCTCGACCCGGCCGGCCTGTTGAACCCCGGAAAAGCCCTGTAACCCGTTCCCCACAGCTCGAGGATTCTCATGACCATTCGCACCCGCCCACGTCGACGCCTGCTCGGCGTCGCCTCCGCCCTCACCGTCGGAGCCATCCTGCTCAGCGGCTGCGGCGCGGCCTCGACCGCCGCCCCGTCCGCCGACGCCACCCCGAAGCCCGGCGGCGACCTGGTGTTCCTCATCGACTCGCTCGGTGCCACCTGGATCCCCAACAACAGCTCGATCTCGAGCTATCAGGGCAACATCTGGGGTCACCTGACCGACAAGCTCGTCTACGTCGACGCCGAGGGCACGCTCAGCCCGTGGATCGCCGAGAGCTGGGACGAGAACGCCGACAAGACCCAGTTCACCCTCCACCTCAAAGAGGGCGTGACCTTCTCGGATGGCACGCCGCTGGATGCCGCCGCGGTCGTGGCGAACATCGACATCTGGGCGAAGGGCCGCCCCGACGAGGGCATCAACCGCATCGGCCTGTTCCCCTCGGCCAACTACCAGGGCGCGGAAGCCGTGGATGCCACCACGGTGACGGTGTCGTTCTCGGCGCCCACGCTGAGCTTCATCCCGACGCTGGCGTACCACGGCTCGATCCTGCTGTCGCCGACGACGCTCGCCCTCCCCGCCGACCAGCAGGCCGACCTCACGAACGACATCGGCAGCGGCCCCTTCACCGTCGAGAAGGTCGCCGACGGCGACAGCGTCGTGCTGAAGAAGCGCGACGACTACGACTGGGGCCCCGAGGCGATCGGACACGACGGCCCGGCCTACCTCGAAACCATCACGTACAAGCAGGTGGCTGAGCCCTCGCTGCGCACCGCCTCGGTCGAGTCGGGCCAGGCGCAGGTCGCGTACAACGCCAGCCCGCAGGACCTCGACGCGCTGAAGGGCGAGGGCCTGACGGTCGAGACGCCGCGCTACCTCGGCTTCGTCAACGGCTACGCGCTGAACACCACGGTGGCGCCGTTCGACGACGTGCGCGTGCGCCAGGCGGTGCAGCACGGCATTGACCGCGACGAGATCCTCTCGACCGTCTACACCGAGGACTGGCTCGGAGCCGAGTCCTTCATCCAGAGCACGGTTCCCGAGGCGACCGATCGCAGCGCCGACTTCGCCTACGACCCCGACGAGGCGGCATCCCTGCTGGACGCGGCCGGATGGGTGAAGGGCGCCGACGGCGTGCGCACGAAGGGCGGACAGAAGCTCGCCTTCACGCTGTACCCGAACCCCTACCTCCAGGCCTCGCAGTCGGTCGACGAACTGGTCGACCTGCAGCTGACGACCCTCGGTTTCGAGGTGAACCTCGAGACGTACGACGTGCCGACCTACGGCCAGAAGGTCATCGGAAACGCCGCCGTGCCGGCGACCGAGATCACCCGCAGCTTCGTCGACGTCGGAACCGTCGCCGGCGTGCTCACCTCGCAGAAGAAGGGAGACGAGGACTGGTTCAAGGTCGGCACCTCGGATGTCACGCTCAACGACCTCGCCACGCGCATCGCCACGGCCACCGACCGCGACGCCCGTGCCGCGGTGGCCGACGAGCTGCAGGGCTACGTGCTCGATCAGGGCTACTTCGTCCCGCTCACCCAGATCGTGCAGCGCGTCTACGTGCAGGCCCCCGAGGTCAGCGGCGTCACCTACAACGGCCTCGCCTACGCGTACTACCTGGACGCCTGGCTGAACGACTGACCTCGGCCGCGGGGGCGGGTGCACGGCATCCCTCCCCGCGGCGTCAGACAGAGAGGAAGAGAACATGCTGCGCATCTACGGCCGTTTCGCCCTGCGGCGCACCGGTCAGGCGATCGTCGTCGTCGTGCTGGCGTACCTGTTCACGTTCGTCGTGATCAGCATCCTGCCCGGCGACCCCGTGACGAGCACGCTGAGAAACCCCGACAACGGGTTCACCGAGGACGACATCGCGCGCATCGTCGCCTACTACGGGCTCGATCAGCCCTGGTACGTGCAGCTCGGCTCGTCTCTCGGCCGATTCGTGGTGGGTGATCTCGGCGTCTCGCTGCGGTCGAACCTGCCCGTCGGCACCCTGGTGTTCGACGCCCTGGGCTCCACGCTGAGCCTCGCGGCGGCCGCGCTCCTCGTCGCGATCGTGCTGGCCGTCGCCATCGCGTACGGGACGCAGTTCCTGCCCCCGCGCTTCGGTCAGGGCGTGCTCCGCTCGCTGCCGTCGCTGTTCCTGTCGGTGCCGAACTTCGTCATCGGCCTTCTGCTCATCCACGTCTTCGCGTTCGGCCTCGGACTGTTCAGCATGATCGACACCGAGACGCCGTGGGGCACCTTCTTCGCGGCGGTGGCGCTCGGCATCCCCGTGTCGGCGCAATTGGCGGAGGTGCTCATCGCCTCGCTCGACCACGAGTCGCGCCAGGAGTACGTCGCCGTCGCGCGATCGCGGGGGCTGCGGTCGGGGGCGCTGTTCCTGCGCCACCTCGCCAAGCCGTCGGCGTTGCCGACGGTGACGGTGCTGGCGTTGATCGTCGGCGAGCTGCTCGGCGGCGCCCTCATCACCGAGGCGATCTTCGGCCGCGTCGGCATCGGCACCCTCGTCGAGTCGGCCGTCGCCAGCCAGGACCTGCCGGTGCTGCAGGCGGTGGTGTCGCTCGCGGCCGTGGTGTTCGTCGTGGTGAACCTCGTCGCCGACCTCGCGTACCCCCTGCTCGATCCCCGCGTCTCGGTGGGTCCGTCCGGGCGCCCGGCCGTCAGCGCTTCGCGCGAGGACCCGGCGCCGCTGCTCCGCGAGGAGGTGGGGATCGTATGACCGCCGCATCGCTCCTCGCGCCGCGGGCGACGATCGCCCGGGTGCGCGGCATCCGTCTCTCCGTTCCGATCGGCGTGATCGTGTCGTTCGTCGTCGTGGCCGTCGTGCTCGCCTGGTCGCTGGCGCCCACGCTGTTCACGACCCAGAACCCCGCGCAGGGTGTCCCCGCCGACAAGCTGCAGGGCCCCAGCGCCGCGCACGTGCTCGGCACCGACCATCTCGGTCGCGACCTGTTCGCGCGCATCGTCTTCGGCGCGCAGTCGTCGGTGACCAGTGCCCTCGTGGCCGTGACGATCGGGGTGGTCGTCGGCGGACTGATCGGTCTGCTCGCCGGCTTCCTCGGGTCGTGGACCGACGTCGTGCTGGCGCGCTTCGTCGACGTGCTGCTGGCGATCCCCGCGTTTCTGCTCGCCGTCGTGATCGTCAGCTCGCTCGGCTTCCAGACCATCAACGCCGCGATCGCCACGGGGGTGTCGGCCGTCGCGGTGTTCGCGCGCGTCATGCGGGCGGAGGTGCTGCGGGTGCGCTCCTCGGTCTTCGTCGAGGCCGCGCGTCTGCAGGGCGGCTCGAACCTGCACGTGCTGTTCCGGCACGTGCTGCCCAACGCCTCGCGCTCGCTCGTTCCGCTCGCGGTGCTGCAGTTCGGCCTGTCGATCCTCGTCATCGCGGGGCTCGCCTTCCTCGGCTACGGCGATCCGCCCCCGGCATCCGACTGGGGTCTGCTCATCTCGGCCGGCAAGGACTACCCCCGGGCGCCGTGGCTGGTCGTCTGGCCCGCCCTGGTGACCGTGGCGACCGTGCTGTCGATCAACCGCATCAGCCGCTGGCTCCGGAGGACGTCATGACCACCACCCTCGCGCTTCACCCCGAGACGGTCGTGGCGACCCCGCCGCTGCTGCGCGTGCAGGATCTCTCGGTCTCGTACGGCCGCACCCCCGTGGTGCACGACGTGTCGTTCTCGATCCCGCGCGGCGGCAGCCTCGCCCTCATCGGGGAATCGGGCTCGGGCAAGTCGACCATCGCGCGCTCGGTGCTCCGGCTCCTCCCGCGCGGCACGGGCCGGGCGCGCGGACGGGTGGCGTTCGCCGGCGACGACCTGCTCGATCTCTCCGAGGCGCGGTTCCGGCCGTACCGCGGGCGCCGGATCGGCTTCGTGCCGCAAGACCCCGCCCACGCGCTCAACCCCGTGCGCACGGTGGGGTCGCAAGCGCGCGAGGCGGCCGCCCTGGCCGGTCTCGCCGACGCCCGCGCGCAGCGCGCGGCGAGCCTCGACGTGTTCGCCCGCGTCGGCCTGCCCGATCCCGCCCGGGTGTACGACTCGTACCCGCACCAGTTGTCGGGCGGCATGCTGCAGCGCGTGCTCATCGGGCTCGCCGTGCTGCCGCGGCCCGAGCTGCTCGTCGCCGACGAGCCCACCAGCGCGCTCGACGTGACGATCCAGAAGCGCATCCTCGACCTGCTCGATGACCTGCGCACCGAGGACGGCATCGGTCTGCTGCTCATCACGCACGACCTGGCGATCGCCGCGGAGCGCACCGACGAGATCGTCGTACTCAAAGACGGCCGCGTGCAGGAGGCCGGCTCGACCCGCACCGTCTTCGCCGCGCCGACCTCGCCGTACACGGTGCAGCTGCAGGCCGATGCGCCCGCGCTGAACCCCGACCGCTACCGCGGTGATGTCGTCGACCGCGGGGTCGACGAGTGGACCACCGACACCGCGTCGGCCCGCATCCACGTCCGCGACGTGTCGAAGAGCTTCGTCGTCGACGGGACGCCGCGCCCCGCGGTGTCGGGGGTCTCGTTCCGCGTTCCGGCCGGAACGACCCATGCCCTCGTCGGAGAGTCCGGCTCCGGCAAGACCACGACGGTCCGCCTGCTCCTGGGGCTGGAGAGCCCCGACGCCGGGGAGATCCTCGTCGACGGGCAGGCGGTGACGGGCCGCACGGAGCAGGAGCTGCGCGGCATCCGTCGCCACCTGCAGCTGGTGTACCAGAACCCCTTCACCTCGCTCGACCCCACCTGGAGCGTCGCGCGCATCGTGCGCGAACCGCTCGATCGCTATCGCGTCGGCACGCGCGCGGAGCGTTCGACCAGGGTGGCCGAGGCACTGGATGCCGTGGGCCTGCCGCCCGAGCTCGCTCGCCGTCGCCCCGACGCGCTGTCGGGCGGACAACGCCAGCGCGTGGCCATCGCCCGTGCCCTGGTGCTCGAGCCCGACGTCATCGTGCTCGACGAGCCGACCTCGGCCCTCGACGTGACCGTGCAGGCCGGGGTGTTCGAGGTGCTGCGTCGACTGCAGCGCGAGCGCGGTCTCACCTACCTCTTCGTCTCGCACGACCTCGCGCTGGTCCGCCAGATCGCCGACACCGTCTCGGTGCTCAAGGACGGCCGGGTCGTCGAGGCCGGCCGCGTCGCCGACGTGCTCTCGCACCCGCGCGAGCAGTACACGCGGGCGCTCGTCGAGGCCATACCCCGTCCCCTGGCCGCCCTGGCCCGACCCTCGGAGTCGTCATGACCCTCCTCGTCCCGTCCCGCCCCGCGCTCATCGAGGCGTTCACCGTCCCGAAGGGCTTCGGCGACCAGACCCTGCGCGACCGTCGACCCGATGCGATCGAGCTGCTCGGCGGCATCCCGGATCCGTCGGTGCTGCCGACCGCCGAGCTCGCCGAGGCGACGGCCCGCGTGCTCGCCGCGCCCGGGGCGCCGTCGTTGCAGTACTCCCGCACCGAGGGCATTCCGGCGCTGCGGGAGTGGATCGCCGCGCGCGAGGGCGTCGCCGTCGAGCGGGTGCTCATCACCAACGGTGGCTTCCACGGCCTCGCTCTCGCGGTGCAGACCGTGCTCGAGCGCGGCGACCTCGTGGCCGTCGACAACCCGGTGTTCCCGCTGTTCCTGCGCGGCCTCGAGCTGGCCGACGCGCGGGTGCTGCCCATCCGCGTCGGGGCCGAGGGGCTCGACGTCGACGAGCTCGCCTCGCAGCTGCGCGACGGAGCGCGCCCCGCCGCGGCGTACACGGTGCCGGAGTTCCACAACCCGTCGCAGTCGTCGTTGCCGACCGAGCGCCGTCGCGAACTCGTGGCCCTGGCCGAGAGGTTCGGCTTCGTGGTCTTCGCCGACGACCCCTACCGCGAGCTGCGGTTCCACGGCGAGCCCGAGTCGGTCGCGCCCTTCCACGACTCCGACCACGTCATCCACGTCAACACCTTCACCAAGACGCTCGGCCCGGGGCTGCGCCTGGGATGGGTCGTGCTGCCGGAGCGGTTGGTCCCGGATGCCGTGGCCCTGCGCAGCCGCCAGGACTCGCACTCGTCGACCTTCGTGCAGGCGGTGATCGCCGAGCTGCTCACGAGCGACGCCGGGCTGTTCGACCGCGTGCTCGAGCGGGCGCGGTCGCTGTACCGCTCGCGCGCCCGGGCGCTCGCCGATGCTCTGGAGGCCGAGGCCCCGGGGGTGTTCGACGTCACGGTGCCCGACGGCGGGCTGTTCCTCTGGCCGCGGCTGAATGATGAGGCGATCGATGCCGACCGGCTCGCGGCCGACGCGAGCGCCGAGGGCGTGGAGTACCAGCGCGGGTCGTTCTTCGCCTCCGGTCCCGGAACCGACGCCGACCGGCACCTGCGTCTGGCCTACGGCGACACCGACGAAGACGACCTGCGCACAGCCGCGGCCCGCCTCGCGCGCGCGGTGGCGCGGCAGCGATGACGCGGGGCGCTCCGGTGCGCGCAGGGTCGGTGCCGGCGTCGCGCGAGGTGGCGCGGGCGGCGCCGGCGGGTGTGCGCAGGGTCGGCGATGTGCACAACCTCCGTTCGGTTCGGCGGATGCCGGCTGAGGTTGTGCGTATCGCTGAGGTTATGCCCGCGGCGCGGCGGGGCTCACGGCGTCGGGCTCCACCCCAGCAGCGGCCCCAACCGCCCCGCGATGTCCTCGAGGATCTGCACGTAGTCGTCGGGTGCGAGGTCGAACGGCAGGGCGAAGGC
>NZ_JACYNU010000015.1:0-49569 GCF_014839455.1 Microbacterium sp. CFBP 8801 | reverse complement strand
CGCGCGCGCGGCGTGGAACTATCCGAACCCCATGCCGGGCTACGAGATGCTGGCTGACCGCGTGGCCGTCTACGCCGGGCCGCTGGACCGCGTGGTGCTGGGCGGAGAGACGGTGCAGCCGCAACCCGGAGGCTTCTACGGCGGGTGGGTGACGAAGGACCTCGCGGGCCCGTTCAAGGGTGTTCCGGGGTCGATGGGCTGGTGACCCGGGGTCGCCCTCGCCCGCGTTCCGCTATACCGATGACGGAGTGACCGGCTTCGTTGAGCGGAGAGACCGCGTCAACTGTCGAACGCCTGCGGAACGGCGGTGTACAGGTCGGCGAGCCAGGCCCGCGCGTTGCCGTCGGACGGCGCCCGCCAGTCGCCGCGCGGTGACAGTGAACCGGCGGGAGAGACCTTGGGGCCGTTCGGGATGGCCGTGCGCTTGAACTGCGCGAATCCGAAGAACCGTTGCAGGAACACCTCGAGCCACCGCGCGACCGTCACCAGGTCGTACGCCGGCCGCTCACCCTCGGGATAACCCGCGGGCCAGGTTCCGGCATCCGGATCCTTCCAGGCGTGCGCGGCGAGGAACGCGACCTTCGACGGGCGGAACCCGAATCGCAGCACGTGGTGCAGCGTGAAGTCGTGGAGGTTGTACGGACCGATGCGGTCTTCGGTGGACTGCATGCGCCCGTCCTGACCGGCCGGGACGAGCTCGGGGCTGATCTCGGTGTCGAGGACGGCCTGCAGCACCTCGACGGTGTCCGCGCTCAGCTCGCCGGCCGAGATCACCCAGCGGATGACGTGCTGGATGAGGGTCTTCGGTATGCCGGGATTGACCGAGTAGTGGCTCATCTGGTCGCCGACGCCGTAGGTCGACCAGCCGAGGGCGATCTCGGACAGGTCGCCCGTGCCCACGACGATGCCGCCGTTCTGATTGGCCAGACGGAAGAGGTAGTCGGTGCGGAGCCCCGCCTGCACGTTCTCGAAGGTGACGTCGTGCACCGGCTGACCCGAGGCGAAGGGATGCCCCATGCGGGCGAGCATCTCGGATGCCGCGGGTCGGATGTCGATCTCTTCGATCGAGGCGCCGACGGCTTCGGCGAGGGCGATGGCGTTGCGCTTGGTCTTCTCGCTCGTCGCGAAGCCCGGGAGCGTGTACGTGAGGATGTCGCTGCGGGGACGCCCCATGCGATCCATCGCCTGAGCGATGACGAGCAGGGCGTGGGTGGAGTCGAGGCCACCGCTCACACCGAGCACGGGCTTGGGATCCCCGATCGCCCGCAGACGCTGCACCAGCCCCGACACCTGGATGTTGAAGGCCTCATAGCAGTCCTGAGCGAGACGAGCGGGGTCGTCGGGCACGAACGGGAAGCGGTCGAGAGTACGGCGCAGGCCGATGTCGGTCGCGGGCGGCGCGAGCTCGAACGACACGGTGCGGAACTGCGGGCCGACCGTGCGACGGTTGTCGTCGAAGGTGCCCTGACGCAGGCGGTCCTGACGCAGCCGATCGAGATCGACGTCGGCGACGCTCCGGCGTGGACCATCGGGGAAGCGCTCGGTCGTCGCGAGCAGCTGTCCGCGCTCGTAGATCATCGTCTGGCCGTCCCACGAGACGTCGTTGGTCGACTCGCCCTGGCCCGCGGCGGCGTAGACGTACGCCGCGAGGCACCGCAGCGACTGCGACTGCGACAGCAGGGTGCGGTCGTCGGCGCGGCCGATCGTGATGGGGCTGCCCGAGAGGTTCGCGAGCACCGTGGCTCCGGCCAGAGCCGCGCCCGACGACGGCGGGATCGGAACCCACACGTCTTCGCACACCTCGGCGTGCAGCGTCAGCCCCGGCACGTCGACGGCGTCGAACAGCAGGTCGGGGCCGAACGGCACCGTGGCGCCGGCGACGGTGATGTGCTGGCCCGCCTGGTCGTCGCCGCGGGCGTACCAGCGCTGCTCGTAGAACTCGCGATAGGTGGGCAGGTAGGCCTTGGGGACGACGCCGAGCACCCGACCGCGGTGGATGACCACGGCGCAGTTGAACAGCCGATTGCCGTGCCGCAGGGGAGCGCCCACCATCAGCACCGGGAGGAGGTCTGCGGATGCCACGACGAGACGCCCGAGCGCCGCCTCGACCGCGTCGAGCAGGGGGTCCTGCATGACGAGGTCGTCGATCGAGTAACCCGTGAGGCACAGCTCGGGGAACACCGCGACGGCCACGCCCTCGGCGTCGCACGCGCGGGCGGAGTCGAGCACGGCGTCGCCGTTCGTCGCCGGGTCGGCCAGGGCGACGGGGATCGTGCACGCGGCGACCCGAGCGAAGCCGTGCCGGTAGACGCTCTCGAACGGCAGGTCGGTGATCACCCGTCCAGTCTGTCAGGTGCCTCCGACACGGTGGCAGTCCCTTCGCGGCCCGGTCCGGCCTGTGGAGGCACGGATCGTGATGTCGGTGGTCCCCGTTAGCGTGGGTTCCCATGCGGTACATCGAACAAGACGGGCGGATCGTCTGGAGCGCCAGCGATCTCAAGGCGGCGGCCGAGTGCGAATTCGCGTGGCTGCGCGCCATCGACGCCAAGATCGGCCGCATCGCCCCCGTCGACGACCCCGCAGACGCCACGCTCGAACGCGCCGCACAGCTGGGCACCGCGCACGAACTGCGGGTGCTCGACGACTACCGGGCCCGTCTCGGCGGCGCGGTCCGCGAGATCCCCGCCGCGCGTTCCTCCGACGCGGTCGCGCTCGCCGAGGCCGTGCGCCTCACCGACGCGGCCCTCGCCGACCCCACCGCCGAGGTCGTCTACCAGGCCGCCTTCGCCACCGACGAGTTCGTCGGCTTCGCCGACTTCCTCGTGCGCGAGACCCACCCCCGCCCCGACGGCACGCGGCCCTGGATCGTGCAAGACACGAAGCTCGCCCGCCGCGCCCGCGTCACCGCCCTCATGCAGCTCGCCGCCTACGTCGACCAGCTCGACCGCCTGGGCGTCACGCGCTCCGACCGCGTGGAGCTGCTGTTGGGCGACGGCTCGACGAGCACGCACCGTGTCGACGACCTGCTGCCGGTCTTCGAGCTGCGGCGCACGCGTCTGCGCGCTCTCATCGCCGACCGCCGCGTCGGGCTCGGTGTCGCCGGCCCGGTCATCGAATGGGGCGACGCGCGGGGTGACCTGGGCGTCGTGGCCTGCGGCCGCTGCGCCACCTGCGAGCTCGAGGTCGTCGCGCACCGTGATCTGCTGCTGGTCGCCGGCATGCGTCCGGTGCAGCGCGATCGGCTGCGCGCGGGCGGCATCCCCACCATCGACGCGCTCGCCAGCGCGACCGAGCCCCCGGCCGCGATGGGATCCGACACCTTCGTCTCGCTTCGCACCCAGGCGCGACTGCAGCTCGACAGCCCGGCGGGCGTCCCCACCGAGGCGACGCCGGCGCACGCCGTGCCCACCTACGAGGTCGTCGCACCCAAGTCGCTGGGAGTGCTGCCGCGCCCCGACCACGGTGACCTGTTCTTCGACTTCGAGGGCGACCCGCTCTACACCGAGGGCGTCGGCGCGCACTGGGGCATCGACTACCTGTTCGGTTGGGTCGACACGCGCGAGACCTACGGGGCGCTGTGGGCCCACACGTTCGACGAAGAGCGCGTCGCGCTCGAGCGATTCCTCGACATGGTGGCGCTGCGTCGTCAGCAGTACCCCGGAATGCACATCTACCACTACGCCCCCTACGAGCCCACCCATCTGCTCACGATGGCGGCCACCTACGGGGTGCGCGAAGCCGACGTCGATCGACTGCTGCGCGACGGGATCTTCGTCGACCTCTATCCCGTGGTCCGTCGCGCCCTGCGCGTGGGATCCCGCTCGTACTCGATCAAGAAGCTCGAACCTCTCTACATGGGCGACGAGGTGCGCACGAGCGATGTGCAGCGCGGCGACGACTCGATCGTGAAATACGTCGAGGCCCGGGCGCTCGCGGCCGACGGCGACGCGGTGGGTGCGCAGCGCGTGCTCGACGACCTCGCCGACTACAACCGCTACGACTGCGTGTCGACCCGCCGCCTGCGCGACTGGCTCGTCGACCGGGCGCGCGAGGCCGGTGCGGTGCCGGCCCACGGCGCCGATCCCGACGAGCAGGCCTACGAGCCTTCGCCCCGGGCGACCGCCCTGCAGCGGTGGGCCGCCGCCGTCGAGGCGGGCGCCGATTCTCCCGATGCGACGGCGCTGCGCCTCGCCGCCGCCGCGATCGACTACTACCCCCGCGAAGAGAAGAGCTACTGGGCGACGCACTTCCTGCGGTTGCGCGAGCCCATCTCGGTGTGGGAAGAGACGCGCGACGTCGTGGTCGTCGACGCCGCCCGCTCGCGGGTCGTCACGGATTGGCACATCGCCGAGTCGGGGCGGGGCTCCGAGCGCCGCCTGGTGGAGCTGCGCGGAGAACTCGCCCCCGGAACGCGCCTGAGCCCGGATGCCGAGCCCTTCGCCGTCTACGACCTGCCGGCGCCGTTCCCGCTCGACACCCGCCCGCGTTGGATCCACGGTGCCCGCCGGGTGACGGTGCGCGAGGTGCTCGATGACGGCGCGATCGTCGAAGAGATCGCCGCCGACGGCGTCACCTGGGACGACCTGCCGCTCGCCCTGACCCCGCCGGCCCCGCCGCGCGCGGGCAACCAGCAGAAGGCGATCGACGCGTGGGCCGACGCGGTGCTGACGGTCGCCCCGGCGATGCCCGACGGCGCCGCCGCCGACGTCCTGCGTCGAGTGCCGCCGCGCACCCGTTCCGGCGCCTTGGCACCTGTCACCGCCGTCGACGGCGCCCCGGGCGACGACGAGGTCACCGCCATCGCCCGCAGCGTGGCCGATCTCGACCACAGCTATCTCGCCGTGCAGGGCCCGCCCGGCACCGGCAAGACCTACGTCGGGTCGCACGTCATCGCCCGCCTGGTCGCCGAGCGGGGGTATCGCATCGGCGTCGTCGCGCAATCGCACGCGACGATCGAGCACATGCTCGATCAGGTCATCGCGGCCGGGGTCCCGGCATCCCGGGTCGGCAAGGCGCCGAAAGACCCGAGCGTCCCGCATGCCTTCACGGTGCTCCCGAAGAACGGCGTCGCCGCCTTCACCGCCGAGAACGCGGCGCAGGGTTTCGTCGTGGGCGGCACCGCGTGGGACTTCAGCCACGAGACGCGCATCCCCCGCGGCAGCCTCGACCTGCTCGTCATCGACGAAGCCGGACAGTTCTCGCTCGCCTCGACGATCGCCGTCTCGCTGGCCGCGCAGCGACTGCTGCTGCTCGGAGACCCGCAGCAGTTGCCGCAGGTGAGCCAGGGCACGCACCCCGAACCCGTCGACACGTCGGCGCTGGGGTGGATCATCGACGGCGCCGAGGTGGTGCCCGCCGAGCTCGGTTACTTCCTCGCGCGCACCCGGCGTCTGCACCCCGAGGTCGCGGGTCCCGTGTCGCGGCTGTCGTACGAGGGCCGTCTGGCCGCCCATCCGTCGACGGCCCTGCGCCGACTCGATGGCGTCGAACCCGGGGTGCACGTCGTCCCGGTGCGCCACCAGGGCAACTCGACCTGGTCGGCCGAAGAAGCGGCCGAGGTCACACGCCTCGTATCCGACCTCGTCGGCCGCGAGTGGACGGGGGCCGAAGGAGGGGCCGGTGATTCGGCCGTCGTGCACGAGCCGCGGCCCCTGCGCGCCGATGACATCATCGTGATCACGCCCTACAACGCTCAGCAGGTGGCCGTCGAAGAGGCTCTGGCCGCGGCGGGCTTCTCGGACGTCCCCGTGGGCACCGTCGACCGCTTCCAGGGCAAAGAGGCGGCGGTCGCCATCCTCACCCTCGCGGCGTCCTCGGGGCGCGAGGCGCCGCGTGGGTTGGAGTTCCTCCTGCTGCGCAACCGCATCAACGTCGCGATCTCGCGGGCGATGCAGGCGGCGTACGTCGTGTATTCACCCGCGCTGCTCGACGACCTTCCGCGGACTCCCGAGGGCGTGGCGCGCCTCAGCGCCTTCGCACGGTTGGTCGACGGAGTCGAGTGAGGGGCCGGGCTGCCCGATCGCCGTCGACCATGGCGCCGAGCCCGGCCCGCTCGCCGCACGCCGGAAACCGGGTGCGGGGCGGGATCGTGCGGCCGGGGTTCGGTCCTCACGCCCCGCCGCTCGCAACCCCGAATCGGGCTGCGCAACCGCGTCAGGCCGTGCCGTACAACCGGTCGCCGGCGTCGCCGAGACCGGGCACGATGTAGCCCTTCTCGTTCAGTCGCTCGTCGACGGCGCCGAGCACGAGGGTGACGTCGTGTCCCTCGACCTGCTTCTCGATGGCGGCGACGCCCTCGGGGGCGCCGAGCAGGCAGATCGCGGTGACGTCCTGCGCGCCGCGGGCGAAGAGGAAGTTGATGGCCGCACCCAGCGAGCCGCCGGTGGCGAGCATGGGGTCGAGCACGAAGCACTGGCGGTCGCTCAGGTCGTCGGGCAGGCGTTCGGCGTACGTCGTGGGCTCGAAGGTCTCTTCGTCGCGCACCATGCCGAGGAAGCCGACCTCGGCGGTGGGCAGAAGCTTCACCATGCCCTCGAGCATGCCCAGACCGGCGCGCAGGATCGGCACGACGATGGGGCGGGGCTCGCTGATCTTGACGCCCTGGGTGAGGGTCACCGGGGTCTGGATCTCGATCGGTTCGACACGCACGTTGCGGGTCGCCTCGTAGGCAAGCAGGGTCACCAGCTCTTCGGTGAGCTGGCGGAACACCGGCGAAGATGTCTGCACGTCACGCAGCACCGTGAGCTTGTGGGTGATGAGCGGGTGGTCGGCGACGTGGACACGCATAGGCTCAAGGCTAGCCGCTTCCCCTGATCTCCCTCGTCCGTTTTTTCGGAGCCCCCGTGACCCCCACCGCCGCCGACCGCTCCGCGATGCGTCGCGCGTTCGCGCTGGCCGCCGAGGCCGCCGTCGACGGTGATGTGCCCGTCGGCGCCGTCGTCGTCGACGCCGAGGGGCGGATCCTCGGCGAGGGCCGCAATCTGCGCGAGGTCACGGCGGACCCCACGGCGCACGCCGAGGTGCTGGCGTTGCGTGCCGCGGCCGAGACCCTCGGCTCGTGGCATCTCGCCGACTGCACGCTCGTGGTGACCCTCGAGCCGTGCGTCATGTGCGCCGGTGCGATCCTGCAGGCGCGCGTGCCCCGGGTGGTCTTCGGGGCGTGGGATGCCAAAGCCGGCGCCGCGGGTTCGATGTACGACCTTCTGCGCGACCGGCGCCTGCCGCACCGCGTCGAGGTCGTGGGCGGGGTGGACGAGGACGAAGCCGCCGCGCAGTTGACGGCGTTCTTCGAGGTTCGGCGCGAACACCCGCACGATTACGACGCGTGATCGGGCACCCGCCCTCCGCCCCGCGGCCAGCGTGCGTCAGCGGGGCAGCAGGGGGAGCAGCTCGCTGCCGACGAGATCGGCGTGTCCGACGTCGCGCAGATCCAGCAGCTGGAAGTACACCCGCTCGGCGCCCAGCGCCCGCAGGCGCTCGACCTTGTCGGCGATCTGCGCCGGAGTGCCGATGAGGTTGGCGCCGTTGTCGAACTGCGCACGAGTCTGCCCGATCGCGGCGACCCGTCGCTCGATCTCGGCGTCGTCCGTGCCCACGATGGTCGGCAGAGCGACCGAGAGCTTCAGCGTCGCCGGGTCGCGCTCGGCGGTCTCGCACGCGGCGCGCACGCGCGCGAAGGCAGCCGAGATCTGCTCCTCGGCGACGAAGCCGATGTTGAACTCGGTCGCGTACCGCGCGGCCAGCGCCGGCGTGCGCTTCGGCCCGCCGCCGCCCACGATCACGGGCACCGGTGACTGCACGGGACGGGGGAGGGCGGGGGCGGCGTCGAGACGGTAGTGCTCACCGTCGAACGAGAAGGTCTCGGCATCCGGGGTCTGCCACAGGCCCGTCACCACCTGCAACTGCTCTTCGAGCAGGTCGAAGCGCTTGGCGGGGAAGGGGATTCCGTAAGCGGCATGTTCGCGCTCGAACCAGCCGGTCCCGAGGCCGAGCTCGACACGGCCGCCCGACATCGCGTCGATCTGCGCGACCTGGATGGCGAGGATCGCGGGCACGCGGTAGGTCACCGACGACACCAGGGTCCCGAGGCGGATGCGCGACGTCTCGCGGGCGAGACCGGCGAGCGTGGTCCACGCGTCGGTCGGCCCGGGCAGCGGGTCGCCCTCGCCCATCCGAAGATAGTGGTCGGAGCGGAAGAACCCGTCGAGGCCGTTCCGCTCGGCCGACTGCGCGAAGGCGAGCTGGTCGTCGTACGAGAAGCCCTGCTGGGGCTCGGTGAACAGGCAGTACTCCACGGGAGCCTCCGGGAAGATCGGGCGGTGCGAGACGGGGAGGGCGGGACGGGCCGAGTCGAGGCCGCGCTCAGTCGGCTGAGCGCAGGATGATCGCCTCGGTGGGCGGGGCGGGATCGGCCGGACGGCCGACGTAGCCGATGTGCGTGAGCAGGGCCCGGCGGAACGCGGAGGGACGCTCGAGATGAACCGAGTGGCCTGCTCCTTCGACGGGCACCTCGGTGACCTCTCCGCCACGGGCGGCGTAGGCGGAGAGCACGTCGCGCGTCTGCGACACCATGGGCTGCGCGGGGGCGATCTCGTCGCCGGGCCACCCGGGAACGACGCCCAGGGCGCCCAGGTGGTTCACGTCCGAGAACGAGGCGTCGGAGACGATGGCATCCGCCGTTCCGTAGATCCACAGCACCGGGGGCTTGTCGGCCAGGTCGACGATGCCCGAGACGTCGAAGAAGACGGGCGACAGCGTGTTGAGCGCCCCCGTGCGTCCGGGGGCGAAGCCGGGCCAGGTGGCGGTCGTGACCGACTCGCCCGGGTAGTTGCCCACGGCCGTCGACGTCGAGAGCATCGCCTCGACCCAGACGTCCTCGTGCTCGCTCGTGTACCCGGGCGCGACGTAGGTCGAGCGGAAGACCGAGCGCGGCGACGTGGGGGCGTCGGCGCTGGTGTCGCCGTCGGTGAGTCGCTGGACGAAGTCGGGGTTGGCGGCGCCGGCGCCGGTGCCCGCACCCTCGTCGTCGAGCCGCGAGCCGTCGCGTCGGGTGCCGCCGAACCCGTAGGGCGAGACCGGCGACTGGAGGGTCAGCGAGAGCACCGGGTGATCGAGGGCGTACTGCAGCACGACACCTCCGCCGAGCGACCATCCCACGAGGTGGGCGGAGGCGATGCCGAGGGCTTCGAGCGTCGCGTGCAGGTCGTCGCTGAAGTCGCGCACGCCACGGGTGGCGTCGATGGGGGTGTGCTCGGTGCGACCGAAGCCGCGGAGGTCGACCGCGACGACGCGCAGATCGCTGGGGAGGTCCTGCATGATCTCTTGCCAGAAAAGCGACGACGCGACGTTCCCGTGCACCAGCACGACCGTGTGCTCCGGGGGCGTCGAAGGGTCGTCGCCGGAGCGCTCGAGCACATTGACACCCAGCCGGTCGGTCTCGAGCAGGCGCGCGGTGATGCCGTCGAAGAGAGTCATGGAAGGTCCTCCGTGTCGATCGCGGGTGCCCCGGTACACCGTCGTCCGACTCTAACGCCCGCCCCTATCGGTCGCACTCAGGGTTGCCTGTCGCGGCGTCGGGGCGCTTCGTAGACTGGAGGCATGACGGATGCCATCACCTCGCTGCCCCCGATCGCGATCCTCGGAGCCGGCTCGATGGGAGGGGCCATCCTGCACGGCCTCGTCGCCGCGGGCCTGAGCGCGGGCGGCGTCACCGCGACCAACCGCTCGATCGCGAAGGCCGCCGAGCTCGCCGATCTCGAGGGAGTGACGAGTGTCGCGCTCGAGGTCAACCCGAACGGCAACATCGAGGCCGCGGCATCCGCCGAGGTGGTGTTGATCGGCGTCAAACCCGCGATGGTGCCCGACCTGCTCGACGAGATCGCTCCGCACCTGCGCGACGGCGCGGTCGTGGTCAGCCTGGCCGCGGGGGTCACCCTCGACACCTTCGCCCGTCACCTCGGCGAGGGTGTCGCAACGCTGCGCTCCATGCCGAACACGCCGTCGCTCGTCGGCAAGGGCGTGACCGGTCTGGCCGCGGGGCCGGCTGCTTCGGCCGACGATGTGGCCGTCGTCCGCGCTCTGTTCGAGACCGTGGGTGCGGTGCTCGAGGTGCCCGAGGAACAGATCGACGCGCTCTCGACGATCTCGGGATCGGGCCCGGCCTACGTCTTCCTGCTGGTCGAGGAGTTCACCAAATCGGCCGTCCGCATGGGCTTCGACGACGCGCAGGCGCGTCTGCTCGCCGAGCAGACCTTCATCGGGGCCACGACGCTCCTGGCCGCCTCCGACGTCGACCCGGCGGAGCTGCGTCGCCGCGTGACCAGCCCCAAGGGCACGACCGAGCGGGCCGTCGCGGTGCTGCAGGAGGCCCGATTCGACGACACCTTCACTGAGGCCGCCGAGGCCGCACTCGCGCGCGCGAAAGAGCTCGCCGAGGGGCGGTGACGTGCCGGCCGAGCACGGGGCCCGTTACGGGCGAAGGCTCCAGGGCGAGAGACTCCGAGCCACTGCTCAGCGGTCGAGCGACGCGAAGCGTTCGATGTCGGAGTTCGTCCCCGACACGATGATGAGGTCGTGGTTCGTGACCACGGTGTTGGCTTCGGCGTAGCGGAACGCCCGCCCGGGGCTCTTCACCCCGACCACGGTCACGTTGTACTTCGAGCGGACACCCGACTCGTTCAGGCCCACGCCGCGTACGAGCTTCGGCGGGTACATCTTGGCGAGCACGAAATCGTCGTCGAAGCGGATGAAGTCGAGCATGCGTCCGCTCACGAGGTGCGCGACGCGCTCGCCGGCTTCGGCCTCGGGGTAGATCACGTGGTTGGCGCCGACACGGGCAAGGATCTTGCCGTGCGACTGCGAGACGGCCTTGGCCCAGATCTGCGGGACCTTCAGGTCGACGAGGTTGGCGGTGATGAGCACCGACGCCTCGATGAGCGAGCCGACGGCGACGACGGCCACCTGGAAGTCCTGCGCGCCGATCTGGCGCAGAGCGTCGATGTTTCGTGCGTCGGCCTGTACGGCGTGCGTGACGCGCTCCGACCACTTCTGCACGAGTTCGAGGTTGCCGTCGACGGCCAGGACCTCGCGGTCGAGGCGGTCGAGTTCGCCGGCGCACGCCGCGCCGAAGCGCCCGAGGCCGATGACCAGCACGGGCGCGTCGCTGCGGATGCGTTCAACCAACGATGGGCCTTTCGACGGGCAGCGCGTACAACTGCGATCGAGACGACGCAGCCACGGCCGCGGCGAGTGTCACTGTACCAATGCGGCCCATGAACATCGTGGCGGCCATGACGTAGACGGCGGGGTCGGGAAGCTCCGCCGTGAGACCGGTCGACAGGCCGACCGTCGCGAATCCCGAGATCACGTCGAACAGGACGTGCTCGATGGGGGCGTCGGTGATGCGGCTGATCGTCACGGTCGAGATCGCGACGATCGTGGCGCCCCACGCGACGACCGAGAGGGCCACGCGCTGCACGTCGCTGGGGATCCGGCGCCCGAACGCCTGTACCGACGGCCGCCCCTTGGCCTCGGAGAAGACCGCGAGGGCGAGCACGGCGAGGGTCGTCACCTTGATGCCGCCGGCGGTGGATGCCGAGCCGCCACCCACGAACATCAGCATCGAGCCCACGATGAGGGTCGCGCCGTTGAGCTCGCCGATGTCGATGACCGAGAAACCGCCCGACCTGGTCATGGCGGAGAGGAAGAACGCCTGGAAGGTCGTGTCCCACGCATCCATGCTTCCGAATGTGAGGGGGTTGTCGTATTCCAGCAGCAGAATGACGCCCGCGCCGAAGAAGAACAGGATGACCGTGGTGATCAGGGTGAGCTTCGTGTGGAGCGACCACAGACGGAATCGCCAGTGGTGCCGCCACAGGGTGAAGATCACCGGGAAGCCGATCGAGCCGAGGAAGACGCCGATCATCAGCACCGACAGCAGGAAGTAGTCCTGGGCGAAGGGCGTCAGCCCGTCGGCGTTGGGGACGAACCCGGTGTTGGTGAAGGCCATGGCGGCGTAGTACGGGGCCTCCCACAGGGCGACGATCGGGTCGATGCCCCCGATGATGAGCGAGGGGTAGATGAGCACGGTGAGCCCGGCCTCGATCACCAGCGTCGACAGCGCGACCGTGCGCAGCAACTGGCCGACCTCGCCCAGACGGACGGTCTGCCCCTCGTTCACCGGTCCGCCGTGCGCCCGCAGGGGGTTGCTGTCTCCGGCGGCGATGAGCTTCGCGCGGAGCCCCAGGCGCTTCGAGATGACCAGGCCGAGGATCGAGGCGAGGGTGAGCACGCCGAGCGCACCGACGTTCACCCCGACGTAGGTGATGACGTGCCCGAGCGGAGACCAATGCGTGTACATGTTGACCGTCGACAGACCGGTCACGCAGATGGTCGACACCGCCGTGAACAGCGCGTCGGCCAGGGGCGTCGCTCGCCCGTCGGCCGACGCCGCGGGCAGCGAGAACAGCGCGGTGAAGAGAAGGATGAGCGTCACGAACACCAGCACCGCGAAACGCGCGGGTGATGCGGTGGTCAGATTGCGCAGTCGATCCCATGCCGTGAACGCGATGCGTCTCACGCGCACGGCCAATCGCACCTCGTTCGGCGTCGCCGCCATGCGCCGCTCCCTTCGGTGCCCGAACCCGAATCATGGTACTCGGGCCGGGGCGCCGCTAATCTGATGCCATGGCGGACATCTTCGACGTGATCGCTGACGGAACGCGTCGCGACATCCTTCAGCTCCTTCTGGACCGGGCCACCGGTGGCGAACGCGGAACGAGCGTGTCGCAGATCGTGGCGTCCCTGGGGGTGAGTCAACCGACCGTCTCCAAGCACCTGAAGGTGCTGCGCGAGGCCGAGCTGGTGTCGGTGCGCGAAGAGGGTCAGCACCGCTATTACAGCCTCGCGGTCGCGCCTCTCGACGAGGTCGACGACTGGCTCGTGCCGTTCTTCTCGGTCGACGAAGAGAACGAGCCCGCACTGCCCGAGTCCGCCGTCCACGCCGCCGAAGTGGTGGGTCGTGCCGCGGCGTCGGTCAAGCATTCCTTCTCGACGGCCTTCCGCAAGCTTCCGGGACGGTGAGGTGCACGGATGCCGCGGAAGAGCGGCATCCGGGAAGCACATTCGTCACAGCACGCCCAGAGGTTTACAGCCTTCACAGCCAGACCCTAGAGTGTGCACAGCATCAGAGGGTGAGTTCACCCGTAACGAGGGGTGAACCATGGCCGAGCTGCCCGACGTGCGATTCCTGACCGTCGCCGAGGTCGCCGAGCTCATGCGCGTGTCGAAGATGACCGTCTATCGTCTCGTGCACGCCGGCGAACTCCCCGCGGTGCGTTTCGGGCGCAGCTATCGTGTGCCCGAATCGGCCGTCGCCGAGGTCGTGCAGCGGCCGGTGTCCGACGTCGGCTAGACTGATCCGAGGCATTTTTTCATCGCCTGCTGTTCCCGGGGGCCGACCACGGCACCCAGACCCCGACTTAGTGAGGTTTTCCGTGGGTTCTGTCATCAAGAAGCGCCGTAAGCGCATGGCGAAGAAGAAGCACCGCAAGCTGCTTCGCAAGACTCGTCACCAGCGCCGCAACAAGAAGTAACGCGGCACGACACCGAGCGCCTGTCCTCTGCGACGGGCGCTTCGTGTATCCGCCCGCGCCGTTCGCCCTCTCGGAGGTAAGCATGCAGTCCATCTCGATCCACGACCTGCACGCGGGACGCGAGCGTCCGCTCATCGACGTGCGCGAGGAACACGAGTTCGCCGCCGGGCACGTTCCCGGGGCCGTGAACCTTCCCATGTCGACCCTGGGCGAACATCTCGACGAGCTCCCCGCCGAGCCGTTCGACGTGATCTGCCAGGCCGGCGGCCGCTCGGCGCGTGTGGTCGAGGCGCTCTCCGCGCGCGGTCACGACGCCACGAACGTCGAGGGCGGCACGGGCGACTGGATCGCCGCGGGGTACGACGTCGCATCCTGATCCGGTGCCCGGACCCGCGTCATCCCGCGCGTCCCGAGCGCCACGATCCACGGCCCTCCTAGGATGAAGGCGTGACGACCCTCACGCTGATCGGAAAGCCCGGCTGCCATCTCTGCGATGTGGCCGAGCAGATCGTCGAGGCCGTCGTGGCCGATCTTCCCGCCGACGTCGCCGACCGTGTCGAGATCGCGCACGCCTCGATCGCCGATGACACGGCGTTGTATGAGAAGTGGTGGGAGAAGATCCCCGTCATCCTGATCGACGGCGAGCTGCACGCGCACTGGCGCGTGTCGGCCGACCGCCTCCGCGCCGCGTTGCTGGCGTCCGAGCCCGAAGGAGCCTCCGCGTGAGCATCCGACACATCGTCCTGTGGAAGCTCGCGGCCGACGACGCCGACACCCGGGCTCTGCACGCCGAGCAGATCGCGGAGCGCCTGCTGGCTCTTCGCGGCGTGATCGACGAGATCGTGCATCTCGAGATCGGTCGCAACGTCGCGTACCCGCAGAACAACTGGGACGTCGCCCTGGTGAGCGAGTTCGCCGACGTCGAGGCGTTGGAGCGCTACCAGGTGCACCCCGCCCACCAAGAGGCTGCGGCCTTCGTGCGCTCGGTCGTCGCCGAGCGGTCGTCGGTCGACTACCCGTTCTGACGCCCGTTCAGCCGATGGGGCGAACGCTCATCGGCCCGGATGCGAGAGCGATCCGGACGTGCGCCCGATCGTCGAGGCGCCGGTCGGGCGCGTGCTCGACGACGACGCGATCGCCGTCGGCGGTGAGAACGGTCGAGCGGCGCACGCTGCCGAGGAAGATGGTCTCCTCGACGACCGCATCGACTCCCGGGGTGCCGTCGCCCACGAGCACGACCTGTTCCGGGCGTACGACGACCTCGCAGTGACCGTCGCTCGCCGCGGCGGCGAGAGGGAGTTCCTGCCCCCACACCTCGACGACGGCTCCCTCGACGATTCCCGGCACGGCGCTGACCGGACCCAGAAGGTCGGCCACCGCGAGGTCGCCGACGCGCGCGAAGACCTCGTCGGGGCGCCCCTGCGCGGCG
Source organism: Microbacterium sp. CFBP 8801 (assembly GCF_014839455.1). NCBI lineage: Bacteria > Bacillati > Actinomycetota > Actinomycetes > Micrococcales > Microbacteriaceae > Microbacterium > Microbacterium sp. CFBP 8801. Next base: position 34,548 of record NZ_JACYNU010000015.1, on the reverse strand, counting down.
ATACGGCCCTGGTCCATCACGACGAGATGGTCGGCGACCGCGGCGGCCTCGGCGGTGTCGCGCGTGACCCACAGGGTGGTGACCCCGGTCGCACGCAGTTCCCGCACGACGCGATCGCGGGTCTCGGCGCGCGCCGAGGTGTGCAGCGCTGCCAGCGCGTCGTCGAGCACGAGGGCCCGCGGCCGCGACGCGAGAGCCCGGGCGACGGCCCACCGCTGCCGGTCGCCGTGCGAGAGGCGGTGCACCAGCCGGTCACCGGCGCCGAGCCCGACGAGCGCGCCCAGGCGTTCGGCTTCGGCGTCGGGGTCGGCGGTGCCCGCGCGACGGGCGGCGGCCACGATCGCGGCGCGCACCCGCCCGAAACGGGCGACCGGGGTGCGGTCGCGCACCTCGACGACGCGGGGCGCGGCGGCCCCGGTACGCCCGTCGATGGTCACGGTGCCGGCATCCGGCCGATCGGCTCCCGTGATCACGCGCAGCAGGGTCGACGCGCCGCAGCCCGACGGCCCGACGACGGCGACGATGCCGCCCGGCTCGATCTCGAGGTCGATGTTCTCGAGCACCGGGACTCCCGCGCGCGCGCGGCCGACATCGCGGAGCGAGATCGCCCACCCCGTGCGCGATCGTCCCGCCGGAGACGGGGCGGCCGAGGTGAGGGCGTTCATGGCCCCACGGTAGGGCGGCCGATGAACGCGACGACGCCCGGGGAGTGAACCCCGGGCGTCGGTCGCTCGAACCTTACGGAGCGAGGCGGGTCGGGCCGCGGAAGAGATACGTCACCTCGCGGATCGACGACTCGCCCAGCATGAGCATCAGGACGCGCGCCAGGCCCATGCCGAAACCACCGTGCGGCGGGGCGCCGAAGCGGAAGAAGTCGAGGTAGAAGTCGAGGTACTCGGGGTCGAGACCCTTCTCTTTCGCCTGCTCGATCAGCACGTCGACGCGGTGCTCGCGCTGCGCGCCGGTCGTGATCTCGACGCCGTTGAAGAGCAGGTCGTACGACTTCGTCAGCCCGGTCTCTTCGTCGCGCATGTGGTAGAAAGCGCGGATCTCGGGGTGGTAGTCGGTGATGAAGACGAACTGGTGACCGAACGTCTCGGCCACGTGCGCCGCGATCTGACGCTCACCCTCGGGGTCGAGGTCGCCGTCGGTGCGCGGGATGTCGTACCCGCGCGCGGCGACGATCTCACGCGCCTCGGCGAGGGGGATGCGCGGGAAGGGGAGCGTCGGAACCTGCACCTCGATGCCGAAGAGCTCCTGGATCTCGGCACCGTGCTTGTCGGCGACGGCCTGGAAAGCGCTCTGCAGCAGTTCCTCCTGCATACGGGCGACGTCTTCGTGCGAGTCGATCCAGCTGATCTCGGCGTCGATCGAGGTGAACTCGGTCGCGTGACGGCTCGTGAACGAGGGGTCGGCGCGGAACGCGGGGGCGATCTCGAAGATCTTGCCGAAGCCGGCGACCTGGGCCATCTGCTTGAAGAACTGGGGGCTCTGCGCGAGGTAGGCCGTCTTGTCTTCGAAGTAGGGCACCTCGAACAGTTCGGCGTTGGACTCCGAGGGCGACGCCATGAGCTTGGGGGAGTGCACCTCGATGTAGTCGCGCTCGACCCAGTAGGTACGCATCGCGTGCTCGAGAGTGGTCTGCACGCGGAAGATGAGGTTGTTGCGGCGCTGGCGCAGGTCGATGAAGCGCCAGTCCATGCGCTTGTCGGGGCTGCTGTCGGCCGCGATCGGGGTCTCGGGGTTGGCTGCCGCCGCGATGACGAGCTCGCCGACCTTGATCTCGACGCCGCCGAGCTTGACGCGCTCGTCGTGCTTGAGCTCGCCGCGCACGGTCAGGAAGGTGCCGGTCGACAGGGCGCCGATCGTCTCGGTGAGGGCGAGGGCGGCGGCATCCTGATCCGTCGCCTCTTCGGAGGGACGCGTCGCCGGGTTCACCAGCTGCACCGCGCCGGTCTCGTCGCGGAGGACGACGAACTGCACCTTCTTCTGGTCGCGGACGGTTTCGACCCATCCCGACACCTCGACGGGGCCGGCGGGAAGGGATTTCAGCTGGTTGACCAGGACGCGTTCGCTCACGATCGACCAGTCTACGTGCGCCGTGCGCGCGCACCCGGGCGCGAATCTACGATGGGGGCGTGACCTACTCGTTGCCGCCGGAATCTTTCCGGACGATGCGTCCCGAACCGACAGTGCGCAAGGCGCGTGGCTGGGACGTCGCGCTCACGATCATCCTGCTCGTGCTCCTTCCCCTGCTGGCGCTGGGGGCCTCGTACGCGGGAGTGCTGCTGGCGTTCGCCGCCGACCAGTGCGGGCCGTCGAACTGCGACACGGGGCTGATGAACATCGGCTTCTGGACGGCCGTCATCTCGCCCTGGGTCATCCTGCTGATCGGCGTGGTCGCCGCGATCGTGCGCCTCGTGCGCCATCGCCTGGCGTTCTGGGTGCCGCTGGCCACCATCGTCGGGATGGCGGCGGTGTGGTTCATCGCGGCCGCGTTCGTCGGCGCCGGGGTCTCGGCATCCTGAACCGCTCGGGGGCAACCCCCAGGAACCGCGCATGACCGGACCGTAGCCTGGAACGGGCGTCCGGTCGGGCGGCCGATCACCGAGCGCGAAGGCACCCGATGACCGACACCACCCTCACTCTCTCCCCCCTGCGCGCGAGCTCCGGCTCCGAGGACGGGCAGTCGTGGCTCACGTCGCTGGCCGACTGGACCGTGTCGCTCATGGAGATCATCGGACCGGTGGGCGCGGGCGTCGCCATCGCCCTCGAGAACCTCTTCCCGCCGCTGCCGAGCGAGGTCGTCCTGCCCATGGCGGGCCTCACCGCCAGCCGCGGCTCGTTCACGCTGTTCGAGGCGCTGCTGTGGACGACCGTCGGCTCGATCGTCGGCGCCTTCATGCTCTACGGCCTCGGGCGGTGGCTCGGAGCCGCGCGTCTGCGTTCGTTCGCCGCGAAGATGCCGCTGCTGCACCCCGAAGACGTCGACCGCACGGTCGCGTGGTTCGAGCGCCACGGCGGCAAGGCCGTGTTCTTCGGGCGAATGATCCCGATCTTCCGCAGTCTCATCTCGATCCCCGCCGGCGTCGCCAAGATGCCGATGTGGCGGTTCGGTCTGCTCACGGGCGCCGGCAGCCTGATCTGGAACACGATCTTCGTGCTGTCGGGCTTCCTGCTGGGCGAGAACTGGCACATCGTCGAGGAGTACGCCTCGATCCTGCAGTACGTCGTGATCGCCGCGGTCGTGATCGGAGTCGCGTGGTTCCTGTACGCGCGCATCCGTTCGCTTCTGGCTTCCCGCAACGACGCCCCGGCGTCGCGCACCGACGCCTGAGCGTCGGAGGACATCGCCGGGTTGAGTCCCCGTCGACGCGCGCGCACACCTCCTGCGGGCCCGGTATCCGCGGGTATCTCCACGTCGAAGCAACCCGCCCCCTCGCTCAGTCAGACCACAGAACCCGCCCGTAGACTGGCGTCGTGCCCGCCGATCGCCTTCATCTCGTGCGCCACGGAGAGGTCCACAACCCCCGTCGCGTGCTCTACGGTCGGCTCCCCGGATTCGGCCTCAGCATCGACGGGCGGCAGATGGCGCGCCAGGCCGCCGAGTACGTCCACGGCCTCGAGCGGCCCGTCTCGGCCCTCATCGCCTCACCGCTGCAGCGCACACGTGAGTCGGCGGAGCCGTTCGTGACGCTGTTCGGCATCGAGCCCGTGATCGATGAGCGGGTGATCGAGCCGACCAACGTCTTCGAGGGACGGCGGATGAAGCGGGCGCTCGCCAACCCGCTGAACTGGCGGCATCTGCGTCAACCCGCCGTTCCCAGCTGGGGTGAGCCCTACGAGCGCGTCGTGGCGCGGGTGACCGAGGCCATGGGCGACGCGTGGGAACGCGTCCCCTCGGGCGACGTCGTCATCGTCTCGCACCAGCTGCCGATCTGGGTGACCCACCTCGCCCTCTCCCACCAACCCACCCGCCACGACCCCCGCAAGCGCCGCTGCGCGCTGTCGAGCGTGACGAGCTTCGAACGGCGAGACGGCGCCGACGGCTCGACGCGCTGGGTCGAGGTGGCGTACGCCGAGCCGGCCACCACCGCCGGAGCCGTCGACGTAGGAGCCGTCTGATGCGCCGAATCCTCACCGCCGCCGGAGCGATGGCCGCCGCCGCGGCCCTCGTGATGGGCCTCGCGGCCTGCACGCCCGACCCCCTCGCCGAGCAGTACCGGGCGGGTGACAACAAGGGCTACATCGCCGCCAACGGGCTGCAGTGGCAGGAGATCCCCGAGTCGGACCGCGGCGAGGCCGTGGAGTTCTCGGGCAGCCTCGACAACGGCTCACCGGTGTCGAGCGCCGACTACGCCGGCAAGGTGCTCGTCGTGAACTTCTGGTATGCCACGTGCGGCCCGTGCATCATCGAGGCCCCGCGCCTCGAGCAGGCCTATCAGAGCTTCCAGGGCCAGGACGTGGCCTTCCTCGGCATCAACACCTACGACCAGCCCGCCACGGCGCTGTCGTTCGCCCGCGATCACGGGGTGTCGTACTCGAGTGCCATGGCCGTCAACGACGGGGAGCTGAAGCTCGCCTTCGCCGACAAGACCCCCATCAACGCGACGCCCACCACCCTCGTGCTCGACAAGCAGGGCCGCGTCGCCGCCCGCGTCATCGGCGAGCTCCCCGAGGCCTCGATCCTCGAGTCCATGGTGCGCACGCTGGTCGCGGAGCCCGCGTGAACCCGGGCGCTCTCGTCTTCGACGGCGCACTCTGGGTGGCTCTTCCCCTCGCGCTCGCCGCCGGTCTCATCTCGTTCCTGTCACCATGCGTGCTGCCGCTCGTGCCGGGGTACCTGGGGTACATCGGCGGTGCCGTCGCCCCGCGCGGGGGCTCGGCATCCGGAGCCGGCCGGGGGCGCCTGCTCGGTGGGACCCTGCTGTTCATCGCGGGATTCACCGTGGTGTTCATGGCGATCAACGTGCTCGGCGGAGCCGCCGGCATGTTCTTCACCCGCTACGGCGACGTCATCACGCGCGTCATGGGTGTCGTCATCATCCTCATGGGACTCGTGTTCATCGGCCTCTTCGGGGTGGCGCAGCGCTCGGTGCGGCTGCAGTCGCGCGGCAACCTGGGCCTGATCGGTGCCCCCCTGCTCGGCATCGCGCTGGGCATCGGCTGGACCCCCTGCATCGGCCCGACGCTGGCGGCGATCCTCTCGGTGTCGTACAACCTCGGCGACCCGGGCCGGGCGGCACTGCTGGGACTGGCGTACTCGCTGGGGCTCGGCATCCCGTTCGTTCTGCTCGCCCTCGGCTTCGGGTGGGCGACGCGCTCGGTGTCGTTCGTGCGCAAGCACATCCGCGTCGTCAACCTCATCGGCGGCGGGCTTCTCATCGCGCTCGGCCTGCTCATGGTCACGGGCGTCTGGGGCCAGTGGATGTCGACCCTGCAGGGAGTGATCGGCAATGTCCAACTCCCGCTCTGATCGAGGAAAGACCGTGACCGAACCCGCCGACGGCGTGCTGCGCCCGTCCGACCACGCCGACTCCGTCGTCGCGGACGGCTCCGGCGACGACGTCGTGCAGCCGCGCCTCGGCGTCGTGGGATGGGCGCGCTGGGGCTGGCGTCAGCTCACCAGCATGCGCACCGCGCTCGTGCTGCTGCTCCTGCTCGCGATCGCCGCCGTCCCCGGCTCGCTCGTGCCGCAGCGCACCGCCGACCCCAACGGCGTCACCCAGTACTTCACCGACAACCCCGACCTGGCGCCGGTGCTCGACAAGCTCAGCCTGTTCGACGTGTACAGCTCGCCGTGGTTCTCGGCGATCTACCTGCTGCTGTTCATCTCGCTGATCGGCTGCGTGCTGCCGCGCACCAAACACCACTGGAAGGCCCTGCGCTCGCAGCCCCCGCGCACGCCCGCGCGGCTGTCGCGCTTGGACGACCACCGCACCCGCCGCCTCACGGTCGCCGGAGACGCGGATGCCGTCGCCGCGGCCGCCGTCGACAGCGCCGCCGCTCAGCTGCGCAAGAGCGGATACCGCGTCGCCCGGTACGACGGGCGCGGCACGTACTCGGTGTCGGCCGAGCGCGGCTACCTGCGCGAGACGGGCAACCTTGTCTTCCACGCGGCCCTGGTGGGTGTGCTCATCGCCGTCGGCGTCGGAGGCGGCTTCACCTACACGGGGCAACGGGTGCTCGTGGAGGGCCAGGCGTTCGCGAACAGCCTGCTCGACTACTCCTCGTTCAACCCCGGCCGCTTCGTCGGCGGCGACACGCTCACGCCGTACTCCATGACGCTCGACGCCTTCGACGTCGCCTACGTGCCGCCCGGCCAGCCCGGCTCGGGTCAGGCGGGCGACTTCGTGGCGCACATGACCACGCGAGCCCCGGGCGGCGAGCCCGAGGACGGCGAGGTGCGCGTCAACCACCCGCTCGACGTGCAGGGCGACCGTGTCTACCTGCTGGGCAACGGCTACGCGCCCACCGTCACTATCCGCGACGCCGAGGGGAGGGAGGTCTTCCACGACTCCGTGGCCTTCCTTCCCCAGGATGCCAACATGACCTCGCTCGGCGTCATCAAGGTCGCCGACGGACTGCCGCAGCAACTCGGCCTGCTCGGCTTCTTCTACCCGACGATGGACGTGCTGCCTTCGGGCGCACTTACCTCGACCTACGGCGCGCTGGAGTACCCCGTGCTGACGCTGCGCGTCTACGAGGGCGACCTCGGCATCGACGACGGCACGCCCCGGTCGGTCTACACGCTCGACCCCTCGGGGATGACGCAGATCGCCGGCGGTGACAGCGGCACCCCCGCCCTGCAGCTCATGCCGGGCGAAACCCAGGACCTGCCGAACGGTCTCGGCACCATCACGTTCGAGAACGAGGCCCCCGCCGGCGCCTCCGGGTACGACGGTTCGGTGAAGCGCTTCGCCTCGCTGTCGATCCACCGTGACCTCGCCGGTCCCTGGGTGCTCGCCTTCGCGCTGCTCGCGCTGTTCGGTCTCATGACCGCCCTGTTCGTCCCACGTCGGCGCATGTGGGTCAAGGCGACGCCGCAGGGCGACGCCGTGGTCATCGAGTACGCGGGTCTGGCCCGCGGCGAAGATCCCACCCTCGGCGCCGCCGTCGGCCAGCTCGCCGAGAAGCACGCCTCGTCCCTTCCGACCCCGCGCCACCCCGACACCGGAAAAGTAGACTGACACCATGCCCGGAACCGACCCGCTTCTCCTCGACGAGATCTCCCTCCTCCTGGTGTGGACGGCGGTCACCATCTACGTGCTGGCGTTCATCGCCTACGCGATCGACCTCGCACGACGCTCCGACCTCGCGCTGAAGGCGAAGGACGACGTCGTCGCCCGCGAGCTCGTCACCGCGGGGGGCGGGGGAGTGATCGGCGGATCGACCGGGTCGTCGGCATCCACTACCGCACCGAAGCCCCGTTACCTCTGGGCGCGGCTGGGAACGGTGCTGACGGCGCTCGGGTTCGTGTTCCACCTCACCGCGACGGTGCTGCGCGGCATCGCCGCCGAGCGCGTGCCGTGGTCGAACATGTACGAGTTCGCGATGACCGGTCTGCTGCTCATCATCGCGGTGTACCTCGCCGTGCTCACCCGCTACGACCTGCGCTTCCTGGGCGCGCTGATGACGGGCCTCACCGTGCTGCTGCTCGGCGGGGCGACGCTCGCGTTCCACGTCGACGTCGTGCCGCTGGCCGACCCGCTGAAGTCGGTGTGGCTCGTGGTCCACGTGTTCGTCGCCAGCCTGGCCACGGCCCTGTTCGCCCTGGCGTTCGGGCTGTCGGTGGTGCAACTGATCCAGACGCGCCGCGAACGCAAACTCGCCGAGGCGGCGCCGTCGGACGACGCGCCCAAGCGCAGCTTCCTGCGGACGGTCCCCAAGGCCGACGCGCTCGAGTCGCTCGCCTACCGCTTCGCGATCGTCGGCTTCATCTTCTGGACGTTCACCCTCATCGCCGGGTCCATCTGGGCGAACGACGCGTGGGGCCGGTTCTGGGGCTTCGACACCAAGGAAGTCTGGACCTTCGTGATCTGGGTGCTCTACGCCGGATACATCCATGCCCGCGCGACCCGCGGCTGGCGCGGCACCCGCTCGGCGTGGCTGTCGATCATCGGCTTCACCGCCGTGCTGTTCAACTTCACGATCGTGAACGTGTTCTTCAAGGGCCTGCACGCGTACAGCGGTCTGACGACCTGACGCGGGGCGTCGGTCTGCCCGTTGAGTGTCCAGGACACGCCGCGTGCCCGTCGTGCGTGGCGGCGTGTCTTGGACACTCGACGGTGTTGTGGCCGCTGAGGGGCGCCGGCTGAGCGCAGGCGGCGCCCCTCTCGAACACGCAGAGAGCGGGCGGACGGTCGGTCGCGCACGCGCCGAACGCGGGCGGGCGCTCTTGCCGGGCCTCTGCCGTGGCTCGCGCCGCGGCCTGGGCTTGCCCGTTGGGTGTCCAGGACGCGCCGCGTGCCCGTCGTGCCTGGCGGCGTGTCTTGGACACTCAACCGTGTTGTGGCCGCTGAGGGGCGCGCGCCGAGCGCGGGCGGGGCTCCGTCGAATACACGCCGAAAGCGGGCGGGCGCTCTTGCGGGGCCTCTGCCGTGGCTCGCGCCGCGGCCGGGGCTTGCCCGTTGAGTGTCCGAGACACGCCGCGTCCTCGCTGTGCGTCGCGGCGTGTCCTGGACACTCAACGGGGACGTGCGGCCAGCAGGGCGCTGCGGACCGGTGCGACGATGAGCTGGTTCGGCGCGTCGAGATGATGCGCGAGGACCCGGATTAGGGTCCATCCCGCGTCGCTGATCGCCCGCCACCGGTCGGCGTCGCGGCGGAACTGCGCGGCTTCAGCGTGATGGCGCCCGTCGTATTCCACGGCGACGCGCTGCTCGGGGTAGGCCATGTCGAGCCTGGCGACGAAGAGCCCCGAGGCTGTCCGGAGCGTCCAGTTGAGCTGGGGCTCGGGCAGACCGGCATCCACGAGGACGAGACGCACGGCGCTTTCGCGCGGTGATTCCGCACCCGGGCGAACGAGACCGGCCGCCTCACGGAGCGCCACCGCCCCGCGCCGTCGGGTGCGCATCGCCACCTCCTCGAGGCCCGGCACCGGATCGCCCTGGGCCACGAGCCAGTCGCCGACCGCGACGAGGTCGTCCACGCGCAGCACGGCGCCGAGTTGCGCCCACGTCTCCGTTCGAGCGGCGACGGGCAGATCGTCGAGGAGGGTGATTCCGTCGGGCGGCATCACCAGGCGGTGTCCGGTGACGCTGGACGTGCGGGGCTCTCGAGCGGGCGGTACCGCCGAGACGTGCAGCTCTTCGCCGTGCGGAAAAGGCAGCGGCATCCCCCACAGTGAGGCGGCCGTGACGTGGCTGAAGAACTGGCCACCCGACATCCGCGGGAGGTACGCGTGGCATCGCTCCGCGACGGAACCGAGTCCGGGGTCGTCGCCGGCGTACCGGACGCCGTGGAACGGCGACCGCAGGTCGCGAGCGCGGAGCCTTCTGGGCGGGATGCCGAGACGGTCCGCGTCGCGAACGTGGAACGCGGTGCCGAGCTCGGCGGGGAGAGGTCGAGGGCGCATGCCCGACAGCAGACACCGGGCACGGTGCCCCGCGCTGCGCGCCCCCGCCCCGCGTGTGGACAACCCTCCCTGTGGAGGACCCTCACGCGCAGCCCACCCTCCGTCGAGTGTCCAGAACACGCCGCGGCCGGGGGCGGCTCAGCGGCGTGTCTTGGACACTCAACAGGGGGGGGGGAGGGGGAGCGGGCTAGGCGACGGAGACCGCTGCGGCGCGCGCCGACGTCGTACGGCGACGCGTCACGATCAGCGTCGTCACCACCAGCGACAGCACGGCCCACACCACCAGCCCGGCGATGCCGGCGGCGACCCCGCTCGACGACGACAGGGCGCCGAGCATCGCGTCGTACACCGGGGCGGTGGGCATGAGAGATGCGGCGGCGGCGAGGGCCGGTGGCACCGTCGAGACGATCGTCGCCCCCAGGGCGAGGGCGCCGATCACGGCGGCGACCCAGCGTCCCGCTCCGCCGAACACGGCGACGAGGGCCTGGTGCACGGCGGCGAAGGCCACGCCCGCGGCGATGCAGATGACGGCGAACAGGGCCCAGTCGTCCCAGTCGTACTGGGATGCCACCTGCACGACGCCCGCGACCAGCAGGCCCTGCACGGCGCCGACGGCAGCTGCGGGGGCGAAGCCGCGCAGGGCGACGAGCGCCGAGGGGCGTCGGCTCGTCAGCGCGCGCGCCGACACCGCCTGGAAGGCCACGAACGAGGCGAGCCCGCCGAACCACAGCACGGCCATGGCGAGCAGTGGAACGGCGGCCAGGCCGAAGAGCGAGTCGCTCGCGCCGGTGGCCGACACCGGGTCGGCGACGACGTCGGCGAGGGTGGTCGCCTGGGCGTCGGAGTACTTCGGCAGCTGCGACACGGCGGTGTCGAGGCCGTCGGCGAGAGACGTGGTGCCGGACGCCACCTGGCTCACGCCGTCGGCGAGCTGACCGGCGCCGTCCTGGGCGCCCAGGGTGCCGGATGCCAGTTGTGCCGCGCCGGAGCTGAGGGCCGACGCGCCGGTGCCGAACTGCCGCGCGCCGTCGGCGAGCTGGTTCGCGCCGCCGGAGAGGGCGTCGATGCCGCCGGCGATCGTGTTGATCCCCGTCTCGGCCTCGCGCGCCCCGCCGGCGAGGCCGGCTGCGCCGTCGGCGAGCTGCTGGTTGGCGTCGGCGATGGTGCGGATCCCGGCGGGGAGCTGCGAGGCCTGCCCGGCCAGCTCGCCGATCTTGGCCACCGTCTCGGTGGCTTGCGGGAGCGCCTTGTTGGCTTCGTCGGAGGCGTTGCGCAACGCCGTGCACTGCTCGGGGGTGCCGGTGCACTCGTCGGCCGCCTTCTGCAGGGCGGCGGCCGCATCGACCAGGGCGGTGTTCACCTGCGGGGCGGCCTGCGCCAGGCGGGTGGCGGCGTCTTCGAAGCCGGGCGGGATCTGGTCTGCGAGACCGTTGATCTGCGTGGCGAGCTGCTGATTGCCGGCGGCGATGCCGTCGGCTCCACCGGCCAGCTTGCCGACGCCGGTGGCGGCATCGCGCGTTCCCTGCGCGAGGGCGCCCGCGCCGCTCGAGAGCTGAGTGGCGCCGTCGGCCAGGGGTCCCGCGCCGCTCGCGAGCTGTCCCGCTCCGCTCGACAGCTGCGAGGCACCGTCGGCGAGCTGACCCAGCCCGTCGCGCAGTCCGGTCGCGCCGGAGGCGGCCTGCCCGGCACCGTCGGCGAGCTGGTGCGCCCCGCTGGCGGCGGTGCCCAGCTGGTCGCCGAGGGTCGTGAAGCCGAGGAACACGTTCTTGAGGTACTGCGACGACAGCTCGCTGCCGTAGACGCTCGAGGCGGTGGAGGCCAGGGTCGCGGTGATCGCACCGTCGACGACGCGGGCGTTGGGGGCCGTCGCGACGCCGATCGTGGCCTTCTCGGGGCTCTCTCCGGGGCGGGTCGAGAGCGAGGCGGCCGTGAAGTTCTCGGGGATGGTCACGACGGCGGTGTAGGTGCCGTCGGCGAGGCCCGCCGCGGCATCCGCGTCGTTCGAGATGACCCAGTCGATGTTGCTCGACTGGTCGTCGGCGCCCTTGACCAGACCGCCGGTGAGCTGACGACCGAGCGGCACGAGCTGACCGTTCAGCTCGACGGCCTTGTCGTCGTTGACGATCGCGGCGGTGATGTTCTCGAGCCGGTCGGTGGGGTTGTACAGCGCGCCCACGAGGATGCCGCCGATGACGGCCGGCAGCAGCAGCACGCCGACGAGGGTGAGCCAGGTCACGGGGCGGCGCGAGCGGGAGCGCTCGACGGGGAGAGTCATGCGAACACCTCGGAGAGATCGGCGTAGGTTTCGGGCTGCGGGGAATCCGGCGCGCGGTGGCGCCGCGGTGTCGGAAGGGCGAGCGAGGCCACGTCCGGGCGGTGCGCCTCGGCCAGCAGGGCGAGGGCCCGGCGTTCGTCGCGGGCCGACACGATGAGCGTGAACGGGGAGGAGTCCTCTCCCGAACGTTCGCGCGCCTCGGTGGCGGCGCGGCGGAGCACGTGGGCGACGTCGTCGCGGGTGTCGTCGTCGAGGCGGTCGACGTCGGACACGACGATGATGCGCGCGCGACCCGCGACCGCGTCGGCGACGGTGCGCGCGGCCTCGGCGGGGTCGTCGAGCAGGGCGACGCCGACGCGGGAGCGCACGGCTCCCGCGCGCTCGGGAACGAGCAGTCCATCGACGCGCAGACGCCCGTCGATGCCGGCGAGGCGCCCCGACAGGGCGAGGAGCAGCGTGCGGGTGGTGCGGCTCTCACCGGTGACCAGCAGGGTGCCGCCGAATCCGAGACGCAGCGAGACGTCGCGGAACACGGGCTCCTCGGCATCCGAGGCTCCGACCGTGCGAAGGTCGTCGGCGGCGACGGCCATGGCGGGCTCCGCCGGCCAGTCGGCGAGGCGCACCTCGCGCTCGACGGCTTCGCCCTCGACGTCGAGCTTCGGCAGCAGGCGGTCGAGCCAGCGCGGCATCCACCAGGCCTTGTCGCCCAGCAGGGCGAGGACCGCGGGCACGAGGGTCATGCGCACGAGGAAGGCGTCGACGGCCACGCCGACGGCCAGGCCCAGGGCGATGGGCTTGAGGCTCGAGTCGCCCTCGGGCACGAATGCCACGAAGACAGCGAACATGATGACGGCGGCCGCGACCACGACGCGGGCCGAGGCCGCGAAGCCGCTGCGCACGGCGCCGAGCGCCACCTCGCGGGGCGTGCGCCCCTCGCGATCCGCGTGCACGTAGTCCTCGCGCATCCGCGAGACCAGGAACACCTGGTAGTCCATCGCGAGGCCGAACAGCACGCCCATCACCACGATGGGCATGAAGCTGATGATGGGGCCGACCTTGGCCACGTGCAGGGCGTCGGCGAACCAGCCCCACTCGAACACCGCGGCCACGACCCCGAACGAGGCCGCCACCGACAGCAGGTAGCCGCCGGCGGCGGTCAGCGGCACCCAGATCGAGCGGAACACGATCATCAGCAGCACGAGCGACAGGCCGACGACGAAGAGGCCGAAGGGCAGCAGGGCCGCTCCCAGCTGGTCGGAGATGTCGATGGTCACGGCGGTGTAGCCGGTGACGAGCAGACGGACGCCGAACTGGTCGTACAGGCGGTCCTCTTGCGCGCGGAGCTCCCGCACGAGGTCGGCGGTGCGGGGGTCGTCGGGGGCGGTCTCGGGCACGATCTGCACGATGCCGGTGTCGGCGGTCTCGTTCGGGGTCGCCAGAGCGACCTCGGCGACCCCGGGGATCTTCGCGATCTCGTCGCCGATGTCGGTCATGAGCGTCAGGGGGTCGTCCGAGGTGACGATCGTGCCGGTCATGATGAGCGGGCCGTTGGCGCCCGGGCCGAAGTACTCGTCGGTGAGCTCGTATGCGACGCGGGCTTCGTCTCCCTCGGGGAGCTGGCCGGCGTTGGGCAGGGTGAGCGCGAGGCTGGCGGCGGGGATCGCGGTGACCCCCAGCAGGCCGACGATCGCGACGGTGGTGACGACCGGATGCCGGGTGACCAGGCCCACCCAGCGCTTGGCCGGGCCGTTGCGTTCGGCGCGCGAGGCTGCGGCCGCGACCTTCTCGTCGCGCTCGGCGGCGGCCTGGGCGACCGCCGCGGCGTCGTCATCGGAGGTGCCGCGGGCCCGGCGGGAACGCTTCTTGGGTCGCTTGTACCCCCACCCGACCACGCGGTGCCCGGCGAAGCCGAGGAAAGCCGGGGTCAGGGTGAGTCCGACGCACACCGCGATCGCGACGGCGACCGACGCGGCGATCCCCATGGTGGTGAGGAACGGGATGCCGGCGAAGCTCAGGCCGATGAGGGCGATGAGCACGGTGATGCCGGCGAAGACGACGGCGGAACCGGCGGTGCCGACGGCGCGCGCGGTGGACTCCTCGGGGTCCATTCCCGCTCTCGTCTGGTCTTGATGTCGCGAGACGATGAAGAGGGCGTAGTCGATGCCGACCGCGAGACCCAGCATCACCGCCAGCAGCGGCGTCGTCGACGAGACGGTCGCGAAGCCGGTGGCGATGAAGATCAGGGCCACCGACAGGGCGACGCCCAGGATGGCGGTGGCCAGCGGCATGCCGGCCACGAGGAACGAGCGGAACGTCACCATCAGCACGAGGGCGGCGATGAGCACGCCGAGGGCCTCGGTGAGGGTGGCGCCGGGGACCTCGCTGGCGAACAGCTGGCCGCCGAGCACGGCCTGCGATCCGCTCGGCAGGGCGGAGCCCAGGGCCGTGGCCGCCTCGCGCAGCCCGTCTTCGGTGGAGGCGGGGACGGCGGTGGCTTCTCCGGCGAATTGGATGCGCACGATCGCCGCGCGGTCGTCGTCGGCGATGCCGCCCGAGATGCGGGCGTCGTAGGGGTCGGTGACGGCCTCGACGAAGTCGAGCTTGCCGATGTCGCCGGTGGTGGTGGTGATGGCATCCTGGTACGCCTTGTCACGCACGCTCGCGCCGTCGGCGGCCACCACGATGATCTCGGCGCTCGCCCCGCTCACCTGGGGGAAGGTGCGCTCGAGCATCTCGAGACCGGCCTGCGACTCGGTGCCCGGGATGGTGAAGGTGTTGTCGGTGCCCTTGGCGAGCAGTGCCACCCCGCCGCCGGCCAGCACGAGCACCAGGAGCCAGGCGGTCAGAACGCGCCACGGGTGGCGGAACGACCAACGGCCCAGGGTGTACAGGAATGTCGACACGGTGGCTCCCACGATCGGTGAACGAGTCGATACATCACCGTATCGGATACATCAATGTATCGTAGTCGCCGAGGGGGTGGTCGTACCTGGATCTCCCCCGTGAACAGGAGGATGCGGATGACCGACACCGCCCCCGCACCGTCGCGCCGGCGCGAGAACACCCGCACCCGCCTGATGGACGCCGCCGCCGAGATGTTCGCCGAGGTCGGCATCGACTCCGCCTCGGTCGAAGCCGTCTGCGAGCGCGCGGGCTTCACCCGCGGCGCCTTCTACTCGAACTTCGCCTCGAAAGAGGAGCTGTTCCTCGCTCTGTGCGCCCGCTCGGCGGAGCAGACGATCTCGGCCGTCCGCGAGCGCGTCACCTCGATCGAGGACCGGGGACTGGATGCCACGGGCGAGGTGCTGCAGCTGGTGCAGGGAGTGCTCGAAGTCACCGGCGACGATCGCCTCGACGTGCTGCTCGGCGCCGAGATCCGTCTGCAGGCGCTGCGCAACGCCGAGTTCGCCGCGGCCTACCTCTCGTCGAACCAGGCCCTGGGCGAGAGCGTCACCCAGCTCGTGCGCGACATCGCCGAGGCGCGAGGACTGGTGCTGCGGGTGCCGGCGGAAGCGGCGACCGAGCTGCTGCTGTCGGCGTGGGTGTCGACGGCCGAGACCGCCCTCATGATGCGGGTCTCGCCCGCGGCGTCGCACGCTCAGCTCGGCGATCGCCTCGCGCAGATCGTGCGCCTCATCCTCGAGTGAGTTCGAGGGTGCGATAGCAGCGCCGCAGTCGCGCGAGCCACCAGTCGCGTCGCTCGTCGGGAGCGGCCACGCGATCGAGATCGACGGCCGAGGGGCGGGGGCGCTCGACGCGCAGCACGCCCGCCCGGGGCACCAGCGGGGATGCCACGACGTCGGCGGTGAAGAGGGCGGCGGTGCCGAGCCCGCAGTCGTAGTCCAGTTGCGGAAGAGCCGCGGCGAGGGCGGCGCCCATCGCCAGGCCGATCGAGGTGTCGAGCGCGCTGGACACCACTGCCGGCAGGCCCGCCTGCGCCACGATGTCGAGCGCCGCGTGCACCCCGCCCAGCGGCTGCGCCTTGACGACGAGCAGGTCGGCGGCCCCGGCACGTGCGACGAGAAGGGGATCGGCGGCCTTCCGCACGCTCTCGTCGGCCGCGATCGGAATGTCGAGGTAGGCGATGCGCTCGCGCAGTTCGGCGAGCTCCTCGACGGCGGCGCACGGCTGTTCGACGTACTCGAGGTCGAACTCGGCCAGGGCGTGCACGGCCCGCTCGGCTTCGTCGACGTTCCACGCGCCGTTCGCATCGATCCGCACGCGTCCCTCCGGGCCCATCGCCTCGCGCACGGCCCCGACGCGCGCGACGTCGTCGGCGAGCACCTGCCCCGCCTCGGCGACCTTCACCTTGACCGTCCGGCATCCGTCGTACCGGGCGAGGATCCGCGCCACCTCGGAGGCTGCGACGGCGGGCATCGTGGCGTTGACGGGGATGGCGTCCCGCACCGCGACCGGGGCGGCGCGCCAGCCGAAGTCGAGGGCACCGGCCAACCAGGTCGCCGCCTCGGCGTCGTCGTATTCGGGGAACGGCGAGAACTCCGTCCATCCCTCGGGACCCTCGAAAACGACGGCCTCGCGCGTCTCGATGCCGCGGAACCGGGCTGCCAGGGGGAGGGCGACCACCCGCGCGGTGGAGAGGACGTCGGCGAGGGGGGGAAGGGACGTGGAGCTCATCCCCCCATCCTGGCCTCGGGGCCGGTGCCCGGGAATAGGCTGACCGCATGCTCTTCGATACCCCGGTCCGCCTCGGCGTCCAGATCCAGCCGCAGCACGTGCAGTACTCCGACATCCGCGACGCCGTCCTGCGTCTCGAGGAGATGGGCGTCGACGTCCTCTTCAACTGGGACCACTTCTTCCCGCTGTACGGCGACCCCGACGGCGAGCACTTCGAGGCGTGGACGATGCTCGCGGCGTGGGCCGAGCAGACCGAACGGGTCGAGTTCGGTGCGCTGGTCAACTGCAACAGCTACCGCAACGCCGACCTGCAGGCCGACATGGCCCGCACCATCGACCACATCAGCAAGAAGGGCGGCGACACCGGCCGCTTCATCTTCGGAACCGGCTCGGGCTGGTTCGAGCGCGACTACGACGAGTACGGCTACGAGTTCGGAACCGCGGGTTCGCGGCTGAACGCGCTCGCCACCGACCTCGATCGCATCGTCGACCGCTGGGGCAAGCTCAACCCCGCCCCCACCCGCAAGGTCCCCGTCATGATCGGCGGCAAGGGCGAGCAGAAGACCCTGCGCATCGTCGCGCGTCACGCCGACATCTGGCACAGCTTCGTCACCCCCGACGAACTGCCCCACAAGCTCGGGGTCATCGAGAAGTGGGCAGAGACCGAGGGACGCGACCTGTCGACCCTCGTCGTCTCGAACGAGCTGAAGGACCGCGACGAGTCCGACGCCGACGCCCTGTTCGAGGCGGGCACGCGACTGTTCACCCTCGGCTTCTCGGGGCCCGAGTGGGACTACTCGCTCATCGAGCGGTGGCTCACCTGGCGCGACGGCAAGAACGCCTGATTCCGGTCGGGCACCTGCGCGGCGAGGCGGGGGTTCCGGGCGGCGACCGCCGGATCCGCCCGCCGCGTCGGGTCGTAGGGTGGAACGGTGACCGTCTCCGAGCTGTTCGACCCCGCCGAGTGGACGCTGGCGCCGGGCGCCGAGCGATACACCGACATCACCGCGCACGTCACCCACGACGGGCGGGTGGCGCGCATCGCGTTCGACCGGCCCGAGGTGCGCAACGCCTTCCGGCCGCACACGGTCGACGAGCTGTACTCGGCGCTCGACATCGCGCGACAGGATCACCGCATCGGCGTGGTGCTGCTCACCGGCAACGGTCCGAGCGCGAAGGACGGCGGCTGGGCGTTCTGCTCCGGCGGCGATCAGCGCATCCGAGGTCGTGACGGGTACAAGTACTCGCACGAGGAGCACACCGTGCACGACCCGGGTCGCGCGGGGCGTCTGCACATCCTCGAGGTGCAGCGGCTGATCCGCTTCATGCCGAAGGTCGTCATCGCGGTCGTGCCCGGATGGGCGGCGGGCGGCGGCCACTCGCTCAACGTGGTGTGCGACCTGTCGATCGCCAGCGCCGAGCACGGTCGCTTCAAGCAGACCGATGCCGACGTCGGGTCGTTCGACGCCGGGTACGGGTCCGCGTACTTCGCCCGCCAGATCGGGCAGAAGCTGGCCCGCGAGGTCTTCTTCCTGGCCGAGGAGTACTCCGCCCAGCGCGCGTACGAGATGGGCGCGGTCAACCGTGTCGTCCCGCACGCCGAACTCGAGCGCGAAGCTCTCGCCATGGCCCGCACGATCCTCACCAAGTCGCCGACGGCCATCCGCATGCTCAAGTTCGCCTTCAACGCGGTCGACGACGGGCTCGTCGGCCAGCAGGTCTTCGCCGGTGAGGCCACGCGTCTCGCGTACGGCACCGACGAGGCTGCCGAAGGCCGTGACTCCTTCCTCGAGAAGCGCGACCCCGACTGGTCCGACGTCCCGTGGCACTACTGAGCCCCGGATGCCGTCGAGCCGAGCGCTCATGAGGCTCGAGGCTCCGGCATCCGGCGATCCCCGCGACGTGCTGCGCGCCCTGCGTACCGCGGTGCTCGGCGCCGGTCCCGCGGTGTCGCTGGGGGCGGGGGCGGACCTGCCCGCGGACGTCCCCCCGGGAACGGCCGCCGTGGTCACCACGTCGGGATCGACCGGCGTGCCGAAGTCGGTGCTGCTCAGCCGCAACGCCCTGATCAGCAGTGCCTACGCGACGGCGGCGCGCATCGGTGAGGGGGCCTGGCTGCTCGCCGTTCCCGCCACCTACGTCGCGGGGGCGCAGGTGCTCGTGCGGGCTCTGCTCGCCGATCGCGAGCCGGCGGTCGTCGCGGGTCCCTTCCGCGCCGAACCGTTCGCCGCCGCGGCGCTCGGCATGGCGTCGCACGAGAACGGCGCCCGGGTGCCGACGTACACCTCGCTGGTTCCGGCCCAGTTGCAACGACTGCTGGATGCCGCCGACACCGATCCGACGGTGGCGAAGGCGCTGCGCTCGTTCGAGGCCGTGCTCATCGGCGGTCAGGCCCTGGCGCCCACGGTGCGCGAGCGCGCCGAGACCGCGGGGGTCCGAATCGTGCGCACCTACGGCTCGACCGAGACCAGCGGCGGCTGCGTGTACGACGGGGTTCCGCTCGACGGCGTCGAGGTGGCCGTCGTCGACGGCGAGGTGCGCCTGACGGGGCCGATGCTCGCCGACGGATATCTCGGCGACCCCGCGCGGACGGCATCCGTCTTCCCCTCCGACGACGCCGGCACCCGCTGGTACCGCACGGGCGACGGGGGAGAGGTCGTGGACGGCGTGCTGAGCGTGACCGGACGCCTCGACAACGTCATCGTCTCGGGCGGGGTGAACGTCTCGCTCGATCGCGTGGAAGCCGCGGTGCGCGGCATCGCGGGACTCGAGAGCGCCGTCGTGGTGCCCGTCGCGGATGCCACCTGGGGCCAGGGGTCGGCGGTGGTCGTGCCGCGGCCGACGCCCGCCGCCGACGCCGAGCTGCTCGAACGGGTGCGCGCGGTGGTCGCCGACGCGGTCGGGGCGCCCGCGCGTCCGTCGCGTCTCGTCGTCGTCCACGAGCTGCCGACGCTGTCGTCGGGCAAGCCCGACCGGGCCGCCGTGCGCGCACTCCTCGCGCGGGATCCGCGGGGCTGACACCCGGGAGCGGCGGCGTCGCCCGGCTCGCGGGTCGACCGGTCAGCGAAGGGGGACGGTGACCACGGGCATAGGATGAGCCACCGTGGCAGCACAGTCTCGTAAGCGTTCGACGTCGTCCTCGAAGCGTCGCCCCGGCGGCAACCCCCAGAAGCCCAAGGGCGGTGCACCGCAGGCCGTCGCGCCGGCCACGGCACGCGACTGGATCGCGGCGGCCCGCATCCGCACGCTGCCGCTGGCCATCACCCCGGTGCTCATCGGCACCGGTGCGGCCACCCTCGTCGACGATCAGTTGCACGGGGTCATCGCCCTGGCCTGTCTCGCCGTGGCGTTCGCTCTGCAGATCGGCGTGAACTACGCCAACGACTACAGCGACGGCATCCGCGGCACCGACGACGTGCGCGTCGGACCCGGCCGTCTCACCGGCGGCAAGAAGGCGAAGCCGCGGACGGTGCTGATCGTCGCCCTGGCGTTCTTCGCGCTCGCCGCGGTGATCGGGCTGGCCCTGGTCATCCGCACGGGGCAGTGGTGGTTGCTGCTGGTCGGCGCCGTCTGCATCGTCGCCGCGTGGTTCTACACCGGCGGCAAGCGCCCGTACGGCTACAACGCGATGGGCGAGCTGTTCGTCTTCGTCTTCTTCGGTCTCGTCGCGACCCTGGGCACGACGTGGCTGCAGGTGCAGTCGTTGCCGCAGGAGGCCTGGCTGGGCGCGGTCGCCGCGGGCCTGNCAACCTGCGCGACATCGAGCAGGACCGCCTCGCGGGAAAGCGCACCCTGTCGGTGCTCATCGGGCGCCGCGCGACGCAGGTGTTGTTCACCCTGTTCGTCCTCGCGCCGTTCGGGATCGCGGTGTTCCTCGCGTTCGTGTACCCGGTGGCGTGGCTGACCCTGGTCGCCCTGCTCGGCGGACTCGCGGCGATCCTCATCGTCTGGACCTACCGCACCCCGCGCGAGCTCATCACGGCGCTGCAGGTGACGAGCTTCACGTCGGTCGCCTACGGCGCCCTGCTCTTCTGGGCCTTCGCGTTCTGAGCCCCCGGCGGGTTCGTAGAACGCGCAGGGATCAGCGCAGCGGAGCGTCGCCTTCGGGAGTGCCGGTCGCGGGCGCGTCATCGTGCCGCGTGGCATCGACCACCGCGTCTTCGGTGTCGGCGTCGGTCTCGGCGCCCGTACGGCGCCCGGTGGCGGTGCGCTGCGCGCGACGCTCGGCCAGACCGCCGGTGACGCTGTCGAGCGGGCGACGCAGGAACAACAGCGACAGGCTCAGGCCGATGAGGGCCGCGAAGATCGCCGCGAGCCAGGGCAACTCCTGGAACACGGGGAAGAACAGCAGCACGACCAGCGGTACGAGGAACGCGAGCAGTCGCAGCACGGTGTAGACGAGGGCCGAGCGAGCACGCATGCCCCCATCCTACGGCGGCCTCGGAAACCGCCGGCGCCCGGCCCGCGTCCAGCGGGCACACGTAGACTCAGGTCATGGCACGGTTGCTCCTCATCCTCGCGCTCGTGGCGACCGTCTTCTGGGTGTACACGATCGTGGACTGCGCCGTGCAGCCGGCGGGGCGTCACCGCGGCGTCAACAAGGGCGCATGGATGGCCATCGTCATCCTGCTGCCGGTGCTCGGCGGCATCCTGTGGTTCGTCATCGGTCGCGGTCGTGCGAGTCAGCCCGTGGTGAGACGCGCTCCCGACGACGACCCCGAGTTCCTGGGCCGTATGTCCGACACCGCGCGCGCCGATCAAGACGAGCGCATCCGGCGGCTCGAAGAAGAGCTGGCGCAGCTCGACTCCGAAGCCGACGACCCTCGCGCCCCGAAGCCCACCGACGACCCGGGCGACATCCCCGGCAAGGGTGACGACGACACGCTCGGCCAGCGCGGCTCCGTCGGCTGAACCATGACCTCGTCGAACGACCGCTCCGCCGCGCCCGCGACCGACGCCGCCGCCGCTCTGCTCGCAGGCCTCGTGTCGCGCGGGGTGCGGCACATCGTCGTCAGCCCGGGGTCGCGCTCGCAGGCGCTCGCGCTCGTGGCCGCCGACCTGGAACGCGCGGGTCTGGTGCACCTGCACGTGCGCATCGACGAGCGCGTCGCCGGCTTCACCGCCCTCGGGATCGGACGTGAGACCGGGATGCCGGCGGTCCTCGTCTGCACCTCGGGCACCGCCGTCGCCAACCTGCTGCCCGCCGCCCTCGAAGCGCATCACGCCGGGGTGCCGCTGGTGCTGCTCACCGCCGACCGGCCGCCCGAACTGCGCGGCGTCGGCGCCAACCAGACCACGCGCCAGCCGGGGCTGTTCCGCTCGGCGGTGCGGTTCGAAGCCGACCTCCCCGTTCCCGAGACCGTCGACGACGACGGCTCATCCGTCCAGACCGCTGACGCGGATGCCCTCGCCGCCGCGACGCTCTCGGCCGCGCTCGGTGAAGGCGCCCGGGTGCCCGGACCCGTGCACCTGAATGTGCCGTTCCGGGAGCCCCTCGCCGGCGCCGTTCCCGCGTGGCTCGCCGCGCGAGCGGCATCCGGGATCGCCCCCTCGTCCGACGCGCAGAGCGACGCGCTCGGCGACGCGGAGGCGTCGGGAGCGCTGTACCAGGGCGGCGGCGGCATCGGTGTCGCCGACGTGGCCCCCGAGGTCGAGGACGCCCACACGCTCGCGCCGGGCCCGCGCACCGTAGTCGTCGCCGGAGCGGATGCCGGAGCGGCGGCCGAGCAGTTCGCGCACGACGGGGGCTTCCCGCTGGTGGCCGAGATCGTCAGCGGGGCTCGCTTCGGTCGGCAGATCGTGCACGGCTACCGGGCACTGCTGAACGACCCGGCCCTCGGGGGACGCATCGAGCGCGTGGTCGTCTTCGGTCGCCCCACCCTGAGCCGCGAGGTGACGCGCCTGCTGTCGCGCGACGACGTCGAGGTGATCGCCGCCCGCGGCCCCGGAGAACCCGTCAACCTCAACGGCGCCACGATCGCCGTCGACCTGGTCCGCCCTCACCCCTCGTCGGGGGACCGCGTCTGGCTGGGGGAGTGGATGCGCGCCTCGCGCGACGCTGCCGTCGATCTATCGCCCCCGGCTCCCGATGCCGACGGCCTGGCCTCGGCCGTTCCGCACGAGCGGCTGGGCGCCCTGAACGCCGAGGTGCAGGTCATCCGTGCCCCCCTCGACCGGGCGACCCTCGTCGACGCGGTCTGGCGGGCCACCTGGCCCCACGATCGCCTCATGTTCGGCTCCTCGCGTCTGGTGCGCGTGGCCGACGAGGTGCTCGGCGGCAAGAAGGTGGCCGTGCACTCCAACCGCGGCCTCGCCGGCATCGACGGCACCATCGCGACGGCGACCGGCGTCGCCCTCGCCAGCCAGATCGAGGAGCGCCCGGGCGTGACCCGCGTGCTGCTGGGCGACCTGGCCTTCCTGCACGACGTGGGCGCGTTGCTGCTGCCCCCGGGGGAAGACGAGCCGCGCCTGCAGGTGGTGGTCGGCAACGACGGCGGCGGCACGATCTTCGACGGCCTCGAGGTGGCCGGCATCGCCGGCTCCGACGCGATGGCGCGCGTGCAGTACACCCCGCACACCGCGCGCCTCGAGCAACTGGCCCTCGCCTTCGGCTGGGAGTACCACCGCTGCACCACCCGCGTCGCTCTCGACCAGGTGCTCACCTCGCCGACCGGCGGTCGCCAGCTGATCGAGGTTCCGCTGCCGCGTTGACGGGCGGGACGTCGACGCGTCAACCACTGGCGCGCGCCGCCGACGCCCCACACGATGGGGACATGAGCACACGCCGCAGATGGTCCACGCCCGCCGCCGACGCGCTGCGCGTCGAGCACAGATTCCGCCTCACCGACATCGACCCGCGATCGACGCCCGGCTACGACGGCGACAAGACCGACGGCAAAGCCGACCTCGACGCGGGCCGCGAACCCCTCGAAGCCCTGCAGGAACGCCTCTTCGCTCAGAGCGTGGCGGGCACCGCGACCGGCTCGGTGCTGCTGGTGCTGCAGGCCATGGACACCGCGGGCAAGGGCGGGATCGTGCGCCACGTCGTCGGCACGGTCGACCCCCAGGGCGTGGAACTCGCGTCGTTCAAGAAGCCCACCGCCGAGGAACTCGCGCACGATTTCCTGTGGCGCATCGAGAAGCGCCTGCCCGACGCGGGCCACCTCGGCGTCTTCGACCGTTCGCACTACGAAGACGTGCTGATAGGCCGGGTGCGCGAACTCGCCCCCGCCGACGAGATCGAACGACGCTACGGCGCGATCGTGAATTTCGAGGCGGAGGCGGCCGACCTCGGCATCCGAGTGGTCAAGGTCATGCTGCACATCTCGAAGGACGAGCAGCGCGCGCGTCTCGCCGAGCGCCTCGACCGTCCCGACAAGCACTGGAAGTACAACCCGTCCGACGTCGACGAGCGGGCGCTCTGGGACGACTACATGCAGGCGTACCAGGTGGCGATCGAACGCACCTCGACACCCGTCGCCCCGTGGCACGTGATTCCGGCCGACCGCAAGTGGTACGCCCGCCTGGCCGTTCAACAGCTGCTCATCGACGCGCTCGCCGACATCGACCCGCGGTGGCCCGCGGTCGACTACGACGTCGAGGCCGAGAAGGCACGCCTCGCCGCATCGTGACGCCCGGCCGGATCAGGCGAGGGCCTCCACGATGGGGCGGAACTTGACGCGGGTCTCGAGCAGCTCCGACTCGGGAACGCTGTCGGCGACGATCCCCGCACCGGCGTAAGCGGTGATCGGGGCGGTCGGAGAGGACGGCGCCGCGCGGTCGACCTGCGCGCACCGCAGGGCGATGGCCCACTCGCCGTCGCCCGACGCTCCCGTCCACCCGACCGCGCCGGCGTAGCGGCCGCGATCGAAGGGCTCGAGGCGGCGGATGACGTCCATCGCCGCGG
Organism: Microbacterium sp. CFBP 8801; assembly: GCF_014839455.1. Taxonomy (NCBI): domain Bacteria; kingdom Bacillati; phylum Actinomycetota; class Actinomycetes; order Micrococcales; family Microbacteriaceae; genus Microbacterium; species Microbacterium sp. CFBP 8801. The sequence continues at coordinate 10,155 of NZ_JACYNU010000015.1, read as the reverse complement.
CGGTGGGGGTGCCGGCGACGGCGGCGGTGGGGTGCAGCACCGAGATCAGGTCCAACGACGACGCGTCTTCGCTGAGGGTGCCCTCGACATCGGTCGCGAGATGCCAGACGTTGGGCAACTTGAGGGTGAAGGGCTGCTCCGCCGCCGCGAGCGCCGAGGTGTGCGGGCGCAGCGAGGTGAGCACGCTCTGCACCGCGAAACGGTGCTCCTCTTGATCTTTCGAGCTGCGCGTGAGGGCGAGGGATGCCGCGACGTCGGCGTCGGCGTCGCCGCCGCGCGCGGTGGTGCCCGCCAGAACGCGGGCGGTCACCGTGCCCTTCGACACGGTGACGAGTGTCTCGGGGCTCGCGCCGATCAGACCGTCGACCGCGAACACCCAGCAGTCCGGATACCCCTCGAGCAGCGACCGGACGAGCCGGCGCAGGTCGGACCCGGCCGGAACCGTGCCCACGATGTCGCGTGCGAGCACGACCTTGCCCACCTCGCGGGCGCCGATGGCCTCGATGGCCGTGCGGACGGCATCCTGATACCCCTCGGCACTCTGGCGACCGGGACCCAGGGTCGCCGACCAGTGGGGGCCGAAGGGCGAGCGCGGGGGCAGTTCGGGTTCGGGTTCGTCGGGGGTGTCGTCGAAGGCGAGGCGGGTGACCCAGGCGCGTCCGCCGTGGCGCCCGACGATCATGCCGGGAACGCGCAGGACGTTCTCGCGCTCCGAGCGGGGGTCGAACACGAACGAACCGAAGGCGACGAGTCCGGTGCCCGGCAGCTGCACGGGGTCGTCGACCTCGGCGGCGGCGGCGATCGCCCGCCAGCGCGCCGAGATCGTGGCATCGCCCGGCTGGTGCCCCGTGTAGCGCAGCGTCAGCAGGTCGCCGAAGGCCGCCAGCGACTCTCCCCGCCGCGTCCAGAACAGGGGATCGTAGGGGGTCGTGTAGGCGAGCACGTCGTCCATGGGGGGCAGCTCGCGCGTGACCACGCGCAGGCGCGGCACGACGTCATCCGCGGGTTCCAGCACGTCTTTCAGCGTAGACCCGCGGCGCCGGCCGAGGCCGCGGACGCCGGGCGCGGAGACCGACGCCGGACGGCGTTTTAGACTCCGAGCATGGATAATCGCCCCGCTCCCGGCACCCGCCTGCTGTTCGAGTGGCGCAAGTGGGACGGTTCACCGCACTGGGTGCAGGACAGCGTCTACCTCGGCTCCGACAAGTGGGGCGAGTGGTTCGGCCAGCAGGTGGGGTGGCGCAGCGAACGGCCGGGCGCGGCCTTCGTCTGCCGCGAGCCCAACGTGACCCTGGTGCCGGCGAGCGCCGATTGGGCCTTCACCCACAACGCCGCACCGCATCCGGTCGCGGTGTACATCGACCTGGCGTGGGATGTGCGCTGGGGCGACGACGGCGTGCCCCGCGGCATCGACATGGACCTCGACGTCGTGCGCCGCACCGACGGCCGTGGCACCTGGGTCGACGATCGCGACGAGTGGGACGAGCACCGCGTGCGCTACGGCTACCCGGCCGAGATCGTGACGCGCCTCGAGGCCACGGCGCTCGATCTCGAGCACCGCGTGCGCGAGCAAGTGGCCCCGTTCTCGGATGCCGTCACCCGGCCCTGGCTCGATCGGCTCGCGGCGCTGGCAACCCCCGGCGACCACCCGGGTGACCCGGCCTAGACTCGACGGGTGAGCAGCGACCCCAACCGCGCCGACCTCGGTAAAGACCCGCAGCGCGTCAGCGGCATGTTCGACCAGGTGGCAGCGGCCTACGACCGCACCAACACCGTGCTGAGTCTCGGCAACGACCGTCTGTGGCGCGCCGCGACGCTGCGCGCCGTGGCCCCGCAGCGGGGGGAGCGCATCCTCGATCTGGCCGCCGGCACCGGCACCTCGTCGATGGCGTTCGTTCCGAGCGGTGCGCACGTCGTCGCCGCCGACTTCTCGCGCGGCATGATCGCCGAGGGGCGCCGCCGTCACGGCGACGTGCCCAACCTCGAGTTCGTGCAGGCCGACGCCACCGACCTCCCCTTCGCCGACGCGGAGTTCGACGCGGTGACGATGTCGTTCGGTCTGCGCAACGTCAACGACCCGCGCCGGGCGCTGCGAGAACTGCGCCGGGTCACGCGTCCCGGAGGACGCATCGTGGTGTGCGAGTTCTCGCATCCGCCGTCCCCCGTCTTCAACGGGCTCTACCGCTTCTACAACGACCGGGTGCTGCCGATCGTCGCGCGCTCGGTCAGCTCGAACGCCGAGGCCTACGACTACCTCAACGAATCGATCCGCGACTGGCCCGACCAGCCGACGCTCGCGCGGTGGATGCGCGACTCCGGCTGGGACGACGTGGCCTACCGCAACCTGACGTTCGGCATCGTGGCGCTGCACCGCGGCGTCGTCGCGCAGAGCGCGTGACGCGCCGGAGGCCCCGGCCCGGGGTGTCACCCCGTCGAGATACTCGCGGCGGGGCGCAACGGCGCCAGGATAGGGTGAAAGCGTGACCCCGAGACCGCCCGCGGCCGGCACCCGCCTGTCGGGCAAGCTGGGCCTGAGTGACCGCATCTTCGCAGGCCTGCGTTCGCGCACCCTGCTCTCCACCGTCGAGGCCGGTCTCGCCCAGGTCGAGGGCACCCTCGAGGGCGAAGTCCGAAGCGCCGACCGTCTGGCCGACGTCACCGCCCGATACCTGTACGAGGCCGGCGGCAAGCGCGTTCGCCCGATGCTCGCCATCCTCACCGCTCAGCTCGGTCGCGGAACGACGCCCGAGGTCATCGAGGTCGCCACGGCGCTCGAACTGACGCACCTGGGCTCGCTCTACCACGACGACGTCATGGACGGCGCCGACAAGCGCCGCGGGGTGCCCAGCGCCCAGACGGTGTTCGGCAACAACATCGCGATCCTCACCGGTGACCTGCTGTTCGCCCGCGCCAGCCAGCTCATGGCGCGTCGCGGTGAGCGCGCGATCCAGCTGCAGGCCGACACCTTCGAGCGTCTCGTGCTGGGCCAGATGCACGAGACCGTCGGCCCGCAAGAGGGCGACGAGCCCGTCGACTTCTACCTCAGAGTGCTCGCCGACAAGACCGGTTCGCTGATCGCCGCGGCCGCCCAGTCGGGCGTCATCTACTCGGGCGCCCCTGAGGAGTTCGAGAAGCCGATGGTCGTGTTCGGCGAGAAGGCCGGTGTGGCCTTCCAGCTGCTCGACGACGTGATCGATCTGTCTCCGGATCCCTCCGAGACCGGCAAGGTGCCCGGCACCGACCTGCGCGCGGGCGTGCCGACCATGCCGTACCTGCTGCTCGGTCACCGCTCCGACGCGGCCTCGGCCGACCTGCGTTCGCGCATCGACGAGGGCCAGGAGCGCATCGCCGCCGGGGCAGACCCCTCGATCCTCGACGCCGCACTCGCGGAGCTGCGCGATCACGAGACCACGCACGAGACGCTGAAGCTCGCGCACCAGTGGTCGCAAGAGGCCATCGACGCCCTCGCACCGCTGCCCGACGGCGCCGTGCGTGAGGCGCTGACGCGCTTCGCCCGCGCGGTCGCCGACCGCTCGGCCTGAACTTTTCCCACCCCCCCCGATCCCGATCGAGAGGACCCCATGACGAAGCTGCGCCTCGCCATCGTCGGAGCCGGCCCCGCCGGTATCTACGCGGCCGACATCCTGCTGAAATCCGAGCGGCAGTTCGACGTGTCGATCGACCTGTTCGAGCAACTGCCCGCACCCTACGGTCTCGTGCGCTACGGCGTCGCCCCCGACCACCCGCGCATCAAGGGTGTCGTCACGGCGCTGCGCGAGGTGCTCGACCGCGGCGACATCCGCCTGTTCGGCAACGTGCGCTTCGGCGAGGACATCACCCTCGACGACCTCAAGCAGCACTACAACGCGGTGATCTTCTCGACCGGCGCGATCCGCGACGCCGACCTCGACATCCCCGGCATCGACGCCGAGGGCTCGTACGGCGCCGCCGACTTCGTGAGCTGGTTCGACGGCCACCCCGACGTGCCGCGCGAGTGGCCGCTCGAGGCGGAGTCGCTCGCGGTCATCGGCAACGGCAACGTGGCGCTCGACGTCACGCGCATGCTCGCCAAGCACGCCGACGACCTGCTGCCCACCGAAGTTCCCGACAACGTGTACCAGGGGCTCAAGGCCTCGCCCGTCACCGACGTGCACGTCTTCGGCCGCCGCGGTCCCGCGCAGGTGAAGTTCACGCCTCTCGAGCTGCGTGAGCTGGGCGAGCTGCGCGACGTCGACATGGTCGTCTACGACGAGGACTTCGACTACGACGAGGCGTCGCTGGCCGCCATCCAGACCAACAAGCAGGTCAAGGTCATCGACCGCGTCCTGCAGCAGTGGCGCACCCGCCCGGGCGTGAACAACTCCGGCGGAGAAGCATCGCGACGCCTGCACCTGCACTTCTGGGCCAAGCCCGTCGAGGTCGTGAAAGACGCCGAGGGTCGGGTGGCCGCGTTCCGGTACGAGCGCACGAAGCCCGACGCCGAGGGGGGCGTCGTGGGAACGGGCGAGATCCGCGAGGTGCCGATCCAGGCCATCTACCGCGCGGTCGGCTATTTCGGCTCGCCGCTGACCGGCGTGCCCTTCGATGAGCGTCACGGCGTCATCCCCAACCACGAGGGTCAGGTGCTCGCCGCCGACTCGAACGACCGCCTGCCGGGCGTGTACGCCACCGGGTGGATCAAGCGCGGCCCCGTCGGCCTCATCGGACACACCAAGTCGGATGCCATGGAGACGGTGCGCCACGTCATCAACGATCAGGGCGAGTGGTGGCAGCCGGCCCACCCCGAAGAAGAGGCCATCCCTGCCCTTCTCGAGGAGCGCGGCGTGCGCTGGACCGATCTCAACGGCTGGCACCGACTCGACGAGCACGAAGTCGCCCTCGGCGCCCCGCACGAGCGCGCCCGCGTCAAGGTCGTGCCCCGCGACGAGATGATCTCGATCTCGCGCGGCGAGTAGCCCTCACATACGCACAGCGAGCCGCCCCCGTCCCTCCGGACGAGGGCGGCTCGCTGTCTTTGAGGCGCCGACGGGCCGGGCCGAACTCCTGAGTCATCGCGCGCCACAGCCCCCTCGGCGCGCCGGCGAGCCCGCACGGCCCGACTTCTCAGGAGTTCGGCCCGCCGTGGGGGTATGCCGGCCCCCGCCCCGCATGCCTAGGCTGGGGCGATGGGGGAGTGGCATCCGGACGTCCTCGGCGACGGCTTCGAACAGCAGACCCTGCCGCTCGGCGACGACGCCGAGGGGGAGGTCGTGGCAACGCTCGTGCGCGCGCGGCCGCACGCCGGCGCCCGCCTGTTCGGTGAGTTCCGCGACATCGACGTGCTGTACGTGCACGGGTGGTCGGATTACTTCTTCCAGGTCGAGCTCGCCCGGTTCTTCACCGACCGCGGTGCCCGATTCTCGGCGCTCGACCTGCGCAACTACGGCCGGAGCCTGCGGCCCGGGCAGGCGCCGGGCTACGTCGCGGCCCTCGACGTGTACGACGCCGACATCGCGGCGGCTCTGGATGCCCTGGGCGCCGCACGCGAGGGACGACGTCTCGTGCTGCTCGGACACAGCACGGGAGGACTCACCCTGACGCTCTGGGCGGCGCGGCATCCGGGGGTCGCCGACGCCCTCGTTCTCAACAGTCCGTGGCTGGAGCTGCAGCTCGGCCCGCTCGGACGCCAAGCGCTCGCCCCGCTGGTGAACGCCCGCGCGCGATTCGACCCGCTCGGCACGCACCCGGTGGTCGACCTCGGCTTCTACACGCGCGCGCAGCGGGAGCTGGGGACCCTGCCCGACAGTCCCGAGGGCTGGCGCCCGGCGCAGGGGTTCCCCACCCACCCGGGCTGGTTGGCCGCCGTCATCGCGGGGCACGCGCGGGTGGCATCCGGCGTCGACGTGGGATGCCCGACCCTCGTGCTGCTGTCGCAACGCTCGATTTCGGCGCTCAGCTGGAACGACACGATGCTCTCGAGCGACTCGGTGCTCGTCGTCGACGACATCGCGCGCGCGGCCACCCGCATCGCCCGCACGGTGACGATCGCGCGCATCGACGGAGCGCTGCACGACGTGTTCCTGTCGGCGCCCGAGGCAAAGGACGCCGCGTTCACCGCCCTCGAGACCTGGATGACGCAGCTAGCGTAGAACGCGATCGAAGGAGCCCCATGATCCCCACCGCCGCGTCCGCGACCGAGCGCTACCGTGCCGCACGAGACGAGCTTCTGGCCGCGCGCACCGATCCGGCCCGGGCGGCGGGGTTCACCTGGCCGATGTTCGACGGTGCCTTCAACTGGGCGATCGACTGGTTCGACCCGATGGCGCGGGGCAATGAGGCGCCCGCGCTGATCGTCGTCGACGACGACGGCACGCGGCACCAGCGCACGTTCGACGAACTCGCGCGGCGGTCCGACCAGGTCGCCGCCTGGCTGGCGTCCCGCGGGGTGTCCCGCGGCGACGCCGTGCTGCTCATGCTGGGCAACCAGGTGGAACTGTGGGAGGCGCTGCTCGCCCTCATGAAGCTCGGCGGGGTGATCGCTCCCACCACGACCGCGCTCGGCACCGCCGATCTCGCCGACCGCATCGAGCGCGCCGAGATCCGTCACGTGGTCGTCGGGGCGGCGGACGCCGCGAAGTTCGACGATCTGCCCGAGGGACTCGGCCGCATCGTCGTGGGCGGCACCCACCCGGGCTGGGCCGCGTACGACGACGCGTTCCTCACCGAGGCGCCGCCGGCCCGGCATCCGGGAACCACCGCCGACGACCGCCTGCTGCTCTACTTCACCTCGGGTACCACCTCGAAGCCGAAGCTCGTCGAGCACACGCACGCCTCGTACCCCGTGGGACACCTGACGACGATGTACTGGCTCGGGCTCGAACCCGGCGACGTGCACCTCGCCATCAGCTCGCCGGGGTGGGCGAAGCACGCGTGGAGCTGCTTCTTCGCGCCGTGGATCGCCGGGGCGACGGTGCTGGCGCTGAACTTCGCGCGGTTCTCGGCCGAGCGGCTGCTGGAGGAGCTGGAGAGCGAGGCGGTCACCACTTTCTGTGCGCCGCCGACGGTCTGGCGCATGCTCATCCAGACCGACCTGTCGGGGCGTCGCGGGAGACTGCGCGAGGTCGTCTCGGCGGGCGAGCCGCTGAACCCCGAGGTCATCGCCGCGGTGCAACGCACCTGGGGGCTCGACATCCGCGACGGGTACGGGCAGACCGAGATGACGGCGGTCGTCGCCAACACTCCCGGGGCGCCGCTCGTACCGGGATCGATGGGGCGCCCGCTGCCCGGGTGCCCGGTGGTGCTCGTCGATCCCCTCACCGGCGCGCGTGCCGACGAGGGCGAGATCTGCCTCGATCTGACCGAGCGTCCGCTCAACCTGATGAGGGGGTACGTGGGCGACGCCGAGCGCAACGCCGAAGCCTTCGCCGGTGGCCTCTTCCACACCGGCGACGTGGCCCGGCGCGACGAGACCGGGAGCATCACGTACATCGGGCGCACCGACGACGTGTTCAAGGCCTCGGACTACAAGATCAGTCCGTTCGAGCTCGAGAGCGTGCTCATCGAGCATCCGGCGGTCGTCGAGGCGGCCGTGGTCCCCGCTCCCGACGCGGTGCGCCTCGCGGTGCCGAAGGCGTACGTGGTGCTGGCCGCGGGATACGAGCCCGGCGACGAGGTGGCCCTCGACATCCTTCGCTACGCCCGCGAGAAGCTCGCTCCGTACCAGCGCGTGCGCCGCATCGAGTTCCACGACCTGCCGAAGACGATCTCGGGCAAGATCCGCCGGGTCGAGCTTCGCCAGCGCGAAGAGGCCGCCGCGCGCGGTGAGGTCGTGTGCGTGGAATGGACGGATGCCACCCTGCGGGGCTGATCCGCGCGCCGCAACGGTTCGCGCCGGCCTCGTCGGCGTGTGAACATCGACTCATGCACCTGCTCGACGACCGGCCGACCGCGCACTCTGTCGCGGCGACCCCTGCCGCGGTGACCAGACACGCCGTCCTGCGGTGCGGCGCGCGCGGCGGGCGGGGCTGAGTCCGCCGTGCGACAGCGAGTGGCGTGGCTGATCGGCGCGGGCATCGTGCTCGTCGCGATCGGTGTCGCCGTGCTGCTGGTCATGACCGCCGGTTCGCGCGCGGAGCCGAGCTCCGCGGCGACGGCGACGCCCTCGGCATCCGGCACCCCGACGCGATCGGCCACCCCCACGCGGTCGGCGACTCCCACGCGAACCCCCACCCCGACAGCTACGCCGACCCCCACGGCGCGGCCGGGAACGGCTCTCGTGACGCGCGGCGAGGGCGGCACGGTGCGCATGCTCGTCGCCGGCGACTCACTGGCCGCGGGCTTCTTCGCGTCTGAGAAGGATCGGGGCTTCACCTCTCTCGTGGCGGATGCCGTCGGCCCGGTCGAGATGACCACCGCGGCCCAGGCGCACCAGACGCTCACCACCGTCGCCGCCATCACCGACGTGCCCGACGACCTCGATCTCGCGGTGATCGAGCTCGGGACGAACGACGTCGGCCTGCCCACTCCGGTGGCCGACTTCGAGCAGCAGTACGTCGGACTGCTCGATCGCATCCGCGCCTCGTCGCCGAAGGCCGCGCTCGTCTGCCTCGGTACCTGGACGAGCGACGGCGCCGCGTACGACGAAGCGATCGCCCGCACCTGCGCCGCGCGGGGCGGGGTGTACGTCGGGCTCGCCGACGCCTTCTCGACTTCCGCGTACCACGGTCCCGAGGGGCGCGACTCGTTCGCCGGTGCCAGCGACTATTTCCACCCGAACGACACCGGGCACCGCGCGATCGCCGACGGCGTGCTGAAGGCCCTCACCTACTGAGCCGCCCGCGCGAGCCGTGAGCGCCGCGCGTCACACCGGTTCGGTCGTGCGGATGAGGCCGCAGCTCACACACGACCACGCCACGAGAAACCGCTCGTCGTCGAGGATCTCGAACGAGAGCGGGTCGCCGCAGGTGGGGCAGGGGAGCGGGCTCGGCCGGCTGGTCATCGTGAGAAGGTCACGTGCACGACGCCGCTCTCGGCGACCTCGGTCGTCACCGTGTAGCGGCGGTCAAGATCGCGGAGGTCGTCCCACAGGCGCGTTCCCCGCCCCAGGATCACGGGGCGGATGGCCACGTGCAGGTGGTCGACGAGGTCGGCCTCGAGGGCCGCGCGTACCACCCCGACACCCCCGCCGATGCGCACGTCGGCGTCGCCGGCGGCCGCGGAAGCCCGTGTCACGGCATCCGTGATGCTCTCGCAGACGAAGGTGAATCGCGTGCCGTTCGCGAAGTCGATCTCGGGCCGCTCGCGGTGCGTGAGGACGAACACCGGTACGCGGAACGGCGGCTCCTCGCCCCACCACCCCCGCCAGTCGGGATCGTCGGGGAAGGCGTGCAGGCCGAACATGCCCGCGCCCATCACCTCGGCGCCGATGCCCTCGAAGTACGCGGCGGCGTACCGGTCGTCGACGCCAGTCGTCCCCGCGCCCGACGTGTCGCCGAAGACACGCTCACGGAACGTTCTCGTCGCCATGTAGTCCGCGACGAGACGCCCCCAGTCCTCGCCCATCGGATTCTCGGGCGACGGGTCGGCGGGCATCGCCACCCCGTCGATCGAGATGTTCAGATCGACGCGGACGGGCAAGGTGTGCTCCGGGGAGGGGTTACCGGTAGTTGGTGAACTGCAGGTCGACGTCGAGGTCGGCGGCCTTGAGCAGGCGCTGCACTTCCTGCAGGTCGTCGCGCGACTTCGACTGCACGCGCAGTTCGTCGCCCTGGATCTGCGACTTGACGCCCTTGGGACCCTCGTCGCGGATGATCTTGTTGACCTTCTTCGCGTCGTCCTGCGAGATGCCCTCCTTCAGCGTGGAGGTGATGCGGTACTCCTTGCCGCTGGCGACGGGCTCACCGGCATCCAGGCTCTTGAGCGAGATGCCGCGCTTGATGAGCTTCGTCTGGAAGACGTCGAGGACGGCATTGGCGCGCTCCTCGGAGTTCGCCTTGATGACGATGGAGTCGCCGCTCCACGCGATCGACGCGTCGGTGCCCTTGAAGTCGTAACGCTGCTCGACCTCTTTGTGAGCCTGGTTCAGCGCGTTGTCGGCTTCCTGTCGGTCGATCTTGGAAACGATGTCGAAGGAAGAATCAGCCATGATCCGATTCTATTCGCGGGCCCCCGATCCAC
>NZ_JACYNU010000014.1:0-72748 GCF_014839455.1 Microbacterium sp. CFBP 8801 | reverse complement strand
GCGCCTCGTTCCGGCGGCGGTGCTCTTCTTGCTGAGCCTGTCGCTCATTCCGTGGCTCGGTGCCGACGTGCGCTGGTTGTGGACGTTCGTCGGCGTGGCCCTCGCCGTCTCGCGCATGCGGCGCAGCATGCTCTGGATCGCCCTCCTGGTGCTGGCCGGCCTCACCTTCGCCGTGGGGGTGTGGGACGACGCCGACGTCGGCAACAGCGCCCTGAACGCCGCCGTCATCCTCTCGGTGTCGGTGATGATGGCGACTCTCACCGGCAACATCACCACCCTGGCGCGTCTTCGGGCCGCGCAGCACCAGGTCGCCGAGCTCGCCGCCGAGCGCGAGCGGGGCCGCGTCGCTCGCGACGTGCACGACATCCTCGGCCACTCCCTGACGGTCATCACGGTCAAAGCCGAGCTGGCGGGGAGACTGATGGATGCCGGATCCCCGGCCGCGCGCGACGAGATCGCCCAGATCGAGCAGCTGGCGCGTGGCGCGTTGGCCGACGTGCGCGCGACGGTGCACGGTTTCCGCGGTGTGAGCATCAGCGGGGAGCTCGCCGCGGCGCGGGCCGCCCTCGAGAGCGCCGGGGTGACGCCCGACCTGCCCGGGTCGACCGAGCAGGTCCCCGCCGATCGCCGGGAGCTCGCCGGATGGGTGGTGCGCGAGTCGGTGACCAACGTCGTACGGCACGCCGGTGCTCACGCGTGCCGCGTGCGTCTGAGCGCCCGCGGTGTCGAGGTCGACGACGACGGATGCGGACCGTCCACCACGGCATCCTCGGGGTCAGGGCTCACGGGCCTGCGCGAACGCGTCGAGACCGCTGGCGCCCGGCTCACCGTGGGTCGCAGTGATCTCGGCGGGTTCAGAGTGAAAGTGACGTGGTGACGCGATGGTGATCCGGCTCCTCATCGCCGACGACCAGGCTCTGGTGCGCGGAGCCCTCGCCGCCCTGCTCGGGCTCGAGCACGATATCGAGGTCGTCGCCCAGGTCGGGCGCGGCGACGAGGTCGTCGAAGCGGCTCGCGCGTCTCAGGCGACGGTGGCGCTGCTCGACATCGAGATGCCCGGAATCGACGGCATCGCCGCGGCGTCGCTCCTGCGTTCCGAGGTTCCCGGATGCCGTGCCCTCATCGTCACGACCTTCGGCCGGCCGGGCTACCTGGCACGGGCCCTTCAGGCCGGGGCATCGGGCTTCGTCGTGAAGGACACTCCCGCGGCCGAGCTGGCCGATGCCGTGCGGCGCGTGTCGATGGGGCTGCGAGTCGTGGACCCGGCGCTGGCCGTCGAGTCGCTTGCTCAGGGCGACTCGCCCCTCACGGAGCGTGAGACCGACGTGCTCGCCGCAGCGCGGTCCGGCGGATCGATCGCCGACATCGCGCGGATGGTGCACCTGTCGGAGGGCACGGTGAAGAACCATCTCTCCAGTGCGATCGGCAAGACCGGCGGGCGCAATCGGGCGGACGCCGTGCGAGTGGCGGTCGACCGGGGCTGGTTGTGAGTGCCGCGAAGAACCCCTCCCGCCGAGGTGAGTGCGGGTCGCGTGGGGTCCTCCGGCGCACAGCCCGGGCAGGCGAGCGCTCGTCAATCGGGCAGGAGAAGAGCCAACGCGACGATCGGTGACGCCAGGATTCCGGCCACCGCAGCGGCCACTGCCCACGATCCGTCGATGTACAGGGCCCTCCCGCCACCGCCGGCGTCCATCGTCCCGGTGTAGGTGACGAGGTAGGGGATGTCGATGGTCGTCGCCCCCTCGGTCGCCACAATGGCGAGGAGCATCAGCACGACCGCGACGATGCCCACCGAGACGAAAGGGGCCGACAAGACGACGAACAGACGCCCGGCACTGAAATTCATCGGACGCTCCTCCGCGTGCGCCGCTCGCGCGGGTCGCGAGCGAGCCGGGGTCGCGCCCGGGCCGACCACACGCTAACGAGCCTCAACCGCGCGAAGGGGGAAAGCACCGGTGGCTTCGCCCGATCAACGGAGGTTCTTCGCCTGCACCGCCTTCCCGGGGATGCTGACCCGGCACGATCGCTTCACGACGGGTCCGGAGCCCCGTCGGCTCCCTCTGCACTCTCCACGGCGACAGCGGCACCCACCCAGCACCATCGACGAACTCGGACGCCGGAACGCACCGCGGCTCACCCGATACGGCGCACGAGCTGCAGCCGTCAGCGCCCCCCGAAGAGCAGAGCGGCGCCACCCGCGAGTGCCATGGCGCCGAACACCGCAAGGAGGTACCAGCGCACGCGTGTCCCGTTCACGCGTGAACCTCGGGGCTGCATCGGCGCGATCGACGAGACGGTGTGCGCCGACGGCGGGGGAGTCGACGACGCAGAAGAACCGGAGGGAGCCGACACGACCGCACTGTTCGTGGGCACGACCTCTCGCACCCGTTGGACGAAGAGGTCGACAGTACGCAAGAGGTGCTCCCACGATGCCGGATCGTCTGTCGACAGCGAGCGTGGCGCATACAGGAACAGCCACGGCCCGGTGAGTTCCGCGTCGAGCGGGTACTGTGCGTCGGCCAGTGCCGCCGTGATCTCGGAGGTCAGAAGAGCGTCCACGATCGGCTCGGTTCCCGGGGCCGCCTCGACGACGACGCCGGCGCGACGATCATCGGACACCGCCCCTTCGGGTGTCGAGGGAAGGGCGGCGTGTGTCCGATTGCTCGCGGCCTCGACGGTCACCGAAGGCAATTCAACGCCCAGATGGACCGCGACGTACCCCCACTGCTGCGTGAACTGATTGCCGACGGCGACCTCGGTGTAAAAGCTGTCACCGATCTCGATCACCGGGGCGCCCGGGATGCGGACGATGTTCACGGCCCGCTGTGAGAAGCGCGGCTGCCCGTTCGGTTGGCGGAACACCACGCCGGGCAGTTCCTGCGCGACGGCGTGTGTGAAGTATTCCCACCCGTTCGTCGCCGCCAAGCGGGAGACGGCGAAGGCCGTGGCATCCGTCCGTGCCGGCGGTTCGGTCGGATGCGTCAGCGGTGTGTAGTCGATCTGTGGGAGCACGGACTCATTCTGCCCGCGGCGGCGATGATGACAAATGGCTGACAACACGCGTGGAGAATCTTTAGGGTGTACGAGCACGACATTCAAGGAGGGCTGAATGACGGAATCAGCGGAAATGCACGATGCGCTGCGAAAGCTCGATGCACAGGTGGCGATGAGTCAGCATCGGGCGGAACAGATGCAGAAGTTGGCGTCAGACATCGAGGCCATTCGCGTGGGTCAGACGTCTCCGGGTGGAGAGTTGACGGTCCACGTCGACGCGAACGGCAGGCTGGTGGACATCACGTTCACGCACCGCGCCCTCGTGCTGGATCCACGACAGGTGCGTTCGCTCCTCTTGGATGCGGTCGAGGACGGGTATGAAGAGGCGACACGACGCAGTGTCGCTCTCGCGTCCGAAACCTTCGGGCCGGATGCGCCCACCGTCGTCGGCCTCCGTCAGAACGCAGAGCGCTATCGTCCGCACGTGAACCGCGAGGACGAGGGATGAGTGCCGATCGCATCCAGGTAGACCCGGACTTCCTCCGCCAGCACGCCACGAAGATCACCGCGATCTCGCACGACGTTGCAGAGGCGTCAGCGGCGGCCGCGCATGTCGCCCTGGGTGGGCAGGCGTTCGGGATCATGTGTGCTTTCGCCGCCGTGCCGACGACGATGCTGGGGCTGGGCGCGATGGGCGCAGTCGCTTCCGTCGAGAGAGCGCTCGGACGGGCCGCGACCGCAGCCACGCAGATGGCCGACGACTTCGAGAACCTCGAGAACCGTTTCGTACGAGAGCTCGAAACCCTTCGCGCCGAGATCGACGGCGGGGTCTACGTGTGACTGACGCGAACTCGCTGATCGCCGGGCCCACAGAAGGCAGCCTCACGGACGCGCTGGGCCCATTCGAGGACGGGTACTCGCTGGTCGAGTCCATTTCGAGCGGCGACTGGATCGGTGCCTCCCTCGCCGGTGGTTCGATCGTCGTCTCAGGCATCGATGCCGTCGTGAACCCCATCGCCACATTGGTCTCACTCGGAGTCGGCTGGCTCCTCGAGCACATGTGGCCGCTCAATGAGTGGCTGGATCAGCTGACCGGCGACCACCACGAGGTAGCTGGGTTCGCTCAAACGTGGCAGAACGTCTCCGGGCGTCTGGGTGAGTCCTCCGGGTCGCTCGCGCGCGCCGTGGACGACCTCGCCGACTTCGATGGCGCCGCGGCCGACGCGTATCGTTCGCTGCTGACGACGCTGACATCCTCTCTGCAGAGGTGTGCCGAACTGTGCGCCGGCCTCGGCATCGCGGCCGATCTGCTCGCCGGAATCGTGAAGGCGGTGCACGACGTCGTTCGCGACGTCATCGCCGACCTCGTCGGCTTCGTCGTGCAGAGTCTCGCTCTGGCCGCCGGCACTCTCGGCGCGGCAACACCGGCGATCGCCGCGCAGTTGGCGGTGAAGTCGGCGAAGTGGACTTCTCTGCTCTCCTCGTTTATTCGCGAACTCGTCACCTCGGCCGGCACCTATGTCGATCTCGCGAAAACGATCAAGGAGTTCGTCGAAGGGGCGGCATCCGCCACCGATGATCGCGCCGCAGCGGCGTGACCGATCCCCCTTCGGCAGAATTCCATCTCACAAGGACCGGGGTCGTGCACCGTCCGTTGTTCGTGCGCCGCGTCCACATCACCGTCGACCCGTGTCGCTGGCTCCCTTTCGGCGACCGCATCCGGCGCGGACCGTCTCGGTATGAACGCTGAACGGATGCCACGACCCCGCGGTCGCGGCATTCATTCAGCGCGAAGGACTACGCGTCGGCGTCTGCCAGCACGGACCGCAGCGGCGGGACGTTGACCTCGTGCAGGTCGACGCTGTCGAGGCGCTCGATGCTCTGCACGCGGGGGGCGATGACGCGATCGTCGGCGACGATCCAGCTGCCGACGAGCAGGAAGCGGTCGTTGCCGGCCGTGATCGGCCCGGTCAGCGCGAACGTCTGGTGAGTCGGGGTGAGGAACGTCACGCGCACGGGCGTGCCGTGGGGAAGGGTCGAGGGATCGACGACATCGGCGCCGAGCGCGGGCTCGGGCGCCTCGATGCCGAGGTCGATCCGCTGGATCTCGGCGCTGGTGGCCAGGATCACGTCGCCGACGAGGGGCTGCCCCCCGACGCCGATGCGCACGGTGCCCTCGAGCGCGTAGAGCCCGTAGCGGGATGAGCGGACGATGACGCGGGCGATGTCGCCCGCCTTCACCTCGGCGAGGGCCTCGCGGATGCGCCCCACGTCGCGTCGAGCGCGAGCTGCCGAGAAGATGTCGAGCGCTTGTTCGTCCATATGTTCAGAGTAACGAGCAGTTCCGACATCGGGCATCGCTGCGCGGAGAACGCGGGATGAACCGAACGCTCGGTCCGCCGGGGCCGTTCGATACGGGACCACGGGCCGGGGGCGTCGGACGTGAATCGGGGCGCGATCGGCGCACCGGGGCGGTCATTGAGCGCCCCGGTGCACGAAACAAGCCCCGGATGCCAGCGACCCGACCACCCGACACACCACGCCGCCCCGCCGGTGACACGACGGAATCGCCTCAGCCCCGCGCCGCCCACCACTGCCGCAACCGTTTCTCGGCCTCGTCTTCGCCGAGCACGCCCTCGTCGAGGCGCAGCTCGAGCAGGAACCGGTAGGCCTCGCCCACCTCCCGACCGGGCTTCACCCCCAGCACCTCTTGAATGCGGTTGCCGTCGAGCTCGGGGCGGATCGCGTCGATCTGCTCCTGCTCGCGCAGGGCCGAGATGCGGTTCTCGATGTCGTCGTATGCGGATGCCAGGCGATGGGCCTTGCGCTTGTTGCGCGTGGTCACGTCGGCCCGCGTGAGGATGTGCAGGCGTTCCAGCTCGTCGCCGGCGTCGCGCACGTAGCGTCGGACCGCGGAGTCGGTCCAGGCGCCCTCGGCGTAGCCGAAGAACCGCAGGTGCAGTTCGACCAGACGCGACACGACGGTCGTGGTGTTCGCGTCGAAGCGCAGCGCCTGCAGACGCTTACGGGCCAGGCGTGCGCCCTTGATGTCGTGGTGGTGGAAGGTCACGCCGCCGCCCGGCTCCAGGCGCCGCGTCGCGGGCTTGCCGATGTCGTGCAGCAGCGCCGCGAGACGCAGCGGCACGTCGGGGGCGGCATCCGGATGCCGTTCCTTCTCGAGCGCGATGGCTTGACGCAGCACCGTGAGCGAGTGCTCGTAGACGTCTTTGTGGTGGTGGTGCTCATCGACCTCGAGGCGCAGCGCCGGTACCTCGGGCAGGAACTCGTCGATCAGGCCGGTCTCGACCAGCACCCGGATACCGCGGACGGGGTCGTCGGTCTGGAGTAGCCGTACGAGTTCGGCCTGCACGCGCTCGGGGCTGACGATCTGCAGCGAGGCGCGCAGCTCGACGATGGCGGCGAGCGTGTCGGGGTCGAGGGTGAACTCGAGCTGCGACGCGAATCGGGCTCCGCGCAGCATGCGCAGGGGGTCGTCGCCGAAGCTCACCGCGGGATCGATGGGGGTGCGCAGGCGCTGGGCCAGCAGGTCTTCGACGCCGCCCGTCGGATCGACGAGGGTGCGGGCGGGTACCCGCAGCGCCATGGCGTTGACCGTGAAGTCGCGGCGGTTGAGATCGGCCTCGAGCGTGTCACCGAACTCGACCGTGGGCTTGCGGGTGACGCCGTCGTAGCTGTCGGCCCGGTAGGTCGTGATCTCGACCTGCTCACCCTTGACCCGGGCGCCGATCGTGCCGAAGGCCCGACCGACGTCCCACTGCACCGACGACACCGGCTTCACCAGGGCGAGGATCTCGTCGGGACGCGCGTCGGTGGTGAAGTCGAAGTCGTGGGTGATCCGGCCCAGCAACGCGTCGCGGACGGGTCCCCCGACCAGGGCCAGGTCGCGACCGGCGTCGGCGAAGACGCGGGCGAGCGTGGCGACCACGGGGTGGGCCGCCAGCTCCTCCAGGCGCGCGAGACCGTCGACCATGTTCAGCATGCCTTCGAGCCTATCCGGGGCCGCCGACAGCCACCGCAGACGTGCTCCGCGCCAGATGCGAGGGCCGACGACACCCTGCCCGCAGACACCGGCGGGTGTCAGTCGTCGGCGAAGTCCACGAACCCGGTCACCAGCAACTCGCGCACACGCGGGAGCAGGTCGGCGCGGAGGGCCTCGGCATCCACCTCGAGCAGCTGCGCGATCGCGTCGACGAGCACGCCCACCGACAGATCGCCGTCGCACGCGCCCACGAGCGCCGCCAACGCGGGGTCGACTTCGAGCGTGCGCGCGAAGCCCCCGCCCTGGCGCAGCTCGATGACCGAGGGGTCCTCTTCACCCGGTCGGTGGTGCCGAGCCTCGGTCACGTCGGCGGCGACGCGCAGCACGCTGTCGGCCAGGCTCTCGTCGTCGAGCAGCGCCGCGCGATCGTGCGCCTCGAGGCAGGCGGCCAGGTGCGACCCGAACCACGCCTCGCCGCCGCCGTCGACCCGCTCGAAGCGGGCGAGCGTGGGGGCTCCGGCGAGCGGCTTGCGCACGAGCACGTAGCCGAAACCGATGCCGGTCACCCCCCGCTCGGCGAAGTCGTCAAGCCAGGCGTCGATCAGCCGCGCGTACGCGGGGGTGCCGGCGACCGTGCCGCCGTCGCGCACCCACAGTTCGGCGTAGGCGAGCGGATCGAGCACCTGCCGTTCGACGACCCAGGCGTCCATCGACGTTCCGATCCAGTCGCGCACCCGATCAAGTCCCGACTCGCCCTCGCGGTACTCCCAGTTGCCGAGCGACTGCGCGACACCGCCGGGGGACAGGTGCGCGCCCACACCGCCCATGACCGACGCGACGAGCGCGTCGCCTTCGAGACCACCGTCACGGTATTCGTACGCCGGAACACCGGCCACGCGCGGAGTGATGACGAACGGGGGATTGGAGGCCACGCGGTCGAACGTCTCGCCGGCGACGGGGTCGAAGAGCGAGCCGTGCCGCGTCTCGATGCCGTCGACGTCGTTGAGCAGGGCGTTCAGCCGGGTGAACCGCAGCGCGCGCTCCGAGATGTCGGTCGCGACGACGTGGTCGACCAGACGGCGCAACCGCAGGGCCTGGATGCCGCACCCCGTGCCGAGATCGAGGGCGGTGTGCGCGCGACGCGTGAGCTGCAGCCGCGCGAGGGTCTCGGAGGCGCCCCCCACCCCGAGCACGTGGTTCTCGGGGAGCGGGCCCTCGAGCGCCGACTCGTCGAGATCGCTCGCGATCCACCATTCGACGTCGCCCTGGTCGTCGGAGAACCCCTGCGGGCGCAGCAGCACCGCCGGGGTGACCGCATCGCCCGACACCTCGATGAGCCCCAGAGTCACGGCTCCGTCGACGCGCAGCGCGGGCAGCGCCGCCTCGACGTCGCCGCGTGCCACGGGCAGTCCCAGACCCCAGAGGCGTCCCAGCACGGCCAACGCGTCACCCCGGTCACCCAGCGCGCGCGTGGCGGGGCGACGCAGGCCGCGGGCGAGAGCGTCGTCGGCCTGGGCCCCCCACGCCTCTCTCAGTGCAGCGCTGGCGAAGCCCGCCGCACGGAGGTCGTCGGCGAGGGCGCGGCACAGCAGGGCGTCGGGTTCGGGGAGCACCGGTCCATTCAACCGTCTGCGCGGGGCTATCGGGGGGCTCCGAGGTGCGCGGGCCTAGACTCAACGCGGTGCGAGGCCCCCTCGTTCCACCGACGCTCGTATGAACGTGACCTCCCAGCCTCCGGGCTCACCCGTGCCGCGGCGCTCCCTCACGCGCCGGCTGCTGGCGACCCTCGCCGCCGGCGCCCTGGCGTTCGGACTCGCGGTCCCGGCGATGCCCGCCGCGGCTGCCGCACCGAGCCCCTCGCCGTCGGCCTCGACGACGCCGGCCGTCCTGTCGGCCGCACCCGTCGCCAACGGCATCCTGCGCCCCGGTGAGGCGCTGACGGTCGCCGTGACCCTGGCGGCGGGTTCCGGGTCGGCCGTCGCGACCCCCGTCGGCCTGCAGCTGGGAACGGCGCCCCTGAGCGACGACGCGGCCCTCGAGCGCTGGCTCGGCGGCGACACCACCGGGGTCACCCTGCAGCAGGTCGCCACCGGATCGATGGATGCCACCGCCTCCGGCGCCCAGACCACCACGGCACTGTCGGTACCGGCGACCGACGCCGCGCTGGCCGGACGCGCGGCGGGCGTCTACCCGGTGCGCGTGACGGCCGACGGCGCGGGTCTGCGCACCCCGACCGTGGTCGTCGTTCCGAATGACGCGGGCGCGCAGACGCCCGTCGCCCTCGTCGTTCCCATCACGGCCGCCCCCATGACCCGGGGGCTGCTGAGCGCCAGCGAACTGGCGGAGCTCACCGCGGTCGACGGCGCGCTCTCGGCCCAACTCGATGCGGTCGACGGAACCGGGGCGACCCTCGCCGTCGATCCCGCCATCCCCGCGGCGATCCGGGTTCTCGGCTCGGCCGCACCCCCCACCGCCGTGGCCTGGCTGCAGCGTCTGCTGGCGCTGCCCAATAACCGCTTCGCGCTGCAGTTCGGTGACGCCGACATCGCCGCGCAGTTGCGAGCCGGCCTCACCGCCCCCCTCTCGCCCACGTCGCTGCAGTCGTACATGGCGGCCGCCGACTTCACCCAGCCCGCGCCCGCCGTCTCGGCGGTGTCGACGCCCGATCCGTCGACATCGGCGACGCCGGGCCAGCCGTCCTACCCGTCGCTGACGTCGCTGCTCGACATCGGTTCCGCCACCCCGAACGTCTTCTGGCCCGCCACCGGGTCGGCCGGCGCCGACACCGTCACCGCCCTCGGTGCCCTGGGGACCGCCGATCAGCCCGCCCACGTGCTGGTGCCGTCGACCAGCGTGGTCGGGGGCGCACGTCAGGCCGCCGCCGCCGTGGCAGGCGTATCCACCCCCGTCTACGACGCCGAGGTCTCGCGTGCTCTCGCCGACGCCGCCGGACAGAACGACACGACCCGACGGGGGTCGGCGCTCGCGGCCGCGCAGGCCTACCTCGCCCTGGCTCGCGCGGCCACCGGTGACCAGCCCGTCCTCGCCATCCTCGACCGCGGCACCGACCGCTCGCGCGTGAGTCTCCGCGCGACCCTGGGCCTCGTCGCGACGGCGCCGGGGTACAGCAGCTCCACGCTCGCCGCGGTGTCGACGATCCCGGCATCCGAGACCACCCTCGCCGAGGCGACGGTCGACACCGCCCGCGTCACCGATGTCGCCGATCTGGTCGCCGATGAGCAGGTCATCGACCGTTTCGCGACGATCCTCGACCAGCCCGAGCTGCTCACCGGACGCGAGCGCGCCGAAGTCCTCCAGGTGATGAACGTGTCGTGGACGGGGGATGCCGCCCGCAAGGCCGTCTCGGACCACCGCGCCGCGACGCGTACGACGCTCGATTCCGTCGGCATCCTGTCGTCGGATTTCCGACTCGTGAGTTCCAGCGCGCCGCTGCGGCCGTGGGTGCGCAACGACCTGCCCTGGCCCGTCACGGTCGTGATGGCCGTGGACCCCAACGACGTGCGACTCCGCGTGCAACCCCGCACGACCGTCAACGCTCAGGCGTCCGCCAACACGCGCGTCGAGGTCCCCGTCGAGGCGCGCATCGCCAATGGCGAGGTCAGCGTCGCCCTGCAGCTGTACAGCCCCACCGGAGAAGCCGTGGGCTCGCCGCAGGTGGTCGACGTCGAGGTGCGGGCCGAGTGGGAGAGCATCGGCCTCATCGTCATCATCCTGCTGATCGTGGCGTTCCTGAGTCTCGGCGTCGTGCGCACCATCGCCCGTCGCCGTCGAACGCGCGCCGAGGGTGACGAGACTCCGGATGCCGACCCCCCGCCCGACGGCAGCATCGTGCGCAAGAGCCCGGATGCCGATGGGCGCAGCCCGGCATCGGACGACAGTGCCCCCGACACCGATGACGACGGCACCGGCCCGCTGTCATCCGAATCCACCGAGGAGAACCGCCCGTGAGCAGTATCGGACGGGCGAGTGTGCTCATCGGAGCGGGGACCATCGCGTCGCGCCTGACCGGTCTGCTGCGCACCATCGTGCTGGTCGCGGCCATCGGTTCCATCGGTGGCGCGGGTGACGCCTTCGCCGTCGCGAACCAGCTGCCCAACAACATCTACGCGATCATCTCGACGGGTCTGCTGACCGCCGTGGTCGTCCCGCAGATCGTCAAGGCGGCCGCGCACGCCGACGGCGGCCAGGCATTCATCTCCAAGCTCTTCACGCTGGGCACGGTGGGCCTGCTGGGGGCCACCGCGCTCGCCATGGTCGCCGCGCCCCTGTTGGTGCAGGTGTACGCGAGCAAGTTCACCGACGATCAGCTGGCACTGTCGACCGCCTTCGCCTACTGGTGCCTTCCGCAGGTCTTCTTCTACGGTCTGTACGCACTGCTGGGCGAGATCCTGAACGCCCGGCGCGTCTTCGGGCCGTACACGTGGGCGCCGATCGTCAACAACGTCATCTCGATCGCCGGGTTCGGCGTTTTCATCCTGATCTTCAGCGGACCGCAGGATCGCGTCGACGCGTGGACGCCCTCGATGATCGCGACGCTCGCCGGCACCGCCACCGCCGGCATCGTCGTACAGACCCTGGTGCTGCTGTTCTTCTGGCGGCGGGCGGGGCTCACGCTGCGGCCCGATTTCCAGTGGAAGGGCGTGGGCCTGCGCCACATCGGGCGTCTCGCGGGCTGGACCTTCCTGATGGTCGTGGCGGGTCAGCTCGCCGGCATCGTGCAATCCAACGTGCTCTCGGGCGCCTCGGGGAACGACCCCGCCATCTTCGTCTCTCAGAACGCGTGGCTGCTGTTCATGCTCCCGTATTCGATCATCGTGCTGTCGATCGGAACGCCGTACTTCACCCAGCTCAGCGAGCACGCGGCCGCGGGTCGCCACGACCAGGTGCGCGCAGACATCTCGCGCAGCATCCGCACGCTCGGCTTCTTCATCGTCGCGTCGGCCGCGGCCCTCGCCGTCGCCGCGGTTCCCGCCAGCCGCATCTTCACCACGACCGCGGAGCAGGCCGTCGCCGCGGCACCGGTGCTGCTGTGCTTCCTTGTCTGCCTCGTGCCCCTCGCCGTGCTGTTCGTCGTACAGCGCACCTTCTACGCGTACAACGACACGCGCACACCCTTCTTCTTCACGCTTCTCCAGTGCGCCCTCGTCGCTGGCGGCGCAGTCCTCGCCAGTGCCGTTCTCGGTCGCGGCGAGCTGGCGGCGGGTGTGGCCCTGACCCAATCCATCGCCAGCGTCGTGCAGGTCGTCGTCGCTACCGTGCTGCTGCACCGTCGCCTGTCCGGCATCGGAACGGCATCATGGCTGCTCGCCCTCGGCAGGTTCGCGTTGGCCGCTCTTCCGGCGGCGGCCGCCGGGTATGGCGTGCTGCTGCTGCTCGGCGGCGCGGACGGGTGGACGACCAGCAGCGCCCTCGCGGGAGCGGCAGGTGCCGCCATCGTCGGCTCCGTCGTGCTCGCGGTGTACCTCGGCATCCTGGCGCTCTTCCGCACCCCCGAGCTCGCGCCGGCGCTCGCCCTGGGCCGACGCTTCCTCCCCCACCGCTAGCCCCGGGTTCCCGGAATATCCCGGGGCTACCATGGGTTTCATCCGACGGAATCAACGAAGGGAACGCGCTACCGTGCGTCACGTCATCATCATCGGATCGGGCCCCGCCGGCTACACCGCCGCCATCTACGCCGCCCGAGCCAACCTCGAGCCCCTCGTCGTCGCGAGTTCCGTCGAAGCCGGCGGCGACCTCATGAACACGACCGAGGTCGAGAACTTCCCCGGCTTCCCCGACGGCATCCAGGGTCCTGACCTCATGGCCAAGATGCAGGCGCAGGCCGAACGCTTCGGAGCGCAGGTGCTGTACGACGACGTCGTGTCGCTCCAGCTCGACGGCCCCGTCAAGACCGTCACGCTCGGCAGCGGCAAGGTCGAAGAGGCTATCTCGGTCATCTACGCCACCGGCTCCGCGTACCGCAAGCTCGGACTCGAAGGCGAAGAGCGACTCTCGGGCCGCGGCGTCTCGTGGTGCGCCACGTGCGACGGCTTCTTCTTCCGTGACCGCACCATCGCCGTCGTCGGCGGCGGCGACTCCGCCATGGAAGAGGCGAACTTCCTCACCAAGTTCGCGTCGAAGGTCTACATCATCCACCGCAAGGACTCGCTGCGGGCGTCGAAGATCATGCAGGAGCGTGCCTTCGCGAACCCCAAGATCGAATTCATCTGGAACTCCGCGGTCGACGAGATCCTGGGCGACGACGCCGTGAACGGTGTGCGCCTGCGCTCGACGGTGGACGACACCGTGAGCGAGCTCCCCCTCGACGGCCTGTTCGTCGCCATCGGCAACGACCCCCGCACCCACCTCGTGCACGACAAGCTGCAGCTCACCGACCAGGGCACCATCTGGGTCGACGGCCGTTCCTCGCGCACGTCGGTCGAGGGTGTCTTCGCCGCCGGCGACGTCATCGACCCGACCTACCGCCAGGCCATCACGGCCGCCGGCAGCGGTACCGTCGCTGCCCTCGACGTGGAACACTTCCTCGCCGCCCGCGGCGAGGCCGGCGAGCCCGCGGTTGCGGAGAGCCCCATCGAGGGCCTTCCCGACGCCGCTGTCGTCTGAGGAACAAAAGAACGCTCACCAGCGTTTTCATTCACTGAAGCTTCCATCTAAGGAGATATGCAATGACTGCCAAGGCGACGACCTCCGCAACGTTCGAGCAGGACGTCCTGCAGGCTGACGGACCCGTTCTCGTGGACTTCTGGGCCGAGTGGTGCGGACCGTGTCGCATGGTCGCCCCCGTGCTCGACGAGATCCAGAACGAGAACTCGGGCAAGATCACGATCCTCAAGCTCAACGTCGACGAGAACCCCGACCTCGCGATGAAGTACCAGATCACCTCCATCCCCGCGATGAAGGTCTTCCAGGGCGGTGAGGTCAAGACGACCATCATCGGTGCGAAGCCCAAGTACGCACTCGAGCAGGACCTCGCGCCGTTCCTCGGCTGAGTCCCCGCGATCATCGAATCCCCGGCGCCACGGCGTCGGGGATTCGTCGTTTTCGGAAGGGACCCTGCCGAGGTGCCCATATGTCGAGAGAGGGATGCCGGTACGCCACCGCCGCTCGACGGAACGCGGTCGGTGCCCGACGCAAAGCGGTGCCGGCTTCGCCGGTGCCGGGGGTCTCCCGCCGTCAGGAGGCGTCGAGTCGAGCGCTGGCGTCCCACACACGGTGCGACTCCTCTTCGCCCAGGATTCGCCACACAGCCCGCGTCAGAGCCGGATAATCGAGGGCGATCTGACGGAGCACACGGTAGTTGCGGGCGCGATTGGGGCGAACGCCGCCGTTCTCTGTGATGTTCTCGGCCCGCAGAGTGAGGACCACGAGTTCATCCACGTTCGGCAGGTCTTCCATGAAGTCCCAGGGATCTTCGCCGCCCCGCAGACGTTCGTGAATCAGCACCGCGAGTTCGTCGGACGCCTCGGCACGCAGCAGCTCCAGGCTGGCACGACGGCGAGGGCTTTGGTCGTTCGAAGTCACCCATCCAGGTTACGTCGAGCCGCCGACACCGGGATCGTCGGGCGCCCGGGTGTGCACAAGTGTGCGCACCTGTGGGGTGGGCCTCAGCCCGTGTACCCGTCTTCGCCCAGGGTCGCCAGGATTCGATTCAGATCCTGAATTGAGGCGAAATCGATGCTGATCTGGCCTTTTTTCGCGGTGAGCGAGACGCGGACCTTCGTGTCGAACCGATCGCCCAAACGCTCGGCGACCTCGTCGAGGCCGGCACGACGCGAGCCTGCCTGCGGTTTCTGCCGCACCGGCGCCACCCCGGGCATCTTCGCCGCGGCTTCGGCCGCGCGCACAGACAGATCCTCGTTCACGATCTTGTCGGCAAGCTTCTGCATCTCACGCGGGTCGTCGAGCGACAGGATGGCGCGGGCGTGTCCGGCACTCAGGACTCCGGCTGCCACTCGCTGCTGAACGGGGACGGGCAGCTTCAACAGGCGGATCGTGTTGCTGATCTGCGGGCGCGACCGGCCGATCCTCGTGGCGAGTTCCTCCTGCGTGATCCCGAAGTCCTCGAGCAGCTGCTGGTAGGCCGACGCTTCTTCCAACGGATTCAGTTGGGAACGGTGAAGATTCTCGAGCAGAGCATCACGCAGCAGGTACTCGTCTTCGGTCTCACGGACTACCGCGGGGATGGTGTCGAGGCCTGCCTCGCGAGACGCGCGGGTGCGGCGCTCGCCCATGATGAGCTCATAGGTGCCGTCGCCCTTGTCCCGGACCACGACGGGCTGCAGCACGCCGAACTCGCGCACCGAGTGGACGAGCTCAGCGAGATCGTCGGAGTCGAAGTGCGTGCGCGGTTGACGCGGGTTGGGAACGATCAACTTGGGGTCGATGTGCACGAGCCGCGCGCCCGGGACCGTGACGAGACCATCCGCCTCGGCAGATGCGTCAGTCTTCTCCGCGGACTCCGCCTTCGACGAGCTCGACGCACCGGGGAAGAAGACGTCGACCGGACGGGACTCCGACGGCTCTGCGGTGGGAATGAGGGCGCCGATACCGCGACCCAGACCGGTTCTCTTCGCCATCAGGAATCCTTCTTCGTGGTGTCGCGCGCGACGATCTCAACCGCCGCCTCACGGTAAGCGATGGCCCCCGCTGATTGGCCATCGTACGCGATGACCGTCTGACCGAAGCTCGGCGCCTCGGAGACGCGCACCGATCGGGGAATCACCGTGTCGAGGACCTCGTGGGTGAAATGCGAACGCACTTCTTCGGCGACCTGCTGAGCGAGACGCGTACGGCCGTCGTACATCGTCAGCAGGATCGTCGAGACGTGGAGCGAAGGATTGAGGTGCTTCTGGATCATCTGCACGCTGCCCAGAAGCTGACTCAGGCCCTCGAGCGCGTAGTACTCGCACTGAATGGGGATCATGACCTCATCGGCGGCAGTGAACGCGTTGATGGTCAGCAGGCCCAGGGACGGCGGGCAGTCGATGATGACGAAGTCGAGGTGGTTGTCGTCGATCGCGAGGTAGTCGCGGAGAGCTCCGCGCAGTCGGTGCTCCCGAGCAACCTGCGAAACAAGCTCGATCTCAGCGCCGGCGAGGTGAATCGTGCTCGGTGCGCACAGAAGATTCGGTGACTCCGGGCTCGTCTGCACGATGTCGGCGAGCGGGAAATCGTCGATGAGAACGTCGTACACACTCGGCGTCTCAGCGTTGTGAGCGACCCCCAAAGCGGTCGACGCATTGCCCTGCGGATCGAGATCGATCACGAGGACGCGAGCCCCGATCGACACGAGAGCGGCGGCCACGTTTACCGCGGTCGTTGTCTTCCCTACGCCGCCCTTCTGGTTCGAGACGGTGAAGACGCGAGTGCGTCCCGACAGCTCCACCTCTCGCGAGTCAAGGGCGCGACGTCGCGCGGAAAGATCAGCGATCTCACGAGCGATGGGGGAGTCCTCGAAGGAAGAGGACGCAGATGCCCCATCGGACTGTTTCACGTGAAACACCTCTCCGTTGCCGAACTTGCTCAGTCTACTCGCGACATCCCCGGATACCCGGGTGGGACCGTCATTTGTGCAACGACCATCACTCGACTGGGTTGTTCCGGTCCACCTCTCTCTACGGACAGCTATCCTCTTCCCGCCATCACGCTGATCGTCCATCGCTCCGTCCATGGGTGATACCCGAGCTTTCCTGCGGTGTCCTGCGTGGCGGGATCATGGGGCACGACGTCTCGGCTGAAGAGGTGAGCTGCCCGCACAGCTCGCTGCGGGCAACTTTGAGCGGACGACTTCCACGACACGCGAGGTGCCTGCCCGATTGGCTTCACGGAGCGGAGGGTTAACAGTGCAGGCACGTGGTGATGCGATCCGCCGACTCTGACGGCTCTCATCTCGCAACAGAATCCATGCTCACCGGTTCACGCGGGGTTGCGTTCTGTACGGCGTGGCTGCGCCCGACCGAAAAATGCGCGTGGCATTGGAGACCGCGGACCGATGTGTTTCACGTGAAACATCAGCCATCGCTGCTGCCTGAAAGTGAGTGCGTGGCTCGTTCTCATCCGCTGGCCACTGATGAGTGAGCTGCCACCAACCTGTGAATCAAGGCGTCTGCTCTCGTCCTGAAAGGGCTCGACAGGGCCTCCAGCCAGATCCGAGCGGAGTGCGGGGCACCGCCGGAAGCGCGGTGTCGTAACGATGACCGCAGGCAGCGGTGTGACACCACGGGTGGCACGCATGCGAGACCGTTTCACGTGAAACATCCCGCCCCGTCCATCCAAACCCGAGATTGCGGCAATAGGGCGGCATCCCGCGCGCTTGGGGTTTGCTTGAGGCTACCCAGTTCCCCGTCGACTGGCTCCGAACGGCGATGTTCATCCCGGCGCAGCGTCCGGTCAAGACCGCTCTGCGCGCGTTCGATCGCTCAGTGTTTCACGTCAAACATCGCCCAGTCTGGCGCCTGCGCATCATTCGCTCGGCTCACTTCCCATCCGGACCTCGACTGCTGGGAAGGAGGCCGTTCTATTCGGCACCATCGCCCGATCTCAGAACACTCTAGTCAGTCGACAATCATCGCGTCCCGCTGCCGCCGGAGCGAGAGCCTACAACGGGCGATTGCGCCCGTCGACTCCACTGCGGCACGCATCGGTGGGTAACGAAGCCGGTGCATCATGAGGCTCGTCTCTCCGTTCGGAGCACTGGTGTCCAGAACGGCGTCGATCGTGGTCCGCTGATGCGCCTTCTCTGAGCAGTCCAGCGCCCCACGCGAGCGCATAGTCGGGCCTCGATCACAGCTTGCACGACGATCTCCGTCCGTTATGTGCGAGTCGACGCCGGTCACGTGGGGAGGCAGCGAACTGGGATGCTCGTCCACCGTCGGGGGAGTGGGGTCTGTCCTTCGCGTCATCCCCGACGCGCACGGAGCTCGCCCAGAGCATTCTGATGCAGCAGACACGTGCAGCGTCCGCGAGCTCGGCGGTCACTGGTCAAGCCGCGTTCCCGGTGGGTCCCCGATCGACGCTCAGACAGCATCTGAATTCCGACCCGCTCCAGCATGGCGATGGCCAACGCGCTTCACGACGCGATCCCTGTCGTAGACGGGCGCGGGAAGGCGGGGCTCCCTGTGCGCCGCGTACTGGTGCAATGCGGCGGATCTATCGGCCGGCGACATACGCGATGTTTCACGTGAAACATGGACTGTCATTCAACGCCTCGGACCTCGGCGTTATACCCGTGGACGTGGACCTGACGCCTCGCCAAGTGGCCAAGAGTTCCTCGGATCCGACGGGGCTCAGCACTGGACACCCGCGGTGCTCGTGGGGGCTCGAGAAACATCTATCGGTGTCGGAAAGGTGAACGCCTTCACCGGCATCTGGCCCCGTGATCTCGTGCGCCGATACTCCCGAAGTGACGTCACTTCGGTGCTCTCACGTTCTCGAGCCGAAGAACTACGGCACTGGTTCGCCACCCTCACGCATGACCTGGCCGAGTCGCAGCGACGCGACCCGCACAGCCACTCGCGCGCTCTCCTGTCTGCGCCCATCGCGGGGTAGTCGCGGCGCAGCAAAGCGCGGGCGCCTCAGCGTGTCGGACGACGCCGATCTCTGAGCCGCGCAGAAGCCGGAGTACGCCGCGACCGTCTCTCGATCCATGCAGGGGAGCATCCACCGGAGCGGAGGGTACGGCGTCGTCCGACCTTCCCAGTGCGCTGTCCCGCCACCGATGCTGCAGCCAGTGCGCATGAAAGTGCTCCCGACCGCATCTGGGCGCGGCTGCGACAACACACTTCGCCGCGCGGTGCATCTCCCTGCACGACATAGGTCCGGCACGAAAGACGTCGCGGCACGACGTACGTCCCCGCACGTCGCACCGCCCAGCACATCGCATTAGCCGGCACACACGACCGGCACGGTGGCTCCGGGGGATGGCCCCTTCGAGCCGGGCCGAGCCTCGATTGCCCGGAATGGCACTCGTCCGGATTCGACTACTTCGGTGTCGCCTTCCATGCACCGTCAACTCCATGCCGAGCTCTCTACGCAGCGGCGACCTCCACACGAGACGCCGAGTGGTTCTGCGGGGCGCGCGTCGGCCTATTGTGCACCGTTCGGCTGGCACCGTGCCGGTCGATGACGGCCGCGGTCAGTGAGTCCGCGACCGTGAGGAGATCACGTCCTCATCCGAATCAGCCGCCGGACCACGTCGCCAGTCCACGGGAGGCATCTCATCACAACCCACCCTCCGTCACGTCGATCCCTCCGGCGAGACGGCTTGTTGGGAGAACGACTGGTTGAGACCAGGGCTGTAGCGAAGCAGGCCAGACTCCCGGCGGCTGACCGAGTCATCTCTGACCGCGATAAGTCAGGGCACCGCCATCGCTCATTGCGCAAGCCTCCCACCTCCCGTGAAAGGCGTCGCGCGGATCAAGCCGCACACACTTGCGCCGCCCGCACAGGACCGACCATTCGGAAGGTTCAAGACGCCCCGCTGGAACCAACGTCTTGGGCAGAGGCAACCGAAAGGCCAGCCCATACCGACCGATCCGCGTGTCGGGCCGAAACTACAACCCAGTCCAACGGGGAGCGCCTGGGCGCGCAGCAATGGGCGGGGGAGCGTCCCGACCGTTGATTCTCTGCCGCGATTCCGCGCCCGCGAGACGAGAGCTAGGCGATGTGCTCATGCGGGATCAACCCGACACCGACGCTCTCTCCTGCCACCTTCTCGACCCGAACTTCAATGTTTCACGTGAAACACACACGGGCCGGTTCAACAGCAAGCCAGAGAGTCGAGATGCTTCACGTGGAACATGAGAGTGACACCGCATACCCGCGCCTGCTGGTCACCTCTCGCTGACCCCTTAGCCTCTCCCTGCAAGCGCGCGCCCCACACGGGCTTCAACCAAGCGCAGATCACGTCACCGTCCGCCCCCGTACTCGATGCCATGCAAGATGATCGTTCTACTCTGGCCGCCCCGAAATACTCTGATGGTCACAACCGAGTTCCCGTGCGCCGCTCCAAAACCCGGTGCACGGTGCACAACGCTGGCCCAGGCCCACACCCCGGTCAGGGGAGCGTCGAACACCGACTTGCGGCTCACGCCCAGACCTCCCCGGGCCCCACACACGACGACCGCGTCGAGCTGGCTCCACAGCCCGTGAGCCGCCACCTCACGATCGTCACCGTGCATCACGGGATCCCACCCATCGTGGGGCACGTTCACATGTGCAGGATCATTGGGGCAGCGAGAGGCTCGAACGAATCCGCCTACGCTCGTGAAACTGCGAACACCGTGGCGTACGCAGCGACATCCGGACCAGACCCGGACCCCGCTTCGTGCGGGTCATGACAACGGCCCCACGTTCTCGCAACTGGTCAGCACGTTCCCCACCCGTACGCGAAATGCACCAGGGCATTCGCCCGAGCCACCATCACACTCTGTAGCAGCAAGAACGGTCGACGCCTCCGAACTCCACCGCACACGGCAGACGCGCTTCGTGAGGTCTCGTTGTCACGCCCGCGCAGTAGATCCATCCCAGTCCGCGGATCTTCAGATCGATACGGTGCCCCGTTCCGTCTCACCGTCGACGAGACTCGATTCCCACAGGCCTCGTCGCAGGCTCACCGAAGAGGACGACCATGGCCGCAGAGCTCTCGCCTTAACTCGGACTCGAGCGCGTCCTCCCACCTCACGACGTTCCGCGCACGCGAACCGGTCGTGCGAGCGAGGGAGGACGTGACGTGGTGAACAACGTCGGCGAACGCGGACGCAATGGTGCCTTGTCTG
This sequence comes from Microbacterium sp. CFBP 8801, assembly GCF_014839455.1. Lineage (NCBI taxonomy): Bacteria > Bacillati > Actinomycetota > Actinomycetes > Micrococcales > Microbacteriaceae > Microbacterium > Microbacterium sp. CFBP 8801. The sequence continues at coordinate 51,958 of NZ_JACYNU010000014.1, read as the reverse complement.
GCATCCAGAAGAAGACACGTCTCTCACGAGGCGCACGGCGGCAGCAGATGAACGCTCCACGCGCACCCCATCTGACAGAAGTCATCCGGCGCGATATGCGTCAGATGCACCCGTCCTTGCCGACCTCATCGTCGCCCAGAGGACCATCGCGCCGCCCACCTTCCTACACCCACCACTATATTCACCTGAATAGATTGGGGAATGATGGTGCGAACGCTGGCTCCCCGCAAGATGTCTCGGTCCGGCCGCAGCCCTGGACCATCGTGCGTAGGCACGCACCGAAGACAGCCCCTGGCGCTGCCCGAGACCACCACACCGCCACCGTGGGGAAAGGGCACAAACTCGCGTCAGCGTCGTCTCTGACGACCGCCGTGTCCGCTCCTCACTCCATACCCGCCACGGGCGCACACCATCCGTGCTGCACCCGCCGCGCACACCCGCGCGCTCGTGCGTGGGCTCTCAGCGGCGTCTGCAGCCCCTCAGAGCCTCCACGAACGCTAGCGCGAGACGGTGGCCAAGAAGACGCGCGTGGGCTCGTCGAGCACACCCTCGCCCACGACCTCGACCGAGACGTCTGTGAGGCCGAGCTTACGAACCTGTTTGGCGGCCGATTCGATCTCCGCGCCCACGCTGGCTCCCTTGAGGAACACCAGCCTCCCACCAGGGCGGACCAGGGGAGCGGTGAAGGGCAGGAGGGTGCGAAGCGCACTGACGGCTCGGGCGGTCACCACGTCGAAGATGCGCCCGCGGGCCCACTCTTCGGCGCGCATGCGCTCGACCGTCACGTTGTCGAGCTCCAGCTCGGCGACCTGCTCGGTCAACCACGCCGTACGGCGCTCCATCGGTTCGATGAGCGTCCATTCGACGTCGGGACGAGCGATGGCGAGCACGAGACCGGGAAGGCCGGCGCCCGAACCCACATCCACCGATCGCCCGGAGAAGTACGGCGCCGTGATCGCGCTGTTCAGGACGTGGCGGGTCCACAGCCGCGGAACTTCCTGGGGGCCGATGAGACCCCTCTCTTCGCCATGCTCGGCGAGAGCGGCGACGAACTGCCGCGCACGGTCGATGCGGTCGCCGAACAGCGCGACCGCTGCCGCCGGCTCAGGCTCGAGCTGTTCCGGCATCCTGATCAGCCGCGTCGCAGCACGGTGTGGCGGTCAGCGCCCTCACCGAACGACTCAGAGGTGTAACCGCGGTCCGCGGCGATGTCGTGCACCAGTTTGCGCTCGTAGCTCGACATGGCCGGCAGGGACGCCTGTGTGGCACCCTCGTTGATCCGCTCGATCGCCAGGTCGACGAGGGCTTCGAGCTGGCGCTGACGCGCGTCACGCGAACCGCCGATGTCGAGGATGAGCCGAGAGAATCGCCCCGTCGAGTTCTGCACGGCCAAGCGCGTCAGCTCCTGCAGGGCCTGAACGGTGTCGGGGTGCGAGAGCGTCGAGAGGGCCTCCGCGTCATCGGCCTCGACCGACACGTAGGCACGCCCCCCACGTACATCGAGGGCGAGGTCGCCCTCGATGTCGGCGATGTCGAGGAGTCCCTCGAGGTAGTCGGCAGCGATGTCGCCTTCTTGCTCGAGCTGCTCCTCGGTGGCGGCGGTCTGTTCGGGTGCGATCTGATCGGACGTCGTCATCGTGATCTTTCGGGTCGTCAGGGCGCGGGGGACGAGCCGGGCGTGCCGGCCGATCCGCTCGCCGTACCGGTGTTCTTCGTGGTCTGCTGCTTCTTGGCGCGCTGCTTGCCCACGGGCTGCTGCCGCTTGGGCTGCGCTGCACGCACACGCTCGGCCTCTTCGAGAAGACGCTGCTGTTCGGCCTGGTACTTCTCGATCGGAACGACCTTTCCGGTCGCATCGATGGCCTTCCCCTTGCGCGCGAGACGCTCCTCACGAGCCTTGGCCGCGTCGGATCCGGGTGTGGGCATCTCGCGGATGACCACGAACTGCTGGACCATCGTCCACAGGTTGCTGACGAACCAGTAGATGACGACACCGAGCGGGAAGAAGACACCCGAGAAGATGAAGGCCAGCGGCAGGATGTACAGCATGATCTTCTGCATCTGGTACGCCTGACCGGTCTTGGCCTCGGGCGACAGGTTCTTCGAGATGATCTGCAGCTGCGTGAAGAACTGCGACCCGATCATGAGCACCACGAGCGTCAGCAGGATGGCGACGGTGACCTGGCCGTCGGCCTGACCCCATGCGGTGACGAGGTTGACGTGCATGGATGCCACGTCGAACAGGCGCGCGTCGTAGAACTCGGTCGTCAGCTCGGGGGTGAGCAGTCCGACACCACCGACGCCGCTCGCGGCGTGCTTGGAGACGTCGTTCAGAACGCTGAAGAGCGCGAAGAAGATCGGCATCTGCACCAGGAGCGGCAGGCAGCTCGACACCGGCGTCGTGCCGTGCTTCTTGTACAGCGCCATGGTCTCGCGGCTCATGGCCTCGCGAGAGAGTTGGTCCTTCTTACCGCGGTACTTCTCCTGCACCTTGCGCAGCTCGGGAGCGATCTCCATCATCTTGCGCTGGCTCTTGATCTGCTTGACGAAGAGCGGGATGAGCGCCGCGCGCACGATGAGCACGAGTCCGACGATCGACAGCACCCAGGTGATGCCGGCGGCGGGAGCCATGCCGAACGCCGTGAACAGGGAATGCCAACCGACGAGTACGAGCTCGACAGCCCACTTGAGGGGCCAGAGAAGGGTCCCAATGAGATCGAATTGCACGATCAGTCCTTTCGGGAAGGCACGACGAAACCGTGCGGAGTGAGTTCGTGGCGGAAGGCGCGGTGCGGACGGACATCGTCGATGCCCCCCTGAGCCCAGGGATGACAGCGTGCGAGACGGGCCGCGGTGAACGCGACGCCCTTGACGAGTCCGTGTTGTTGCACCGCTCCCACCGAATAGGCGGAGCATGACGGGTAGTACTTGCACACGTCGCCGTAGACGTGCGAGATCGTCGCTCGATACGCGTGCAGCAGGGCGAGCCCTGCATTCCGGGGGAGGAGGGGGAGGGATGCCAGGACGGCGTCCGGTGCCAGGCGACCGGCCCCGGTGGCCGATGTCGGCAGTGTCGACGCACTCATGCGACGGCCTTGCGTTGCAGACACCGCACCACATCGGCGCGAAGTGTCGCGTAATCCACGGTCGCCGCGGACGGCAGAGCGCGGATGACGATAGAGGCGCCCCCGTTGATGGACGGGAGCGCCTCGGCGCACACCGCTTTGAGGCGGCGGCGAATGGTGTTGCGGGTGACAGCGGAGCCGACCTGTCGGCTCACGATGAAGCCGAAGCGAGGCGAACCACTCTCAGCCGACGACCCGACGTAGGTCACGGTGTGCGCTCCGGCACAACGAGAACCCCGTCGGACTGTGGTTTTGTAGTCCGATCCGCGGGTGAGTCGGTTCGGCTTCGCGAGCACCTGGTAGGTCAGGCCGAAAGCTCGGTGCGGCCCTTGGCGCGACGCGCCGCGAGGATGCCGCGGCCGGCGCGGGTGCGCATGCGGGCACGGAAGCCGTGCTTCTTGGCGCGGCGGCGGTTGTTGGGCTGGAAGGTGCGCTTGCTCATGGGTCACTCCGGAGGTGATGTCGCCCGATGCTCTTCTGCCGGGGACGGGGGTCGGGACTGCCGTATAGGCATAAGTCAACCGACTAAGGCTACGTCGAGCGGGGCGTTAACTCAAACTGGGAAGCCGACCGCTCATTATCCCCAGGCTCCGTCCACAAGCGTGGCAAAGACACGCGGCCGGGACTTACAGTGGATTTTGCTCCTCGAGAGCCGCGAACTAGCGTGGCCCTCGGAGTTATCCACAGGTTCGACGCGACTCGTCGATCGCCGTCGCGTCTAGATCCCGGAGGGGATATGTCTCTGCACGAAGTACCGGATGTTCCCGTCTGGTCCGCCGTGCTAGACCATCTTCTCACCGACGATCGGGTCACCCCGCAGCTGCACGGCTTCCTCAATCTGGCTGTGCCGCAGGGTGTGATGGGCGGGACCCTCTACCTCGACGTCCCCAACGACCTGACCGCGGCGCAGTTCAACAAACGCATGCGCGCGTCGATCCTCGAGGCGCTCGCCCAGGTGCAGGGGAGTGACCCGGAAGTGGGCACCTTCCGCGTCGTGGTCAATCCCGACCTCGTCGAATCCCACCACACCTCGTCCCGTGACGATGACCGGCCGTCGTCATCCGGCCCCGCCGTCTCTGTGCACGCGGCCGTCATCGAACAGGCACCGGAGCCGATCGTGCCGGCGTCACGGAACGACACCCGCCTGAACCCGAAGTACACCTTCGACAACTTCGTCATCGGGCAGTCGAACCGTTTCGCGCACGCCGCTGCCGTCGCGGTCGCCGAAGCACCGGCCAAGGCGTACAACCCGCTGTTCATCTACGGCGACTCCGGCCTCGGCAAGACGCACCTCCTCCATGCCATCGGCGACTACGCGGCCAGCATGTACGCGGGCATCCGCGTGCGGTACGTCTCGAGTGAGGAGTTCACGAACGACTTCATCAACTCGATCGCGAACAACCGCGGCTCGGCGTTCCAGGCGCGGTACCGCGAAGTCGACATCCTGCTGATCGACGACATCCAGTTCCTCCAGGGTCGTGCCGAGACGCAGGAAGCCTTTTTCCACACCTTCAACACGCTCCACGACCACGACAAGCAGGTCGTGATCACCAGCGACCTGCCGCCGAAGCAGTTGACCGGATTCGAAGACCGCATGCGCAGTCGCTTCGAGTGGGGACTCATCACCGATGTGCAGGCCCCCGACCTGGAAACGCGCATCGCGATTCTGCGGAAGAAGGCGCAGAGCGAGCGACTGCTGATTCCCGACGACGTGTTGGAGTACATCGCCACCGTCGTCTCGTCGAACATCCGTGAGCTCGAAGGGGCGCTGATCCGCGTCTCGGCCTTCGCCAGCTTGAACAGGTCGACGCTCGACATGTCGCTGGCCCAGACCGTGCTTCGCGACATCATCGATCAAGACGATGCCAACGTCATCTCGCCGACCGACATCATCACGGCGACGGCGCAGTACTTCAAGCTGTCGGTCGACGACCTCTACGGCTCGAGCCGTTCGCAGGCCGTCGCCACGGCTCGACAGATCGCGATGTACCTGTGCCGCGAGCGCACGAGCCTGTCACTGCCGAAGATCGGGCAGCTCTTCGGAAACCGCGACCACACCACCGTCATGTACGCCTACAAGAAGATCAGCGACCTCATGAAGGAGCGCCGCTCCATCTTCAACCAGGTGTCGGAGATCACCAGCCAGCTCGGCCGTATGCGCTGAGCGCTCCTCTCCCGTCAGGGCTCGTCCACCATCGTGGGCGAGCCCTTCGCGCGTTTTCGGCCCGGAAAATCGCGCACGCGCCCGCGTACGAGTGGTTCCCGACACAGTTCTACACAGTGTGGAAAACCTGTGGATAACTCTGATTTGCTGCGGATGACTTGTGTACGAACGGGGCTGGCCTGTGGAGGAGAGCTCGACCGCACTCCCTCTCGTCGCTGTTAACTGCCCAGGCTGTCCGCAGCGCGTCCACAGTTAACAACGGTGTAGTTCCCAGCTGTTAACACGCATGTCGGAAGTTATCCACAGTCTCCACAGTGGTTAACAAGATGAAGATCCTTTTCCCTTCGTTAAGAGAGATTCGATGACCTTGCCGTGCCAGGCCCGTCGTCGGCTCGCCGGAAGCGTGGGGCTAGCATGGGTAAGCCGTACCCGCCATCAAGGGAGCATCCGTGAAGTTCCACGTCAATCGTGATGTGTTCAGCGAAGCCGTCTCGTTCGTGGTCAAGCTCCTGCCCCAGCGAAACCCGCAGCCGATCCTGGCCGGTGTGCTCATCGAGGCCGGAGACCAGGGTCTGACCCTCGCCGCCTTCGACTACGAAGCCTCCGCGCGCACCACCATCGAAGCCTCCGTCGACGAGCCGGGCACGATCCTGGTGCACGGCCGACTTCTGAACGACATCGCCAGCCGGCTCCCCAACGCTCCGATCCAGATCACCGTCGACGACGACGGCGGCATCCTGCTCACCTGCGGCTCCGCACGATTCACTCTCGCCTCCATGCCCGTGCAGGAATACCCGGCGATCCCCGAAGTGAGCGGAGAATCGGGCCTCGTCCCGGCCGACGAGTTCGCCACGGCCATCGCACAGGTCGCCTTCGCCGCCTCGCGCGACGACGTGACCCCGGTGCTCACGGGCGTACAGCTCGAGGTCACGGGCACCCGCCTGAGCCTCGTCGCCACCGACCGCTACCGCGTGGCCCTGCGCGAGATCCCCTGGGACGGCGGTTCGGCGGCCTCCGACGAACCCACGTCGGCCCTGGTGCCGGCCCGCACGCTGCAGGAGGTCGGCAAGACCTTCGCGCACGCCGGCGACATCTCGATCGCCTTCTCGGGCTCGGGCGATCGCGAGATCATCGCGTTCTCGTCCGGCAACAAGACGGTGACCTCGCTACTCATCAAGGGCAACTTCCCCCCCGTGCGCCGCTTGTTCCCCGCGCAGACCGAGCACCACAGCGTGGTCAACACCGCCGAGCTCGCCGAGGCGGTGCGCCGCGTGGCGCTCGTCCTCGACCGCTCCGCTCCGCTGCGTTTCACCTTCGGTCCCGAGGGCGTCTCGATGGATGCCTCCGGTACCGAGCAGGCGCGCGCGACCGAGTCGGTCGACGCCACCCTCGTCGGCGACGAGGTCACCCTGGGCCTCAACCCCCAGTACCTGCTCGAGTCGCTCGGCGCCGTTCGCAGCGAGTTCACGCGCATCACGTTCACCTCGAGTGACAACGCGAACAAGCTCAGCCCCGTGCTGGTCACCCCGCAGACCTCGGTCGACAAGGGTGGCGAGGGCTCGTTCAAGTACCTTCTCCAGCCGAACCTGCTCCTGCGCTGAGATCGGGCTCCGGTCGTCGTGTCGGAGGCGACGGGTAGTCTGACTCGGTGATCGTGGAGCAGCTCGGACTGAAGGACTTCCGCAATTACGCGGTCGCCGATGTCTCGCTCTCCGCGGGCGCGAACGTCTTCATCGGTCGCAACGGGCAGGGCAAGACGAACCTCGTCGAGGCGGTCGCCTACCTCGCCATGCTCGGCTCGCACCGCGTGTCTCACGACGCACCGATGGTGCGCGACGGAACGGATGCCGCGATCGTGCGCGCTCGTCTGGCACACGGTGAGCGCACGGTGCTCCTCGAGCTTCAGCTCAACCGCCAGGGTGCGAACAAGGCTCGGGTCAACGGCGTCAACGTCCGCACCTCGGAGTTGCCCCGGTACGCGCAGGTGGTGCTGTTCGCCCCCGAAGATCTGCAGATCGTGCGCGGTGACCCGTCCGCCCGGCGTCGGTTCGCCGACCAGCTCATCGTGCAACGGACTCCTCGCATGGCCGCGGTGTTGGGCGACTACGACCGCGTCCTGCGGCAGCGCAGAGCCCTGCTGAAATCGGCGCGCGCCCGCGGGGTGCGCGGCGACGCCCTCAGCACCCTCGACGTATGGGACGACAAGCTCGTCACCCTGGGCACCGAGGTGATCGAAGCGCGCATCGCGCTGGCATCCGCCCTCTCCCAGCCCGTGGCGCACGCCTACGAGGCCATCGCGGGCGACGACCACCGACCGCGGCTCACGTGGGCGCTGTCGGTGGGCGGGGGCGACCCCGAAGAAGACGACGCCGTCGAGACCGCGGGCTCGGCCCTTCCGCTGGCAGAGCAGTTCCGAGCCTCGCTGGCCGCACGCCGTTCGGCCGAACTCGAGCGCGGACTCACCCTGGTCGGCCCGCACCGCGACGACCTCGTACTCGAGGTGCGCGGCCTCCCGGTGAAGGGCTACGCCTCGCACGGCGAATCCTGGTCGATCGCGTTGGCGCTCCGACTCGCCTCGGCCGAGCTCCTGCGTGCCGAGTCACGGCTCGGAGACCCCGTGTTGATCCTCGACGACGTCTTCGCCGAGCTCGACGCCGGCCGCCGCGCCCGCCTGGCCGAGTTCGCGGCGGGGTACGAACAGGTCATCGTGACGTCGGCCGTCGAAGAAGACGTCCCGCCCGAGCTGCGCGCCCGCGTCGTGCGGGTCGAAGCCGGTCAGATCCGTGAGCCCGGCGATGAGTGACGAGGGCGAGCTCCCCGAGACGGTGGCGACCTACCTGCGGCTGCGCGGACTCGAGCCCTCGCCGTATCGCAAGAAGAAGCGTCGGCGCCGGGTGGACGACGGCGAGAACGCACCGTTCACGCCGGGCCGTGATCCCCGGGGACTCGGCGATGTGCTGTCGGGCCTCACTCGATCGGCGGGCTGGGAGCCCCAGCTGTCGCGAGAGGACCTCGTGCGCAAGTGGGACGAGGTCGCCGGTGCCGAGACGGCGGCGCACACCCGCCCGGTGGCTCTGGATGCCGGCACGCTCACGGTCCAGGCCGATTCGACGGCGTGGGCGAAGCAGCTCCAGTTGATGCGCGCGCACATCCTCTCGGAGATCATCCGACGCTTCCCCGACGCGGGGGTCGAAGCCATCCGGTTCGTAGGGCCGGACGTCCCCTCTTGGAAATGGGGCCCCAGAGCCGTTCCAGGCCGCGGTCCGCGCGATACCTACGGCTAGGCCATGGTCGATCCCGCCTCGGTCCGATTTATCGCCGTGTAGGGGCGTACACGCCATTTTCGCGAGCCCCACGCGGTAGGATGGAGCTTCCGACGAACCGATCTGGAGCGCACGTACCCATGACGTCCGAAAACCCCGACAGCGTTTCCGAGGAACCTCCCGTCGCATCGACCAAGGTTCCCAACGAGTACGGGGCAGACGCCATCCAGGTGCTCGAGGGTCTCGAGGCCGTCCGTAAGCGCCCCGGCATGTACATCGGCTCCACCGGTGAGCGGGGTCTGCACCACCTCGTGCAAGAGATCGTCGACAACTCCGTCGACGAGGCCCTGGCCGGCTACTGCGACACGATCGACGTCACGATCATGAGCGACGGAGCCGTCCGCGTGATCGACAACGGTCGCGGCATCCCGGTCGACATGCACCGCACCGAGGGCAAGTCGACGGTCGAGGTCGTGCTCACCGTGCTGCACGCCGGTGGAAAGTTCGGTGGCGGTGGCTACGCCGTCTCGGGCGGCCTGCACGGCGTGGGCTCGTCGGTCGTGAACGCGCTGTCGACGCGCCTCGAGGTCGAGGTGCAGCGTCAGGGACACGTGTGGCGTCAGTCGTTCCGCGACGGCGGTACTCCCCTCGCCCCTCTCGCGAAGGGCGAAGAGAGCGACAAGACCGGGACGACCATCACGTTCTGGCCCGATGCGACCATCTTCGACACCGTCGACTTCGACTACGACACCCTGCGGACGCGGTTCCAGCAGATGGCGTTCCTGAACAAGGGCCTGCGCATCAGCCTGCGCGACGAGCGGCCCGACGCGGTCGTGACCGAGGGCGACCCCGGAGCAGAGGTCACCCAGGGCCGCCACGACTCGTTCCTGTACGAGCGCGGCCTGGTCGACTACGTCGAGCACCTCAATCGCGTGCGCAAGGCCGACGTCGTCAACGACGTGATCATCGAGGTCGAGTCCGAAGACACCGACCGCCACATCGCACTCGAGCTCGCGATGCAGTGGACGACGGCGTACACCGAGAACGTCTTCACCTACGCGAACACCATCAACACGCACGAGGGCGGAACGCACGAGGAGGGTTTCCGCGCGGCGCTGACCACTCTCGTGAACCGCTACGCGCGGGCGAACAACCTGCTGAAGGAAAAAGACGACAACCTGACGGGCGACGACATCCGCGAGGGTCTCACCGCCGTGATCTCGGTGAAGCTGTCGGAGCCGCAGTTCGAGGGTCAGACCAAGACCAAGCTCGGCAACACCGAGGCCAAGGCATTCGTGCAGAAGGTCGTCGGCGACAAGCTCGGCGACTGGTTCGACCGCAACCCCACCCAGGCCAAGAACATCATCCGCAAGGCGTTCGACGCGGCCACCGCCCGCCTCGCCGCGCGAAAGGCGCGCGAGACCGCGCGTCGCAAGAGCGTGTTCGAGTCGGCGGCGATGCCCGACAAGCTCAAGGACTGCACGTCGAAGGATCCGTCGATCAGCGAGATCTTCCTCGTCGAGGGCGACTCGGCCGGTGGGTCGGCCGTTCAGGGTCGCGACCCCCACACGCAGGCGATCCTGGCGCTGCGCGGCAAGATCCTCAACGTCGAGCGCGCCCGCCTGGACCGCGCGCTGGGCAACAAAGAAGTGCAGGCGATGATCCAGGCCTTCGGCACGGGCATCGGCGAAGACTTCGACATGACCAAGGCGCGGTACCACAAGATCGTGCTCATGGCCGATGCCGACGTCGACGGTCAGCACATCACGACGCTGCTGCTGACGCTGCTCTTCCGCTACATGCGTGGGCTCATCGAGGCCGGCTACGTCTACCTCGCGCAGCCGCCGCTGTACCGCCTGAAGTGGTCGAACCACGCGCACGAGTACGCGTACAGCGACCGTGAGCGCGACGCGATGCTGATCGACGGTCAGGCCTCCGGTCGCCGCATCCCCAAGGACAACGGCATCCAGCGGTACAAGGGTCTCGGTGAGATGAACGATCACGAGCTGTGGGAGACCACGATGGACCCGCAGACGCGCACGCTGAAGCAGGTCACGATCGACGACGCGGCCGCGGCCGACGAGATCTTCTCGGTCCTCATGGGCGAAGACGTCGAATCGCGCCGCAGCTTCATCCAGCGCAACGCCAAAGACGTCCGCTTCCTCGACATCTGATCTCGTCCGGCACGACGACGATCGACGACGACGCACTACGAAACTGAGAAGACATGGCTGACGACTCCACTCCCGAGCCCGACGACGTCCGCGCCGAGCCCGCCCACGACCACGGCAGGATCGACCAGGTCGACCTGCAGCTCGAGATGCAGCGGAGCTATCTCGACTATGCGATGAGCGTCATCGTCGGCCGTGCGCTGCCCGACGTGCGTGACGGCCTCAAGCCGGTGCACCGCCGTGTGATCTACGGCATGTACGACGGGGGATTCCGCCCCGACAAGTCGTTCTCGAAGTGCGCCCGCGTGGTGGGCGAGGTCATGGGGCACTACCACCCCCACGGCGACGCTCCCATTTACGACGCCCTCGTGCGTCTGGTGCAGCCGTGGTCGCTGCGATACCCGCTCGCACTTGGACAGGGCAACTTCGGTTCGCCCGGAAACCAGGGAGCGGCCGCGCCCCGGTACACCGAGACGAAGATGTCGCCGCTCGCGCTCGAGATGGTGCGCGACATCGAAGAAGAGACCGTCGACTTCCAGGACAATTACGACGGCCAGACGCAGGAGCCGACGGTCCTGCCGGCGCGGTTCCCGAACCTGCTCGTGAACGGCTCGGTCGGCATCGCGGTCGGCATGGCGACGAACATCCCGCCGCACAACCTGCGTGAGGTCTCGGCCGGCGCGCTGTGGGCTCTCGAGAACCCGGATGCCACTCGCGAGGAGCTGCTCGAAGCGCTCATGGAGCGCATCCCGGGCCCCGACTTCCCGACCCGCGCGCAGATCCTCGGTACGCGCGGCATCAAAGAGGCCTACCGCACCGGTCGCGGCTCGATCACGATGCGCGCCGTGGTCAACATCGAAGAGATCCAGGGCCGTACGTGCCTGGTGATCACCGAGCTGCCGTACCAGGTCAACCCCGACAACGTCGCGGTCAAGATCGGCGACCTCGCTCGCGAGGGCAAGATCACCGGCGTGGCCGACATCCGCGACGAGAGCTCGGGCCGTACCGGTCAGCGCCTGGTCGTCGTGCTCAAGCGCGACGCCGTCGCGAAGGTCGTGCTGAACAACCTCTACAAGCACACCCAGCTGCAGGAGAACTTCGGCGCGAACATGCTGGCGATCGTCGACGGCGTGCCGCGCACGCTCGCGCTCGACGGCTTCATCAGCCTGTGGATCGACCACCAGGTCGAGGTCATCGTGCGCCGCACGCAGTACCGCCTGCGCAAGGCCGAAGAGCGCATGCACATCCTGCGCGGCTACCTCAAGGCACTCGACGCCCTCGACGACGTCATCGCGCTCATCCGTCGCTCGCCGACGGCACAGGATGCCAACGAGGGCCTGCAGAAGCTCCTCGACATCGACGATGTGCAGGCGCAGGCGATCCTCGACATGCAGCTCCGCCGCCTCGCGGCGCTCGAGCGGCAGAAGATCGTCGACGAAGCGACCGAGCTCGAAGCCCGCATCGCCGACTACAACGACATCCTCGCCACGCCCGCGCGTCAGCGCACGATCATCCGCGACGAGCTCACCGCGATCACGGACCGCTTCGGCGATGACCGCCGCACCGAGATCCTGCACGGGTTCGACGGTGACGTGTCGATCGAAGACCTCATCGCCGAGGAGGAGATGGTCGTCACCGTCACGCGCGACGGCTACATCAAGCGCACGCGCAGCGACAACTACCGCTCGCAGCACCGCGGCGGCAAGGGCGTGAAGGGTGCGCAGCTGCGCGCCGACGACGTCGTCGAGCACTTCTTCGTCACGACGACGCACCACTGGCTGCTGTTCTTCACGAACAAGGGCCGTGTGTACCGCTCCAAGGCGTACGAGGTGCCCGAGGCCGGTCGCGATGCGAAGGGCCAGCACGTCGCGAACCTGCTCGCGCTTCAGCCCGACGAAGAGATCGCCCAGATCCTCGACATCCGCGACTACTCGGTGTCGACCTATCTCGTCCTGGCCACACGCGGCGGTCTGGTCAAGAAGACCCGGCTCGCAGAGTACGACACCAACCGTCAGGGCGGTGTGATCGCGATCAAGCTGCGCGGTCAGGTCGCCGAAGAGGGTGACGAGGCCGAGCAGGGCGCCGCCGACGAGCTCGTGAGCGCGATGCTGGTCGATGAGGGAGACGACATCCTGCTCATCAGCCGCCTCGGCATGTCGCTGCGGTTCTCGGCCACCGACAGCACCCTGCGCCCGATGGGTCGTTCGACCTCGGGCGTGAAGGGCATGGAGTTCCGAGAGGGCGACAGCCTGCTCTCGGCATCGGTCGCCCAGGATGACGAGTTCGTCTTCGTCGTCACCGAGGGCGGCTACGCCAAGCGCACCGCCGTGACCGAATACCGCATGCAGAATCGTGGCGGTCTGGGCATCAAGGTCGCGCGTCTGACCGACGATCGCGGCACCCTCGCGGGCGGAATGATGGTGTCCGAGGGCGATGAGGTCCTTGTGGTTCTTGCCAGTGGCAAGGTGGTACGCTCTGCCGTGGCCGAGGTGCCCGCCAAGGGACGCGACACGATGGGTGTCGTTTTCGCCCGCGCCGGAGGCGATGACCGCATCATCGCCATCGCGCGCAACGCCGAGCGCAACCTTGCCGAGACGACGGAGACAACCACGGAGCCCGCCGCATCCCCTGCGGACGAGGCCGATGCCTCCGCTCCCGAGACCCCCGAGGAAAGTACTGACGCATGAGCACGGTAGCCGACAAACTCGCCAAGAAGTCGACTCACAAGACCCCTGCCAAGCAGGTACGTCTGCGCCTGGTGTACATCGACTTCTGGTCGGCCGTGAAGCTGTCGTTCCTGGCAGCGGTGGCCCTGGCCATCGTCACGGTCGTGTCGTACTTCTTGATCTACCTGGTGGTGTCGGCGACCGGCCTCATCACGAAGCTCGATGAGTTCTTCACGAGCTTCACCGATGGCGGGGCGACGCTCTCGCAGTACGTCGGACTGCCGCAGGTCATGGCTTTCGCGGCCATCGTGGCGATCCTCAACCTCGTCGTGGTCACCGTTCTGGGCGCCGTCATGGCGGGGATCTACAACCTCGCCGTCAAGGTCACGGGCGGTCTGCTCGTCGGCTTCACGTCGAACTGACGTCGATTCGGAAAAACCTCGGTGATCCGGTAAAGTCTTCGAGGTTGACGTGATCACGTCACCGAGACGGGGCTATAGCTCAGGCGGTTAGAGCGCTTCACTGATAATGAAGAGGTCCCAGGTTCAAGTCCTGGTAGCCCCACCCTTCTCCCTCACGGGGCCTTAGCTCAGCTGGTAGAGCGCCTGCTTTGCAAGCAGGATGTCAGGAGTTCGAATCTCCTAGGCTCCACAACGGTGCAAGAGCCGGTCCACCAGGACCGGCTCTTCTCGTTTCCGGCCGCGGCGCTCGCGCCGGGACGTGCCGCCGCCTCGGCTTCGCTAGAGTTCGGTCATGGACATGCGGGTCGCCGCGTACGCCGTCATCACCGACGCCGAAGACCGCGTGCTGCTCGCCCACTGGGTGCACGGGCGACGCGCGGCGTGGACGCTGCCGGGCGGCGGTCTGGAAGACGGTGAGGACCCCGTGAGCGCCGTACGCCGCGAGGTGCGCGAAGAGACCGGGTACCGGGTCGGCATCGACGAGCTTCTCGGCATCCATTCGCGTGTCATCCCGGCCGAGTCGCGCGCCGCCGAGGGGAAGACCGGACCCCTCCACGCCCTGCGGATCGTCTACCGCGCGCACGTCGTGGGCGGGCGCCTGCGCAACGAGGTCGACGGCTCCACCGACCGGGCGGAGTGGTTCACCCTGCCGACCGCCCGCAAGCTGCGGCGCGTGCAGCTGGTCGACGTGGCGTTCCGGATGGCGGGCCTCGCTCGGCCGTGAGCCCGGTCAGGCGCGTTCGGCGCTGATGTCGGCGACCACGGCGCCGTACGACGAGAGGAGATCGTCAGCGTCGACGAACAGGCTGTAGCCATGGGCTCCGGCGCCCATGGCGATGCGCTCGCCGACGATGCGTTCGTCGGCGTAGATGGGCCAGTCCGTGGTGCTGCCGACCGGAACGATGGTCCCACGCTCGTATCCAGTGGCCGCGAGCGCCAACTCCGGCTCGGGGAGGCGGAGCTTGTTGACGCCCACGACCGCGCGGAGCTTCGGCCACGAGATCGCCCGATCGCCGGGGATCAGCGCGAACAGGTAGGTGTCGTCGGATCGCTTGACGACGAGCGTCTTCACGATCGAGGCGGCCGGGATGCCGAGAAGCGCGGCCGCCTCGTCGAGGCTCGAGGCCGCGGGGCGTTCGCGTATGACGACAGAGAGGCCGCGCTCACGCGCGGCCTCTCTGACTCTGATGGTGGGGTCGCTCACGCGTCCGGTGCACGCAGCGGGTCGTCGGCAACCCACAGCTCGTCATCGGCGCGCAGCGTCTGCCAGGCGGCGTAAGCCACGCCGGCCGCGGCGACGACACCGAGGATGATCGCGATGACACCGCCGGCACCGATTCCGTCGTGCTGCGACGGCAGCTTCTTGGCGAGACGCTTCGAGGCCTGCTTGCCGTATTTCTCGGCACGCTTGGCGTACTTGTGAGTGTCGAGCTCGAAGCCACGGCCCTTCGCGAGGCGGTCACGGGTGTCGCCCGCGGCGTCCCACACGGACATGGCTCCGCCGACCACGGCACCGGCGGCCGGGACGACCTTGGTGCTGAGGAAACGGTTGCTGTACTTCACGCTCTTGTCGACGTACGGGGCGGCGTACTTGCTGTACCCGTCCTGCACGGCGGGGACGAGGTCTTCGCGGCTGAAGCGACCGAGCTGGTGGCCGGCTTCACGAGCGACCTTCCCGCTCTCGCCCAGCAGCACCTGCTGCGACTCCCACACCTTGGCGGCGTGCTTCTGGAGCTTGCGCAGTTCCTTCTTGCTCTTGCGGCTGAGGCCCACGGCTCATCCTCCCTATCGATGGGATGTACGTTGCGTTCATCTTGCCAGAAGGGGCCGCCTGCGCCGCCGACCCTTGCAGATAACTCTGAGAGAATGTACCCATGGCCAACCACACTGCCGTCGCGACCCTCCACACCAACCACGGCGACATCGTCGTCAACCTGTTCGGTGACCACGCTCCGCGTACCGTCCGCAACTTCGTCGGGCTCTCCGACGGAACCCAGGAATGGACCAACCCGGCTACGGGTGCCCCGGGCGAAGGTCCCCTGTACTCCGACGTGATCTTCCACCGCATCATCCCCAACTTCATGATCCAGGGCGGCGATCCCCTCGGCCAGGGCATCGGCGGCCCCGGGTACAACTTCGACGACGAGATCAGCCCCGAGCTCGACTTCACGGCGCCCTACAAGCTGGCCATGGCCAACGCGGGACTGCGTCGCAACGCCATCACCGGCAAGGCCGAGGGCACCAACGGGTCGCAGTTCTTCATCACCACCGACCCGACCCCGTGGCTCCAGGGCAAGCACACGATCTTCGGCGAGGTCGCCGATGACGCCTCCAAGGCCGTCGTCGACGCCATCGCCGCGGTGCCCACCGGTGCGCAGGACCGGCCGAAGGTCGACGTCGTCCTTCAGTCGGTCGACGTCGTCTCGGTCTGAGTCCCACGGGCGGCGGGGGTGTCTACGACCGACGAGTTCCGTCGCAACAGCGACAACTTCTGTTACCGGCACCCTGACCGGCAGAGCTTCGTTCTGTGCCAGCGGTGCATGCGCACCGTGTGCTCGGATTGCCGTACCCCCGCCGCCGTCGGAGTCATCTGCCCGGAGTGCATGGCGCAGCAACGCGCCTCGCAGACTCCGGCGCAGAAGAAGGCGCAGCGCCGCTGGGCTTCGCGCCCGATGGCGATCGTGTCGTCGGACCGCCCTCGCGTGACGCTGGCGATCATCGCCGTGACGGGGCTGGTCTACATCATCGGGTTGATCCCCGGTGTGGGTCCCCTGCTCACCAACTTGCTGATGTTCAACAGCGTGTACCTGCTGCCGCAGGCCGGTGTCGTCCAGCCGTGGCGGTTGCTCACCGTCGCGCTGGTGCACGGCGGGTTCTTCCACGTGGCGTTGAACATGCTCGCGCTGTGGTTCATCGGTCGCAATCTCGAGCCGCTGCTGGGTCGCGCGCGCTTCCTGACGCTCTACGTCGTCGGCGCCCTCGGCGGCTCGGTCGCGGTGGCCCTGCTCGCCCCCGGAGTGTGGACGGTGGGCGCCTCGGGCGCGATCTTCGCTCTCTTCGGTGCCCTGCTCGTGATCGGCCGCCACATCGGTGCCGACATCCGGGTGATCGGCGTCATCATCGCCATCAACTTCGCCTGGCCGTTCGTCGCGGCCGGCGTGCAGTCGATCGGGAGCGGTGACTTCGCCGGGGCACTCGCCGCGGTGGGTATCTCGTGGCAGGCGCACCTCGGTGGGCTCGCCACGGGAGCCGCCGTGGGATTGATCTACTCCCGCACCCGCGCGCCGCGCCAGCGCGGTCTGCAGATCGGTCTGCTCGTGGCGCTCACCGTGGTGCTGGTCGGCCTGCTGGCCATTCCCGCGATCGCCTACGTCTGAGAGTTATCCACAGATCCATCCACAACCTGGGGATGAATTACACGGGTGTAACTTTCGGGCGAGTCAGCGCCAGCGCGTCGTCATGAGGAAGCCGACGAAGGCGATGCCGAAGCCGATGACGAGGTTCCACGGACCGATGCCCGGGATGGGGAACTGCGAGTTGCTGAGGTAGAACACCAGCACCCACACGAGGCCGACGAGCATGAGTCCGACCATGAGGGGCAGGAACCACACGGGGTTCGGTGCCGATCCGCCATCATTGCGTTCGGCGATCGGGTCGTCGCCTTTACCAGTTCGCGCCATGCGGTCAGTCTAACGGCCAGGTGACCACGGACCCACGGAACTAGACTCGCCTGGTGCAGACCGTGCAGCAACCACCGACCCGCCGCAGCCGACGTGGTGGTCGCGGCGACCGGCGACGTCTGTCTTTCGTCGGCGTGCTCGGCGACCTCCTGGTGACCGCCGGCGTCGTCGTGCTGCTGTTCGTGGTCTGGCAGCTGTGGATCGGCGACGCCATCATCGGCGCGCAGTTCAAAGACGAGGCCAGCAACCTCACCGACGAATGGGCCAACAGCGCCCCGGCCGCGCCCGCACCGTCGGTCACCCCTACGCCGGGAACGACGGGTCCCGCCACCGCAGAACCCCCGGTTCTGGATCAGCCCGGTGACGGCGAGGTGTTCGGTGTGCTCCGCGTACCGCGTCTGGGCGCGGACTGGCAGTTCAAGCTGGCCGGCGGGGTGAGCGCGTCGGTGACTCTCGACCCAATCGGTCTGGGGCACTACCCCGACACCTCCATGCCGGGTCAGGTCGGCAACTTCGCGATCGCCGGCCACCGCGGCAGCCACGGCGCACCGTTCGCCGATCTTCCGTCGCTGCGCGTCGGGGACGCGGTGGTCGTCGAGACCGAGGGCGGGTGGTACACCTACCGGTTCCGTAACCTCGAGTACGTGCGCCCCGACGGTGTGGAGGTGCTGCTGCCGTTCCCCCAGGCGCCGCAGATCGAAGCGACCGACCGCGTCATCACCATGACCACGTGCAGCCCTCGCTACGGTTTCTCGGAGCGCGCCATCGCCTACGGCGTCTTCGAGTCGTTCACCCCCCGCACCGACGCCGGCCCGCCGGTGTCACTGACCTCCGGAGCCGCCTGATGTACGGAGCCCTCTGGCGCGTTCTGCCCGGTCCGTGGTGGGTACGCCTGCTCATCGTCCTCGTGCTCGCGGCCGCCGTGCTGTACGGACTGTTCTTCTACGTCTTCCCCTGGGTGAGCGACATCGTCTATCCCCAGGAGGTCACGGTCGAGTGACCGACTGGCGCGTCGTCGTCGTCGACAACCGCGACAGCTTCGTCCACACTCTCGCCGGGTACGTCCGCGACCTCGGCGCCACCACCGTGATGATGTCGGCCGATGACCCGGCCCTGCTCGAGAAGACGTCGGGTGCCGACGCGATCCTGGTCTCACCCGGACCCGGTCATCCCCTCGACGCCGGTCAGTCGGTGGCGGTGGTCCGCGCCGCGTACGACACCGGGGTTCCGCTGCTCGGGGTCTGTCTCGGGCACCAGGCGATCGCCGCGGCGTTCGGCGGACGGGTGGGGCACGCACCCGAGCTGCTGCACGGCATCACGAGTGTCATCCACCACGACCACGAGGGCGTGTTCGCCGACCTGGCCGACGGGTTCGTCGCGACGCGGTACCACTCGCTCGCGGTCGACCCGTCGTCGGTGCCGGGCGAGCTCGAGGTCACCGCGCGCACGGACGGCGGCGTGATCATGGGTCTGCGGCACCGTACCGCCCCGATCGAAGGCGTCCAGTTCCACCCCGAGAGCGTGCTCACCGAAGGCGGCCACGCCCTGCTGGGTCGCTGGCTCGAGAACGCCGGCCTGCGGGGCGCCGCGCTGCGCGGCGCCCGACTTCACCCGCGGCGGCTCAGGAGCCCGAGCACGTCGTGAGCGTGATCTCGCTGTGCACCGGCACTTCGCCCGGGGCCAGCGACTGCGTCTTCACCGTCGCCGGCGACGAGGCACGGCATCCGGGGTCCTCGGTCACCTGAACGGTGAGCTGCTTCGCGTCGGACTCGAGCTCGCGCTTGGCCGCATCGACCGTGTAACCCGTGTAATCGACGATCACGATCTGACCGCTGGCCACGACGAGGTTCACCGTCGTGCCCTTCGCCACGTCGGAGCCCGAGGCGAGGCTCGAGGAGATGACGGTCCCCCCGGCCAGGGCGGGATCGGTCTGACGACGGATGGAGCCCACCGAGAGACCGGCGGCTTCGAGAGCGGTGCGGGCCTCGGTCTCGGTGATGCCGTCGAGGGTCGGGACCTTGGCCGTGTCGGGGCCCGTCGAGACGTAGAGCGTCACGAGCTGCCCCGCGGCGACCGAGGTGTCGGCCTCGGGCGTCGAGCGCGTGACATTGCCCGCGGCGATCGTCTCGCTGGACTCGTTCACGCGGCTCGTGGTCATCTGCTCGGCCTCGAGCGTCTCGACGGCGCGTTCGTACGACATGTCGACCACGTTGGGGACGGCGAGCGAGGTGGTGGGCACGTCGTCGGTCTGCTGGATCTGCATGACCCAGATGAGGACGGCGACCAGCAGCACCGCCAGGACGGTCACGCCGGCCCAGATCCACGCGACCGGGGGCCCGGCCTGCGTGCGCCGCATGGTGGTGTCGGTGCTCAGCTGACGCAGGGAACGTGCGGTCTCGGCGGCCTGGCGCGGGTTCGGACCGTAGAGCTCGTTCGACAGCGCCGACATCTGGCGCTTGGTTGGCGCCTTTCCGTCGACGGTCTCGTCGAGCGCTTCGCGGAAGCTCGCGGCATCTTGCGGACGCTGGAACGGATCCTTCGCCAGGGCGCGGAGCACGATGGCATCCAATGCCCGCGGGATGGTGTCGTTGATCTCGCTCGGCGGGAGCGGTGCCTCGCTCACGTGCTGATAAGCGACGGCCACGGGGGTGTCGCCGCGGAACGGCGTGCGCCCCGCGAGCAGCTCGTACAGGACGACTCCGGCCGAATACAGGTCGGCGCGCGCGTCGACGGATTCGCCCTTCGCCTGCTCGGGCGAGAAGTACGCCGCCGTCCCCACGATGGCCGTGGTCTCGGCGACGGTCGACGAGGAGTCCGACACCGCGCGAGCGATGCCGAAGTCCATGACCTTCACGCGCCCGGCCTCGGTGATCATGACGTTGCCGGGCTTGATGTCGCGGTGCACGACGCCGGCCCGGTGAGAGTACTCCAGAGCCTCGAGGATGCCGTCGACGTACCGCAGAGCATCGTCGGTGGGCACCGGCCCCTCGGCGATCACGTCTTTCAGCAGGCGCCCCTGGACGAGTTCCATCACGATGTACGGGACCGGGCGATCGTTGCCGTCGAGACCCGTCTCGACGTCTTCACCCGCGTCGAACACCCGCACGATCGTCGGGTGCGCCATGCGCGACGCGGCCTGGGCCTCGAGACGGAACCGCGTGCGGAACGCGGCGTCGCCGGCGAGGTCGGTGCGCAGGATCTTGATCGCCACCGTGCGGCCGAGCGTCTGATCGTATCCGCGGTAGACGCTGGCCATGCCGCCGCGACCGATGAGGTCGTCGACGCGATAGCGCCCGGACAGGACGCGCGTCTCAGTGGTCACGAAGGAACTCCTGGCGTGGGGGGATGACGGAGGTCAGGGCTTGGTGTTGCTGCCGTTGTTGCCGCCGTTACCCGTGATCGTGGGGCTCGGGGTGTTGCCGCCGGTGATGCTCGCGGACGCTTCACCCGAGGGCCCGGCCGTACGATCCGTGCCCGAGCAGCTGACGGTGTAGGTCACCCGCAGGGTCTGACCCACGGAGTTGCTGACCTTCAGCGACGCGGTGCGCGCGTCGGGCTCGAACGACGCCGTGGACTGCCCGTTGGTGTCGAACGTGCCGTTGACGGCGGTGAAGTTGTACGACGCGACCGATCCGGTGCCGGAGGGGCAGGTGTACTGCTGCCACGAGACCTGCACGTCGGCGCCGGCGGACACCGTCGACCCGGGGAGGGTCGGCGTACCGGGCGCGGTCAGCGGCGTCTCGTCGGCGTAGGTCGTGACGGTGATCGTCGTGCCCTCGTCGACGCGACCGGTCGGGTTGACGTCGTAGATGAGACCGACGTCGGCCGTGGTGGTCGCGGCGTTGCCGACGCGGCAGTCGGCCACGAGACCGTTGGACTCGAGGATGGCGCGCGCGTCATCGCAGGTCTTGCCGTTCAGGCCGAGAGACGCCACCTCGACACGCGTGGTGGTCGGGCTCGGGGTCGGCGAGGGGGTCGAGGGTGCCGGTGCGGGCGTCGACGCCGACGGTGCGGCGCTGGTGGGCGCGGGCGCCGGGGCGTCTTGGTTCGACAGCAGGCCGACGACGGTGGCGCCGAGGATCAAGGCGAGCAAAGCGATGAGAGCGACGAGCGGCCACGTCCAGCGGCTCCGCGCCTTCTTCTGCGGCTGCACGTCTTCTTCGGTGTGCTCCTCGGTGAGGAGCGACGTCGCCGCCGCTCCCGCTCCGGCCGACGGCAGCAGACGCGTCGCGGCAGAGGTCTGCCCCGCGGTGAGCAGCTGCGTCGCGTCGTCGGCGACCGCGGCACCCGCGGCGATGGCCGGGACCGCTGCGGCAGCCGCGACGAGGTCGCCGCGGCGGAGGGCGGTGGCGGCGCGCGAGACCGCGGCCGAGGAGGCCGGTCGGTCATCGGGCTTCTTGGCGATCATCGCCATGACGAGGTTCTGCACCGGCACGGCCACCGTGGGCGGCAGGGGTGCGGGCTGCTCGTTAATCTGAGCCATGGCGATCGCGACCTGCGACTCGCCCGTGAAGGGGCGCTTACCGGCCAGGCATTCGTACGCGACGATGCCGAGCGAGTAGGTGTCGGTCGCGGGCGACGCGGGGTGACCCGAGGCCTGCTCGGGCGAGAGGTACTGCACCGTGCCCATGACCTGGCCGGTCGCGGTCAGCGGCACCTGGTCGGCGATGCGGGCGATGCCGAAGTCGGTGATCTTCACGCGCCCGTCGGGCGTGATCAGCAGGTTGCCCGGCTTGATGTCGCGGTGCACGAGGCCGGCGGCGTGCGCCGCCTGCAGGGCCGCGGCCGTCTGGGCGACGATGTCGAGCGTCTTGTCGGTCGACAGGGACCCCTCGCGCTCGAGGATGGTCGAGAGGGCCTCGCCGGGGACGAGCTCCATCACGAGGAAGGCGCTGCCGTCTTCTTCGCCGTAGTCGAAGACGCTCGCGATGCCCTCGTGGTTGACGAGGGCCGCGTGACGGGCCTCGGCGCGGAAGCGCTCGAGGAACCCGGGGTCGCCCATGTATTCGTCTTTGAGGATCTTGATGGCGACGGTACGTCCGATGACGTGGTCGTTGGCTTCCCAGACCTCGCCCATGCCGCCGATCGCGATCCGCGAATCGAGCTCGTACCGCCCGCCGAAGGTCACACCTTGTGTCGGTCTCATTTACCCAGCACCGCCTCCATGACCTTCTTCGCTATCGGGGCGGCGATCTCGTTGCCGCTCCCGCTCTGCCCCTGGCCTCCACCGTTTTCGACCACCACGGCGACGGCGACCTGGGGGTCGTCCGCCGGGGCGAAGCCGGTGAACCAGAGAGTGTAGGGACGGGAATCGTTCTCCGCGGTGCCGGTCTTACCCGCCACCTGAACCCCGTCTATTCTTGCATTCGATGCGGCGCCGTCCTGGACGTTCGCCGTCATCATGGTGACCATCTGCGCGGCGATGGTGCTCTCGAGGGCACGACCGAACTCGCTGCTGCTGCTCTCGTCTTTGACGGACAGGTTGGGCTCGATGACCCGGTCCACCATGCGCGGGTTCATCACGACACCGCCGTTGGCGATACCCGCCGAGACCATGGCCATCTGCAGGGGCGTCGCGCGCACATCGCCCTGGCCGAAGCCGCTGAGCGCGGTCTGCGGGGCGTTGGGCGACGAGGGGTAGGTGGATGCCGTGGACTCCAGCGGCATCGTGAACTGCGCGTTGAAGCCGTACTTCTCGGCCTCGGCGCGGATCGCGTCGTCACCCAGGTCGACCGCGAGCTCGGCGAACGGGATGTTGCAGCTCAGGCGCAGGGCGGTCGCGATCGTGACGGTGTCGCCACCGCCGCACGTTCCGCCACCCGCATTGCTGACCACGTTGGTCGACTGCGGCAGCGTGTACGCGGCGAGGTTGGGGAAGGCGGAGTCGGGGGTGTAGCGACCGGATGCCAGGGCAGCCGAGGCCACGACCAGCTTGAACGTCGACCCCGGAGGGTTGAGGTTGCCGCCGATGGCGCGGTTGTCGAGGGGGCGCGACGAGTCGGCGACGAGCTGGTCGTACGCCGCGTTCACGGCATCCGTGTCGTGCGAGGCGAGGACGTTCGTGTCGTACCCGGGCTTGGACACCATGGCGAGGATGCGGCCCGTCGACGGCTCGATTGCGACGACGGCACCCTGCTGGTCGCCGAGGGCGTCCCACGCCGCCCTCTGCACGTTCGCGTCGAGAGAGAGCTCCACGTTCGAGCCGCGCGGGGCCTGGCCCGTGATCGCACGGTCGATGCGCGAGAAGAACTGGTTCGAGTCCGAGCCGCTCAGCACGCTGTTCTCGGCGGACTCGATCTGCGTCTTGGCGTCGAGCACGGGGTTCATGTAGCCGGTCACGGGGGCCCACATCTCGGCATCCGCGTACTGGCGCTGCCAGCTGTAGACGTCGTCGGACGGCACCGACGAGGCGATGGCCGTGCCGCTGGCGATGATCGATCCGCGCTGGATCTGGTACGAGTCGTACAGCGCGCGCGTGTTGCCGGTGGTGTTGGTCAGGTCGTTCGCCTGCACGACCTGGATGACGCTGGTCGAGGCGAACAGGGCGATGAACATCGCGAGCATCACGATGCTGAGGCGTCGGAGTTCTTTGGTCACGGTGCCTCCTTCGAGATCGGGGCGCCGGGGCGCGGGGTCATCGGGGTCATCAGCCGATCACCACTCGCGGGCGGCTGCGGACGGCATCCGAGATGCGCAGGAGGAACGCGACGATGATCCAGTTGGCGATGAGCGAGGAGCCACCCGCCGCGAGGAACGGGGTGGTGAGGCCGGTGAGCGGGATGACGCGCGTCACGCCGCCGACCATGATGAACACCTGCAGGGCGATCGTGAACGAGAAGCCCGTGGCGAGCAGCTTGCCGAAGTCGTCCTGACCGGCGAGCCCCACGCGCACGCCGCGGCTGGCGAACACCATGTACAGCGCGAGGATCGCGAACAGGCCGACGAGACCCAGTTCTTCGCCGAGGCTGGGCACGATGTAGTCGCTCTGCGACAGCGGCGTGATGTAGGGCCGCCCCTGACCGAGGCCCGTACCGAACAGTCCTCCGTGCGACAGGCCGAAGATGCCCTGCACGAGCTGGTAGCTGCCGCCGTCGCGATTGACGACTTCGGGGTCGAACGCGTTCAGCCAGTTGGCGAAGCGCCCGTTCACGTACGGGAGGAACCGGGATGCCAGGAACGCACCGACGCCGACGAGCACGAGACCGATGAACACCCAGCTCGTCTTGCCCGTGGCGACGTAGAGCATGGCGACGAACATGCCGAAGATCAGCAGCCCCGTGCCGAGGTCGCGCTGCAGAACGATGATGCCGAGCGAGACCAGCCAGATGATCAGCACGGGTCCGAGCTCGCGGGCGCGCGGCCAGGTCATGAACAGGAAGCGCGTGCCGGTGGAGGTGAGGCTCTCGCGGGTGCGCACGAGGTAGCCGGCGAAGAAGATCGCGAGGCAGATCTTCGCCAGCTCGCCCGGCTGGAACGACACGAATCCGAGCGAGACCCAGACGTCGGCGTTCTGGTCGGTGCCCAGGCCCGGCACGAACGGCAGCAGCAGCAGCAGGATGCCGACGAGGCCGAAGAGATAGGTGTAGCGGAACAGCACGCGGTAGTTGCGCACGAAGATCAGCACGGCCAGGGCGATGACCATCGCGATGACCGCCCAGGCGATCTGGCGGTTGCCCGTGGCATCCCATCCGCTCGCCTCGTCGGCCAGGTCGATGCGGTAGATCATCGCGATGCCGAGGCCCGTGAGTACGGTCGCGATCGGCAGCACGAACGGGTCGGCGTCGCGGGCACGCAGGCGCAGGACGACGTGCATCACGAGGGCGAGGAACGCGGGAACGCCCGCCAACAGGAGGAAGGCCGGGTCGACGGTGCCGTTCACGCCCAGCTGAACGAGGGCGACGGCCGAACCGTAGACGGCGACGGCGAAGACCAGCAGGCCCAGCTCGCGGTTGCGCTGCGTGGCGGGGACGCGGATCTTCTTCAGCGCGCGCATGACCGCGGTGTCGGTCGAGACGGCCTCACCGCGGGTGAGCTTCTGATCGGTCATCCGCCGGCCTCCTCGGTCGGGCGCAGCCGGTCGACGATGAGCTCGGCATCGGAGAGCGATCGCGCCGAGATGGTGGCCTCGACGGTCTGCCGGTCGAAGTCGGACAGATCGGCCAGCACGATGTTGGTGTCTTCGTAGACGGTCGACAGCGAGACCGGGCCGATGGACTGCTGGATGCCGCGGTAGATGACCACGGAGTTCTCATCGGCGCCGACGTAGTAGCGCGTCTGCGTCCAGTTGTACCCCGCGAACAGCGAGACGCCGATCCCCGCCAGCACGATGAGCAGGGCGGCGAGCCAGCCCAGTCGACGACGGCGGGCGCGGCGACGGTCTTCTTCGATGAGCTCCTCGAGGAACTCGGCGGCGGGTTCGAAGTGCGTGGGCTCGTTGGCCGCCTGTCGAGCGGGGTGCAGCCACCCCGAGCGACCCGGACGCGCGGCGGGAACGACGACACCGCTCGGGTTCGAGGCGGATCCGACGATCGTCGGAGTACCGATGAACACCGGGTGCTGTCCGCCGACGTCGACGAGCACGACCGTGACGTTGTCGGGTGCTCCGCCGTCGAGCGCCTGCTTCAGCAGGGCATCGGCGGTGCGCCCCGGCGGCAGGCCCAGGCCGAGGGTGCGCGCGGTGTGCGGGTCGTCGACGACGCCCGACAGGCCGTCGGAGCACAGCAGCCACCGGTCGCCGTCCTGCGTCGGCATGATGAACGTGTCGACCTCGGGGTCGGGGTCCATGTCGCCGAGAACGCGCATGAGCACCGACCGGCGCGGGTGGTACCGCGCCTCTTCGGGCGTGATGCGGCCCGAGTCGACGAGGCGCTGCACGAAGGTGTGGTCGGCGGTGATCTGGGTGAGCGTGTCGTCGCGGTAGAGGTAGATGCGCGAGTCGCCGATGTGCCCGATGACGGCGTAGGCGTCGACCATCACGAGCGCGCTGACGGTGGTTCCCATGCCGGCCAGCTCGGGTCGGCGGGCGACGGTGTCGATCAGCTCGGCGGCGGTGTCGGCCAGAGCGTCGCGGATCGCGTGCTCGGCCTCGGACGGCGTGGTGAAGGGCTGATCGAGGTCGGTGAGACGGTGGATCGCGAGGCTCGAGGCGACGTCACCGCCCGCGTGGCCGCCCATACCGTCGGCGACCACGAAGAGATTGGACCCGGCGTAGCCGGAGTCCTGGTTGTTGGAGCGCACCTTGCCCGTGTGGGAGATGGCGACGCTCGAGCCCTGGAAGACCATGGAGGAGGGTTACTTCCTCAACTCGAAGGTCGTGGCGCCCACCTTGATCGGTGCCCCGACCTTGACCTGGACCGGGGAGGCCACGCGCACACCGTCGTGGGAGGTGCCGTTCGTGGAGTCGAGGTCCTGCAGCATCCACTGCTCCCCCCACAGCACGAGACGTGCGTGGTGGCTGGAGGTGTAGTCGTCGCGCACGACGAGGCCCGATTCGCTCGAGCGGCCGATCGTGAGGGGCTCG
This sequence comes from Microbacterium sp. CFBP 8801, assembly GCF_014839455.1. Classification (NCBI taxonomy): domain Bacteria; kingdom Bacillati; phylum Actinomycetota; class Actinomycetes; order Micrococcales; family Microbacteriaceae; genus Microbacterium; species Microbacterium sp. CFBP 8801. The sequence continues at coordinate 24,908 of NZ_JACYNU010000014.1, read as the reverse complement.
GTGCCGAGGGGCAGCTCGAGGCCGGCCTTGGGACCGCTCGTGATGACGATGCGCGAGACGCTCGCGGTGGTGGCGAGGCCCCCGGCCGGTGCGGGGACCGGGGCCGCGGGGCGCTTGACCTGGGTGGTGACCGCGTCGGGCGAGGCGGTGGGGGCCGCGGCCGCCGGAGCCGCTGCGGCGACCGGCTCGGGGAGCTTGCGCACCTTCACGCCGAACAGGTCGGCGCGCAGCGAGTAGACCACTCCGAAGACGAAGAACCACAGCAGGACGAGGAACCCGCCCTGCAGCAGGAGGAGAGTCAGCTGACTCATGAAAGGGGTCCCCGTTCCCGGACGTCGAAGATGCGCGTGGCGTCGGACGCCGAGGGGCGCCGCGGCGGTTGCGCCTGCGCCACCACTCGGAACACGATATTGGTCCGACCGATCGAGATCGTCGAATCGGGCGGCAGAGCGGCCTCGGTGACCTTGTGGCCGTTGAGCGTGGTGCCGTTGGTGGAACCGAGGTCACGGACCATCGCGCGCTCGCCGTCCCAGAGGATCTCGACGTGCTTGCGGCTCGTGCCGGCGTCGGGGATGGTGATGTCGGCGTCGCTCCCGCGCCCGATGACCGTGCGGGCCGAGGAGAGCGGATGACGCTTGCCGTCGATGTCGACGACGCCGCGCCACGCCACTTGGCCCTCGGTGGTCTGCGAGTCGACGCGCAGGGTGCCGGTGGACAGCGACCCGTCGCGCTCGATCGAGATGGCGACGGGACCGGCGAAGGAGTACCCCTGCGTGCGCGCGTGCTTCTTGACCAGGGTGTCGAGTTCGGTGACAAGGGTCGACCCGAGCGCGCTCATCTTCTCGTCGTCGGCGGGAGAGAGGCGCACCGAGAACGAGTTGGGCGCCAGGATGCGGTCGCGGGTGACCACGACGGCCTTCTTGTCGAGCTCGCTGCGGAGGGCGGATGCGATCTCCACCGGCTGGATGCCGCTGCGGAAGGTCTTCGCGAACGCACCGTTGACGGCGCGTTCGAGACCCTTCTCGAAACTGTCGAGTAGTCCCACAAGACTCCTTCAGGCAGGCAGACCAGTAGGCACATCGTAGCCAGGGCTGCTGTGCAGGTCATGGACGCGCCTCTCGGGGCCTGCGTTTCGTCGTGCGGGCGCGACCGTGATATTCTCGGGAAGTTGGTCGCGTGGCATCCTCGATGCCGCGCACGCGCGAGTGGCGGAATAGGTAGACGCGCTGGCTTCAGGTGCCAGTGCCTTCACGGGCGTGGGGGTTCAAGTCCCCCCTCGCGCACACAACACAGAAGGCCCCGGGTTCATCCCGGGGCCTTTCTCGTTTCCGTGCGCGGGCCGGCCCGTTCGACGCCGGCGCCACGCGACAGCGCGAAAATGCGGGAAACCCAGGGGCAAGGCATGACGATGGAGTCATGGTGGGGGAAACGCAGACGGTACAGGAATCCGCGGGTACCGGGCAGGTGATCCAGGCGATGCGCTCGCCCGTCTTCACGGCGGTGGTGTTCCTCGCGACCGTCGTGCAGGTGTGTGCCGACCCGCTGGTCGCCCTGTGGACGGGTGCGGGGGAGTGGGGGCACCAGCTGCCGCCGGCCGTCGTGATCAGCCTCGCCGCCCTCGGATGCCTCGCCCAGGCGCTCTGCGTCACGCAAGCGGCCCACCGCCCCGTACCGGCCATGCTGGGGGCTCTGGCCTGCTACCTCGCGATCGCGCTGTGGTTGGGGGTTCCGACGTGGGCGTCTCCGATGCAGTTGGTCGTCGCGGTGGCGATGTTCGCCGTCGGCAGCGCGCGGTCGATTCCCGTCGCGGCGGCGTGGGCGGGGGCGAGCGTGCTCGTGGCCGTGGTGGGGCTGGGCCTCTGGGCCGCGGCGGCCGGAGCACCGGCCGGCGCCGTCGTCAGCTTCGTCCTCACGGAGGGCACCGCCCTGGCATCCGTGTGCTTCGCCGGTGTAGCCCTGGGGATGCTGTGGGCGGTGCTCGAGCGGCGCACGCAGCGCGCCCGTCGACGCGCACTTGCCTTCAAGGCGCAGCAGGCCGAAGCGGTCGAGGCATCGCGCAACGCCGAGCGCGGTCGCATCGCCCAGGAACTGCACGACGTCGCCGGTCAGCACCTGGCGGGGCTCGTCTCGCTGTGCGACGCGTCGGTGGAGCTCGCGCCGGAGCACCCGCAACAGGCACTGCACCTCATCGAAGAGGTGCGCGCCGAGGGACGCTATGCCGCCGCGAGCCTCTACGGCGCGCTCGGCGACCTGCGGGCCGTCGACTCCTCGGCCCAGACGCCCACGCCGGATCTGCGGAGCCTCGCCGTGCTCGTCGCGTTCTGGCGCGAGCGCGGCATGGATGTGCGGGTGACGACGACCGGGGATCTGCAGTCGCCGCCCGTGGTCGTCTCGACCACCGCGTACCGAGCCATCTCGGAGGGGCTCTCGAACGCCGCCAAGCATGCGGCGGGAGCCGCCGTCGACGTCGGGGTGCACGTCGACGCCGACCGGCTGACCGCGACGGTCGCGAACGGACCGGCGAGACGGGTGAGGGCCGACGAGGACGACCTCGGACTCGGCTGGGGGTTGGATAGCCTGCGCCAGAAGCTCACTCTCGTCGACGGGTCCGTCGACGCGTCGGCAGACGACCAGGGGGGCTGGCACCTGGGGGTGGAGATCCCCTTCCCGAGGACGACGGAGGCGGAACGTGATTGACAGTGCACCCATCCGGGTTCTCATCGCCGACGACAACCGCCCCTTCCGACGCGGCGTGCGCTTGCGCCTCGAGCACGCCGACGGGATCTCGGTCGTCGGAGAGGCCGCCACCGGTCGCGACGCGCTCGCCGGGGCGCTCGCCGCGCACGCCGACGTCGTGCTGATGGACCTCGAGATGCCCGAGATGAACGGCATCGACGCCACGCGCGCCGTCGTCGAGGAGTCGGGGGGCTCCACCCGCGTGATCGTGCTCACCAGCCACGGCGAGGACCGCCTCGTGATGCGGGCTCTGCGCAACGGAGCGGCGGGCTACCTGCTGAAGACGCACGACAGCGCCCAGCTCATCGACGCCATCCACGCCGCGCACCGCGGTGACGCCCTCGTGTCGACGCACGTGACGGCCCCGCTGCTGCGCGACATCGCCGAGCGCCGCCTGAGCGCCGACGACCGGGCCAAGGTCGCCTCGCTCAGCGCGTCGGAGAGCCGCGTGGTGCGGCTGCTCAGCGAGGGTGTCACCTCGAACGAGCAGCTGGCGGCGCAGTTGGTGGTCTCGGTGAACACCGTGCGCACCCACATCCAGTCCTCCCTACGCAAGGTCGACGTCTCGGATCGCACGCAGCTCGCGCTGTGGGGAGTGCGGGTGGGCTCCGAGCTCACCGCTCGTCCGGATGGACGAATCTGATCACCGTCATCTGAGCCCTCCGGCCGCGTCCGGAGAGCCGCTCGACCCCCGGGATTGCGCGCGTGACCGGCGCGAATCCCCCCGCGCAACACCCTCGATCCCGCCGCCGGCCCCTCCGCGGTGAGGAGCCGCCCCGCTCGCGCGAGAACACCATGGCTTCGCGCCGCGTCAGTCCGGCGTCTCAGGCGGCGTGGGCGGGGGCATGGACGCGATCTATCCGGTGTTCGCCCGCGCGGACCAGACCTTCTACGACCTTCCCTCACGACGCCCGCCGGCAGCGGACGACCGCCGCTTCGTGGTCGACGCGCCCGAGGGCTGGAACCGCGTCGACGACGGGATCTGGACGTACCTCGAGCCGACCGGGATCGTGCTTCCCGAGCAGGGCTGGAAGATCCACCTCAGCAGCACGGCGGACACCGCCGACACCCTGCTGCGCGAGGTCGCCGCCCACTGCCTGCCCGCGGGGATCGCCTTCAAACACCTCTCGACCGAGGGCGTGCGGGCGTCGTCGAACGCGAAGGACGCCGGTCGTGAGGGCTCCGGCAAGTTCGTCACGATCTACCCGACGTCGATCGATCAGCTGCACCGGACGTTGACGCACCTCGGGCGGCGCACCGCGCGCCTCGCCGGCCCGCACGTGCTCTCGGACCTGCGATGGCGGGAGGGGCCGGTCTTCGTGCGGTACGGGGGCTTCCACCGGATGTTCGTGGACATCGAGGGAACCGCGGTGCCGGCGATCCGGCATCCGTCGGGGCACCTCGTGGCCGACGTGCGGCGGCCGGGGTTCGACCCGCCGGCCTGGGCACCCGTTCCGCCGTTCCTGCGGGAGTTGATCGATGAGCTGCGGGACCGGCAGCCGCCCCCGGGCTTTCCCGAGATCACCGGGGTCGTGCAGTTCTCGAATGCCGGCGGCGTGTACACCGCGCGCGATGCCGGGCGTGAGGTGATCGTGAAAGAGGCGCGCCCCCACGCCGGGGTGACCCCCGACGGTCTCAGCGCGGTGCAACGCGCGGATCGCGAAGCCCGAACGCTGCGGCGACTCCAGGGAACCGGCACCGCGACCCTGCTGCGCGAGTTCACCGTTCTCGAGCATCGCTACCTCGTTCTGAAACGCGCACGCGGCCTGCCGCTGCACCAGGCGGTCGTGGCCCGGCATCCGCTCGTGTCGGCCGAGGTCGACGCCGACGCCGTCGACACCTACCGGACCTGGGCCCTGGAGGTCGCGCGCCGTATCGAGCGGGCGCTGACCGCGGTGCACGCGGCGGGTCTCGCGCACGGCGACGTGCATCCGGGCAACTTCCTCGTCGACGACGACGGCGAGGTCACCCTGATCGATTTCGAGATGGCGCGCCCCGCGGCCGACGACGTGCCCGCGGTGATCGGGGCGCCGGGCTTCGTCGCGCCCGACGGTCGCGGTGGGGTGGCGGCGGACGTCTTCGCGCTGCGGCGCGTGCAGCTCTTCTTGTTCGCGCCGATGACGCCCATCTTCGACCTGCACGCGGGGAAGGAGGCCGAGGTGCGCGCCTGGGTGAGCGAGAGGTTCGACCTGAGAGAAGAAGACGAACGCGCGCTCGGGTTCGCCCGCGTCTCACCCCCGGAGCCCGACGACCTCGCGGATCCCCTCGCAGTCGTCGCCCGCCAGCTGATCGCGGATGCCACGCCCGAACGCACCGATCGTCTCTGGCCGGGCGACCCGGCGCAGTTCGACGAGCCCCCGTACGCCCTCGCGCACGGAGCGCTCGGCCCGCTGATCGCGCTGCACGCGGCCGGGGGTCGGGTGCCGCCCCCGCTCGTGGAGTGGTGCGAGCGCGCGGTCGAGGCGGCCCCCGCCCGCTCAGGACTGTTCGACGGGTTGGCGGGCGCCGCCGCGGCGCTGCAGGCACTCGGGCGGATCGACGCGGCCGACCGCGCCGTCGAGCGATGCCTCGACGCTCCGCTGCGGTGGGATGCCCCGGGGCTCTACGGGGGACCGGCGGGAACGGCGCTCGGTCTGCTTCGGCTGGCGGACCGGCACCCCGAGCTGGTCGGCCGGGCGCGCGGCATCCTGCACGAGATCGCCGATCGCGCGAACGGGTGGAGCAAGCGTTCGGCCGACCCGGTCGCCACGGGCGCGGGCGGTCTGCTGCGCGGTCCCAGCGGGATCGCCCTGCTGGCGATGGCCCTCTTCGACCGCGACGGCGACCCGGCGCTGCTGCAGCTGGCCGATGCGGCGATCCGGGCCGACCTCGCACGGTGCACCGAGGCCGGCGACGGCTCCCTGCAGATGAACGAGGGATGGCGGCTCCTGCCGTACCTCGGCTCGGGATCGGCCGGCGTCGCCGTCGCCTTCGCCGCGCTCGTGGAGCGAGCACCCGCGCACCCGCTCACCGCCACCCTCGCGGCCCTCGAGCGCGCGAGTCTGCCCGAGTTCGTGCTGGAGTCGGGCCTGTTCCAGGGGCGCGCGGGTCTCATGATCCTGCTGGCTCGAACACCGACACCCGAGAAGAGCCGAGCGCTGCAGCGCCATCGGCGGCTGCTGCGTCTGCACGAGATCCCCCGCCCCCACGGCGTGGGGTACCCGGGTCGCGCCCTGCTGCGCCTGTCGTGCGACCTGGCCACCGGCTCGGCCGGCGTGCTGTGGATGCTCGCGAGTCTTCGTGACGGTCAGCGGTTGGCGCTGCCGTTCCTCGACCTCCCCCCGGTCGACTCCGCCCGACACCGGGCGCCGAGCCCCGGGGGGAGGTGACATCAATGGGATACCTGCTTTCTCTGCAGACGCTCGAGCGCGGTGAGACCGAGCGCAGCGCGGTCTTCGCCAGCTCCTGGAGCACGTCGATCTGCTACAGCAGCACGTCGACCGGCCTCTGCCGCTAGGCGGTGGCACTCGACCGGTGCGGGTGGGACCGGGGGTTGGGGCTCCTGCCCGCACCGCCGTTCGATCCCCGGGAGGAGGCTGGGCGGAAGCCGCCCCCAATTGCGGCATCCGCCCAGCATCGGTGTGCAGACCCGAACTGACACCGAGAGCGAGACGGGGAGCGCGAGCCCCACGCGAGCGCGAACGTCTCGCTCCTGCCGACGCTAATCGCCCCCGTCGCCGCAGATTCCGCGCCGACGGCGTGCTTTCTCGCGCCATACCTCGTCGGCCGCCGTGAACAAGCGGATAAATGCCGCGGGGCCTCGACGAAGTCGCCGTGTTTTCTCGTCTGAAAAGACGACGGCTCCCCGGGACCGCCCCGTCAGACCGATTTCATCGACCCCGAACACCATGTTCGGCTCGAACGCAACCCACCCCCCGAGAATCGAACCTGGGAGCAAGCTGGATGAATCGAGGGACCCGCGAGAGCGGTCTTCGGTTCACACTCGCGAAAGGGACACATCATGGGATTCTTCGGATTTCTTCTTCTCGGCCTTCTGGCCGGCGCCATCGCCAAGCTGATCCTGCCCGGTAAGCAGGGCGGCGGCTGGCTCATCACGCTGCTCCTCGGCGTCGTGGGCGCGCTGCTCGGTGGTTTCCTGGGTGGCCTGATCTTCAACGCGCCCCTGCAGGACTTCTTCTCGATCCAGACCTGGCTGCTGGCCATCGGCGGCTCGATCATCGTGCTGCTCATCTACGGCTTCATCACCAGCCGCCGCTCCGCGCGCTGAGGTGAAACGAAGGGCCCGGGGCGGTGGAACCGCGCCCCGGGCCCTTCTGCGTGCACGGGGATCCGCTTTACTGTCCGGATGCCGAACACCCGACGCCGCCCCTTCGTCATCGCGCTGGTGATCGGTGTGCTGCTGGCGGTGATCTGCGTGTGGCCGCAGGCCCTCGGCCTGCACCGGCTGCCCCTCGTGTCGAATGCGATCCCGTTCCGCGGCATCCTGGCCCTCGTTCTCGGTGCTCTCGCGCTCGTCGCCACCGTGGTGGCGGTGCTGCGGCGACGATGGAGCGTGACAGCGGCCCTCGCGATCGCGCTCGCCGCGGCGACGGTCGGTCACGGCGCCGTCCTGCTCGCGCGGGGCGGAGGCAGTGCGATCGCGGAGGGTGATCTGACCGTCGTCGCGTGGAACACCTACGGCGGCGGCGCGTCGCCCGAGAGCATCGCGCGGCTCGTGCGCGAGACGGGGGCCGACGTGGTGAGCCTGCCCGAGACCGATGCGATCGCGGCGGCCGCGGTGGTCGGCATCCTGGCTCGGGATGGTATCGAGATGATGCACGACACCGTCGTGTCGGAGCCGGGCGACGACCCCGTGCCGACCTCGATCCTGATCGCGACCTCGCTCGGCCCATACGAACGCGACGCGTCGGCGGGATCGACTCCCGGCGTACCGAGCGGCGTGTGGCGGCCGAGCGATGGCGACGGCCCCGTGCTGGTGGCCGCTCACCCCCTGCCCCCGTTGCCGCTGATAATGACCGAGTGGGTCGACGGGCTGGACTGGGTCGCGGCGCGGTGCGCGGATCCCGACGTCATCGTGGCGGGCGACCTGAACGCGACGCTGGACCACTTCTCGGGGCTGGGTCGCGACGGAGGGGTGATCGGCGGATGCCGCGACGCCGCCGCCGATCGGGGTGCCGCGGCCGTGGGCACCTGGCCGGTACGGTTGCCGGCCGCCCTCGCGGCGCCGATCGACCACGTGCTCACCGGTGGCGATTGGCAGGCGCGCGGATTCGCGGTCGTCACCGGTTTCGACGACGCCGGGAGCGACCACCGCCCGGTCGTGGCGACGGTGTCGCGTCGATGAGGGATCTTCCGCCGCGGGCTCGTCGACCCTAGGTTGATCGCACGATCGATCACCGAGGGAGACACTTATGTCGGAGAAGCGCCGCGTCGAAGAGGCCTACGCCCGGGCCGAGCAGCAGGCGGAGCGAGCCGAAGAGGCCAGCGCCACCGACGACTCGTCGATCGAGGTCGACGAGTCGCTCGAGGAGTCGGAAGAGCCGAACTAGCGGGCGCGGCGAACGTCCGCGGCGGGCGACGGCGGGTTCTGGCCGCGGGAGGCAGGAGCGTGCTCCGCGCCGAGTGCGCCGCTCGTGACGACCCGGCGGTTGTGCGCGGCGATGGCGATCACGTAGGGCACCCAGATGAGGACGATGATCGCGCCGCCCGCGAAAAGGGCCGCCGCCCATGGCTCGGTCTCGACGAGCCGAGGCATCATGCCGACCCCGAAGACCGTCAGCCCGATTCCCACGGCGCGCGACGCGACGGCTCGACGGGGCGCCTTTCGCGGGTTCGCCCAGTACGACACACGCTCCCGCGGGTACGCACCCAGGGTCAGGTGGATCGACCACCACCACAGCGCGGCTCCGACGACCGCGAAGGCGGCCCACCACCATTCGCTCACCATGACTCCAGCCGAACACGGATGCCACGGGAGGTCAACGTCCCGGCCTACTCCAGGGTCGGCGGCAGGACATAGACGATGTCGGCGCCGTCGCGCTCGTGCTCGACGAAACCGAGGCGGGCGAGAACGGCGTGCGAAGGATCGTCGTCGGCGGACACGCAGGCGTACAGCGGGCGTTCCGGTTCGCGCACGGTGAGCAGACGCAGCGCCTCGGTGGCGGCATCGTCGCCCGCGTGCGGCGACACCGCGAGCAGGATCTCGCGGTCGTCGTCGACGTCGAGTGCGGCGGCGACCCCCACGACCGCGGCGTCTTCGACGATGGCGTGCACACTCGCGCCGTCGCCGTCGACCCACCGGTCGAACGAGGCGCGGTCGTCGATCGACACCCGTGGCCACGTCGAGGGACTGTCGCGGAGCGCCGCGAAGGCGGCATCCCGATCCTCGTCACGAAGGTCGCGCAGCTCGATGTGGGGCATGGCGCCACGCTAGCGAAGGGCACTCCTCGCCCCGCCGGCCTTGCGCCGTCAGGCGAAGCCGTGCAGGGCGAGGAACGTCCAGGTGGCACCGTTCGCGTCGCGCGCCGACACCTGCCCGCGCAGGTGTCGGAACAGGGGGCCGCGGGTGTCCCCGTCGATGCTCGTCCAGCCGTCGAGATTACGGCGCAGCACCAGCTGGGTCTGGGCGAGCGCCTTTGCAAAGACGATATTGCGCGAACCGGCCACCACGTGGGCGTACAGGGCGAGCACGGCCGTCACGTACGACGGCGAGGTCTCGGCGTCGCGCATGGCGTCGACGTGCCGCACGGCGGTGTCCATGTCGGTGGCGGTGAGGCGGGGGAGGCCCACCCGCATCGCCCCCGCGATGGTGTGCGCGGCGTACTCCCGCATGTCGGTCCGCGCGCGGTCGGTCAGCTGCGAGACGCGGGTGTACCGGTTGGCGGCGACGTCCACGAGGCCGATGCGCTCGAGTTTCTGCAGGGCCTCGCGCACGGGGGTGCGGGAGATGCCCATGAGTTCCGCCAACTCGACGTCGCGCAAACGATCACCGGGCTGCAGGCGCCCGTCGACGATCGCCTCGCCGAGGGCGGAGTACGCCTCCTCGACGAGCGCAGAAGCGCGTCTCCGGGTGTCCATCACGCGGATCATACGACTCCCGGTTATCACAGAACATCGCCATAACTCCCTGATTCTTCGTTTTCTTGTCGCGCAGAGGCTCGCGCGACCGGTAATGTCATCACGTCACGCCTCGCGTGGCATATCCGGGGGGATCCGTCGACGCCCGGGCTTTGAGCACTGCTCAGCCCGGGCGTCGTATGGGCTCCGGAGCGATTCCTCCCGCGCACCGCCCGTCGCGCCGCCAGCGCGCGCCGGGCCGGCGGACGAACCACAGAGGGACACCACCCCGGCGATCGACGCAACGTTTGTGTCACAGCCCTGTGCGCCGAGTGATCCGGCCCGTTACCGTGGGGGCACAGTCCGGCGCGCACGGTGCCGGCTCAAGCGGAAAACGGCATGACGATGAGCACGCAGGGCACGGTCAAGTGGTTCAACTCGGAAAAGGGCTTTGGCTTCATCGCCCCCGATGACGGCGGTCAGGACGTCTTCGCGCACTACAGCGCGATCCAGTCGGGCGGCTACCGCTCGCTCGAAGAGAACCAGCGCGTCGAGTTCGAGGTCGCCCAGGGTCCCAAGGGCCTTCAGGCCGAGGACATCCGCGTCATCTGATCTTCTCGGGTACGTCCCGGATCGGCCCCGGCCGCGCTCGCGTCCCTCGACGATCGTGCGCGGCCGGGGTCTTCACTGTTCGTGGCGCACCAGATCGACGCCCGCGGAGGCGAACTGCCGGATCGTGGCGTGCGGCAGGAACGCCCGCGTCAGAGCGGCACCGATGCGCGCGAGGTCGGCCTCGTCGCGGTAGAGGAGCGAGAGCGTCTCGTACCGCGGGTGGAACTTCTGCTTGAAGCGGTGCAGCGAGGCGAACCCGTACACGGGCTCCAGCATGCTCGCCATGCGCGTCTGCAGGTCGACGATGGCCCCGGCGTCGGCGGGGTACTCGTGCGCCAGCGGCGCGCCGGACAGCGACATCACGGCCGCCCCCTCCGTGGAGAACTGCTGCGCCGACGAGCCGATCAGGTACTCCATCACCGGCCCGAACCCGCCGTCGCGTCGGCGCATGAGATCGAGCGTCCACCCGCGCACCGCCCCATCGCCGTAGATCGGCAGCCACGACAGGAAGCCGTCGACGTCGCCGTGCGGCGAGACGGCGAGGGCGATGCGGACCTCGGGGTCGGCCGCCTCGTGCAGGGTGCCGAGCGTGAACCCCATCTCGGGCAGGTCCTTCTCGTCGACCCAGCTCTCGGAGATGGCACGCAGCTGTTGACGCACGCCCCAGGTCTCGTCGGCGAGGCGCGAGAGACGGAACGTCATCCCCTCGCGCTGTGCGCGGTTGAGCGACGTGCGCACGTCGCCCCAGGCCTTGCCGGTGAAAGCCAGACCCGGCAGGTCGACGACGGTGTCGTCGGCCACCACGATGCTGCGCCAGTCCGAGGGCACCGCCGCACGCGTCGCGTCGTCGGCGCCGAAGAAGCACGGCGCGAGCCCGGCGGCCTCGGCGCTCTCGATGAACGCCCGCACGGTGGCGGCGCGCGTCTCGACCGGACCGAGCGGATCGGCCAAGGCAAGCGCCACGCCCGAGCGCCGCTGGTACGCGACGATCCCCCGGCCGAATCGCGCGTACGACATCCCCTCCCACGTGGTCATCCACGACAGGGTCCCGCCGCCCGAGGCTCGCAGCTCGGTCTTCACGTCTTCGACCCCGGGGGCGGGCGCGTCGCCGAGGGCCGCGCGCGGGCGGGCGCGGAAAGCGGCGCGCACGAGCACGAAATACGCCGCCGCCAGGATCCACAGCGTCGACGAGGCGAGGATGCTGGTGAGGTCGGCACCCAGGTCGGTTTCGAGCTCGGTCACGCCCACGAGCACGGCGAGGAGCAGCGTGAGCAGAACGAGCACGAGGTTCAGGGCGCTATAGGCCAGGAGCACGATCCACGCCCAGCGCCGACCGCGGTGGAGAGCCAGGGCGACGACGAGCACGAGCACGGTGTTGACGGCGACGTCGAGCCACGAGCCGTCGGCGGGGCCCGACGAGCCGAACGGGCCCGTCATGGGAGCGACGTAGCCGATGATCTCCATCGCCCCGAGGGCACACACCAGGGCGAACGCGACCAGTCGCTGCTCTCGCACACTCACGCGTTGCGGGCGCAGGGACCGGTCGACGCCCAGCACCAGTGCGGCGGCGAACACGTGCTGCAGGTCGGACAACGTTCCCCAGTACAAGAACGTCACCGACAGGACGGCGATCAGCGTCGTGCCGGCCCGCAGGCGCCAGGGCGAGGGCAGGACCCCGACGGCGGCCGCGAGGCAGGCGACGATGCCGCCGGAGGGTCCCACACCGAGGGCCATCGCCTGCTCCTGGGCCCACGCCCACGGGAGCAGGGCGGCGCCCCACAGGAACGCGGCCGCGGCGAGAACGGAGAAGAGCTGCCCGGCGCCGAAGTAGGCCAGTGCCACGCGACTGCCCCGACGGAACTCCAGCAGCGCCATGCCGGCCAGACCCGGAACGACGAGCGCGTAGACCCAGGGGGCGCCGACGAAGAACGAGCCGGTGAGCGGCGTCCACCAGCGGCCCGCCTCGAGCGCCGGCAGGCCGTAGGCCACGCTCGAAAACAGGGGAGACGCGGTGAACGGCTGCCACAGTGCACCCACCGCGACGCCGACGAGGATCAGGATGCCGACGAGTGCGAGCGTGGCCGGGATGCGGCGCGCGACCGCGCTCACGCGGCGGGTCGTGGTGTTCTCCCTCATGCCGCTAAAGATAGGGCACGGCCGCTCTCGGCCTCTCGCTCAGAGCTCGGCCGAGGAGACGGCGTGCCAGGCGGCGCGCGCGTTGGCCAGGGCGACGACCGCGTCGGTGGCCGCCCGGGCCGCTGCCAACTCGCGACGCGCGGTCTCGAGGCGCAGTCGGGCGTCGATGGCCAGAACGCCCTCGCGCGCGTCGGCCGCGGCGAGGGCGGCACGCGCGCACGCGAGAGTGCCGGGCAGGGCCGTGCGGGCGACCTCGAGCCGATGCCGGGTGCTCGGTGCCTCGCCGAGGGCGTCGTCGCGCACCTCGCGCACCCGCGCCACGGTTTCGACGGCGGTGCGCGGGCGACGGGGAGCGTGGGCGGCCGCGTCGTCGAGGTCGCGGACCGCGGAGAGCAGACGCGCCTGCGCGCCGGGCGCGCACGCGTCGGCGCGGGCGGTCGCGAGCTCGATCGCCGCGCCCAGTTCGGCGCGGGCCGCGGCCAGCTCGGCGGTGACGTTGTCGGCGGCCTGCAGGGCGATGCGGTGGGAATCCTCCACGGCACGCAGGTGGCGTCCGGCTCGGCGGGTGGCGTCGGTCGAGCGGTGCAGGTGCATCATCACGGTTGCGACATCGGCGTCGCGTGCCGCAGCGCGGTCGATCTCGGCGTCGGCCTCGATCAGCGCGGCATGGCCGGCCTGCGCCGAGAGGGCGGCGTCGCGCCAATCGTCGGCGTCGAAGCGGTCGCCCAGTGCCGCGAGCAGCGGGGCCGGGTCGCCCGCTGAGGTGACGGCCTCGTCGCGGCGCCGACGTGCGGCTGCGACGAGTGCGGCCGGGGTGCGATGCGCCGTCGACCAGGCGGCGAGCTGCGTGCGCGTCGCCTCGACGCGGGCGAGCTGCGACACGAGCCCGGCGCGCAGCCGCTCGGCCTCGACACGTCGTCGCGCGGGGACGACGGCACCCCGTCGCAGCGACGAGACGTCGGAGAACCCGCGGTCGCGAGCGCGTTGGGCGGCGGTGTACGCCCGACGCAGATCTGCCGGGGCATCGCTCGCGGGCAGGGCGTCGGCCGCTTCGAACGCGATGTCGAGGGAGTTGACCGCATCATCGAGGTCGAGCAGGGCGGCCTCGGCGGCGGTGACGGCCTCGGCCGCCGCGGCCTGCGCGCGTGGCGAGCGGTGACGCACCCGAACGACCAGCACGACGATCGCCGCGACGAGCAGACCGCCGGTGAGCGCGATCGCCGCGGGGATCGCCCAGGCGACGTCAGTCACGGTCGGCGGGGGCGTCGTCGACGAGCAGCAGGGCCCGCAACTGGTCGACGTCGTCGACGGCGGCCTGCGCGCCCTCGGACTCGTGCGGCCAGCTGAACCCCCAGCGCACGAAGATCACGGGCACCTCGGCATCCCGACCGCCCTCGACGTCGTGGTGACGATCGCCGATCAGCACGGGGCGCGAGACGTCGACACCCTGCGCCTCCAGTCGCCGCAGGGCCTCGCGGACGATGTCGGACTTCGTGCTCAGGGTGCGTTCGTCGAGCGACGCCCCGACCACGGCCTCGAGGTCGGGGGCGAGACCGAAGTGGTCCATCAGGGCCACGACCTGCACCTCGGGCTTCGAGCTGGCCGTCGACTGCGGCACACCGGCGGCGTGCAGGTCGTGCACGATCTCACCGACGCCGGGATACAGCCGCGCGCTGACGGTGTAGCCCTCGCTGCGATTGAGGCCGCGATAGAACGTGACGGCCTCGGTGGCCTGCTCGGGCGTCATCCCGACGTTCACCTGGAAGGACTCGAACATGGGCGGCCCGATCCAGTGCGACAGTTCTCCCCGCGTCGGCGGAGTGCGTCCGAAATGCTCGAGGGTGATCGTCAGGCGACGGAGGATCCCCTCGGACGCGTCGACGAGAGTGCCGTCGACGTCCCACAGGACACACGAGAAGGGGGAGCGTACGGGCATGCTCCCACGCTACCGGCGCGGCATCGGCCCGGCTCGCTGCCCACGCGTGGAGTGCGTCAGAACAGGCGCGGCGCCCCCGACTGCACGCCCTTCATCTCGTCGTAGTCGAGGGTGAGGCAGCGGATGCCGCGGTCGGTGGCGAGCACGCGGGCCTGGGGCTTGATCTCTTGGGCCGCGAAGATGCCGGTGACCGGAGCGAGCAGGGGGTCGCGGTTGAGCAGCTCGAGGTAGCGCGTGAGCTGTTCGACACCGTCGATGTCGCCGCGGCGCTTGACCTCGATCGCGACGGTGCCGCCGGCGTCGTCGCGCAGCAGCAGGTCGACCGGACCGATCGCCGTGGGGTACTCGCGACGCACGAGTCGCAGGCCCTCGCCGACGACCGAGACCTGCTCGGCCAGCAGACGTTGCAGGTCGGCTTCGACGCCGTCCTTGATGAGGCCGGGGTCGACGCCGAGCTCGTGCGAGGAATCGTGGACGACCTCGTGGATGCGCACCAGCAGCGCATCGCCCGTCTTGGCGTGGGTGACACGCCACCGCTCGATCACGCCGTCTTCGACGTCGGCCTCATCGGGCTGCTCGAGCGTGAGACTGCACGGCGGGCTCATCCAGTTGAGCGGCTTGTACGAGCCGCCGTCGGAGTGCACGAGCAGGCTGCCGTCGCCCTTGTGCACGAGCAGGCGGGTGGCGAGGGGGAGATGCGCGTTGAGTCGGCCGGTGTAATCGACGGAGCAACGGGCGATGACGAGACGCACCCGTCGAGCCTAATCGCGCTCGTGGCGCGGACCCTCGGTGACGTGCCATTTCGGGTTCGAGGCGAACTCCTCGATCAAGGGCAGGTGCACAACCCTGCCGATGTCGGCGGGCGCCGGAGTCACACCGCTCTCCCACGCCAACAAGTACGAGGTGCCGTCCAATTCGAGCCCGCCCAGGTCGGCCAATGTCTTGCGGTCCCGGGGTGCGTAGCGTCGCAGATAGGACTCGCTGCCGACGCGCGGATCCGTCAGGAGCTTTCGGCCGGTGAACACGCTGGGCGTGAGAGACGTGCCGATCACGCGGGTGACGACGGCGCCCCACTCCCGGGTGAAGTCGTCGACGGTGTGGATGCCGTGCTCCCGGGCGAACCGGACGGCGATGGCATGCAGCGTGTGGTGCTTGCTGAGGACATGCCCGTCGACGCGGAACGTACTGCGGTCGCCCGCCAGCGTCTTGCGCTCGACTTTCTGCTCGAAGAGCGCTTGTGCCTCGGCGGCCTCCGCGGGGATGCGACGGGCGATGTCGGCGACGGCGGCGCGCACGAGTTCCTGCACGTCGGGCGGGAGCGGCCAGCGCTCGTCGAACTGCTCGTATCGATGCGAGGCGCGACGATGCAGTTGCGTCAGATACTCGCGCGAGGCGGGTTCTCGCTCAGCGCGGCTCATCGCCTCGAACACCTCCCGCGTCGTGAGGGATTCGTGGATGTCGAAGGCCTCTTGGAGCTCCAGTACTTCGCGCTGTCTCTCATTGGCCAGGGTCAGGCGTTCCTGCGTCTCGAGGCGGCGGGCCTCGCTGTCGCGCTGGGACTGCTCGAATTCGGCCTGTCGCTGCTGCGATGCCCGTTGCACCCAGTTCTTGATCGACCACGCGATGGGCGCCAGAACCACGGCGACGAAGATGCCGCCGAGATCGAACGAGAAGAACTCCATCGGTTGCCGTTCCTTCCCCACGTCAACGCGTCCCGGTGGTTCCGAGGTCGCCCGACGCTCCGGCGCTCAGACTATCCGGATGCGCGGATCGGTCTCGACGCCGCCGCCGTTGTCCCTCCCGATTCCTCCCGCCCGGGGTGGAGCACGTCTGCCGGAGCCCGTCAGCGGCGCGCTTCTTCTGCTTCGGCCTTCGCGACGACGAGCGGCTTGGCCGCGCCCGAGAAGAGACCGGATGCCACGATCAGGCCGACCACGATGAGCAGCGTGTTGAGCAGCCCGATGTGGTCGCCGATCCACCCGAGGATCGGGGGACCGCAGAGGAATGCGACGTACCCGATGGTCGCCGCGGCGGCCACGCGCGAGGCGGCCTTGGCGGGGTCGTCGGCGGCGGCCGACATGCCGATCGGGAAGCCGAGGGAGGCACCGAGACCCCACAGTGCCGCGCCCACGAACACCCACGGGCCGAACGGCGCGAGGATGAACAGCAGCAGGCCCGCGGCCGCGGTGGCCGCCAGCACCCGCAGCACCAGCACGCGACCGAGACGATCGACCACCGGTCCGCCCGCGATGCGTCCGACGGTCATCGCGACCGAGAACACCGCGAGCACGGCGGGGCCGGCCTCTTCGGGTGCTCCGTGACCGTACACGACGGCCGAGGGGAGCCAGTCGTTCGCGCTGCCCTCGGCGAACGCCATGCCCAGCATGATGACGCCGAGCGTGTAGGTGCGCGGCTCGCGCCAGGCCTGCAGCGAGACCGCGAGGCGCTCGCGCCAGTGAGCGCGCTCCTCGGCGACGGGGGCGTCCATCGCGGCCTCGGCGCGGGGGACGTTGGCGACCGAGACGAACGCCACCACGACGATGACCACGCCCATGGCCACGCAGTGCGCGACGACCGGGATGTCGAAGCGCACGGCGACGAAGCCGAGGGCGGCGCCGATCACCGTTCCGAAGCTGAAGAAGGCGTGCAGCAGGGGCATGATCGTGCGGCCCGTGGCCTTTTCGAGGGCGGCGCCCTCGACGTTCATCATCACGTCGACGGCGCCGTTGCCGAACCCGAACAGGGCGAGGCCCACGAGCGCGACGGCGAAGAGCTGCAGGGAGTCGGTGCCGAAGCCGATGATGGCCAGGCCCACGCCCACGAGCACCAGCGCGACGAGCATTCCCGTGCGGGCGCCGATGCGGGCCATGACGGCGGGGGCGATGGAGAGTCCGATGATGGATGCCACGCCCATGCCGAGCAGCAGGAGCCCGACGCCGGAGTTCTCGATGCCGAGGGACTCGCGGATCGCCGGCACGCGCGAGGCCCAGGTCGAGATGCTGAGTCCGCTCGCGAGGAAGATGGCGCAGATCGCGACGTGCCAACGCACGAGTTGGGACCGGGTCAGCGTGGAATGCATGGCGCCACTGTACCGAATCGATTCGACGTCGATCGAATCGATTCGGAAGCGCGCGTGTCGCGGGTTACGATCGGCCCGTGAGCACCCGACGCGCCACCATCAGCGACGTCGCCCGCGAGGCGGGCGTCTCGCCGTCGACCGCCTCGGTGGTCTTCAGTGGCAAGACCCCCACCTCGGAGGCCACCCGGGCACGCGTGCTCGCCGCGGCGCAGAGTCTCGGCTACACCGGGCCCGACCCGCGCGCGGCCTCTCTGCGGCGCGGACGGTCGGGCATCGTCGGCGTCGTCTTCGACCAGCACCTCGGAACCGCCTTCCTCGACCCGGTGACGACGCACATGATGGACGGCCTCGCCGACGGGGTCTCGCGCCTGGGCGCGGCCTTGCTGCTGCTGCGCGACGACGGTGAGACGGTGAGCGAGCCGTCGCTGCACACCGCGCCCATCGACGCCGCCGTGCTGATCGGGTGCAGCCCCCGCATGCGCGACTCGCTCGAGATCGTCCGCGGACGCGGCATCCCGGTCGTCGTCGTCGAGGGCGACGCCGGCGAGGGGATCCCGCGCGTGCTGCTCGACAACACCGAGGCGCAGTCCGCCGCCGCCGAACACCTGGCCGACCTCGGGCACCGCGACGTCGTTCTCGTCACCCTGCCGATCGACACGTCGCGGCGGCGGGGCTGGATCGCGTCCGACGAGGTCGTGCGCGTCGACGTCACCGCCGATCGACTGGCCGGGGCCCGTCGCGTGTTCCCCGACGCGCCCGCGCTGGCCGCGGCCACCAGCTCGATCGACGAGGGCGCGATCGCCGGACGCACGCTTTTCGCCGACCCCGCCAAGCGCCCCACCGCGGTGATCGCGCAGAGCGACCTGCTGGCGGCCGGGGTCATCCGCGCCGCCGAAGAGGCGGGCCTTCGGGTTCCCGACGACGTCAGCGTGACGGGGTTCGACGGCGTCGTCGTCGACGGCCTGGCGCCGCACGTCCTCACGACGCTGGTGCAGCCGGCCACCGCCAAGGGCCGCGCGGCCGGCGAGGCCGTCGCCGCGATGCTCGAGGATGCCGTGCCCTCGGGTCTGCGGTTGTCGTGCACGTTCCGCGAGGGCACGACGACCGCGCCGCCGCGTACCACATGAGGTCGCGGGCAGCGGCGCGTCTCATGCTCCGCATAGAATAGTCACGACACCCCGAGAGCCCGGGCACTCCACCCGTCGACACCCGAGGAGGCCCGACCATGCTGATATTCCTCGGCGCCTTCGCGGCTCTCCCGCTCCTGCTCCCGTGGCTCGTCTCACGCATCGGAGCTCGGGCGTTCTACGTCGCGGCGGTGCTTCCGGCACTCGCCTTCGGCTTCGCCATCGTGCAGGCCGCGTCGGTCTTCGGCGGAGACATTCCGTTTGAGGAATACCAGTGGATTCCCGCGCTGGGCGTCTCGCTCTCGATGCGCATGGATGTGCTGGGCTGGCTGCTCACCCTCGTCGTCACGGGCGTCGGCGCGCTCGTCATGCTCTACTGCCGCTGGTACTTTCGCGGCAAGACGCAGGGCGTCGGGCAGTTCTCGGCCGTGCTGCTGGCCTTCGCCGGCGCGATGTACGGCCTCGTGCTCACCGACGACATCGTCGTGCTCGTCATGCTGTGGGAAGCCACGAGCGTGCTGTCGTACCTGCTCATCGGCTACTACCACGGTCGTGCGGCGAGTCGCCGTGCCGCCCTCCAGGCCCTGCTCGTGACGACCCTCGGCGGCTTGGTCATGCTGATCGGCGTGGTGCTGCTGGTGGTGCAGGCGGGCACCTCGAGCCTGTCGGCGATCCTCGCCGATCCCCCCGTGGGGACGGTCGTCGACATCGCCGTGCTGCTGCTGCTCGTGGGCGCGCTGAGCAAATCGGCCATCTTCCCCTTCCACTTCTGGCTGCCCGGCGCCATGGCCGCTCCCACCCCGGTGAGCGCCTACCTCCACGCCGCCGCCATGGTGAAGGCCGGCATCTACCTCATCGCGCGGCTCGCCCCCGGCTTCGCCGACACCCCGTTCTGGCGCCCGACGCTGATCACCCTCGGTGTCTTCACCATGCTGCTGGGCGGTTTCCAGGCGCTGCGCGAACGCGACCTGAAGCGCATCCTGGCCTTCGGTACGGTCAGCCAGCTCGGCTTCCTCACCGTCATGCTGGGCTATGGAACGCGCGATGCCGCCCTCGCGGGCGTCGCTCTGCTGCTCAGCCACGCTCTGTTCAAGTCGTGCCTGTTCCTCGTGGTCGGCGTCATCGACCGTCAGCTCTCCACGCGTGACATCGGCGAGCTCTCGGGTGTCGGACGCCAGGCCCCGGTCATGGCCACGGCCTCGTTCATCGCGATCGCGTCGATGGCCGGCGTCATCCCCACGTTGGGCTTCGTCGCGAAAGAGACTGCTCTCACCGCCCTGCTGCACGAGGCCGAGGGCGGCGCCGGATGGGGTCTCGTCGCCCTGATCGGCATCGTGTTGGGTTCCGCTCTGACGGCGGCGTACGGCATCCGGTTCCTCTGGGGTGCGTACTGGACCAAGCGCGACGTCGAGAAGACCGAGTGGCCCGACCCGCCCATCGGCTTCCTCTCGGCCCCGGTGCTGCTGTCGGCGGCCTCGCTCGCGCTCGGTTTCCTGGCGCCGATCGTCGACCACTGGCTCGCGCCCTACGCCGACGAGCTGCCCGAGGCGACGGCCGGCGTTCCCGCGCCCGAGTACCCGTACCACCTCGCGCTCTGGCACGGTCTGGAGCCGGCGCTCTTCATCTCGCTGGGCACGCTCGCGCTCGGCGCCGGGGTGTTCTGGGTCGTGCGCAAGACGCAGCTGCACAAGCGCCGCCGCGTGCTGCCGTTCACGGCGAACGACGTCTACAACGCCACCCTGCGCGGCATCGACCACACGTCGGAGTGGGTCACCGCGCGCTTCCAGCGCGGCTCGCTGCCGTTCTACGTGGGCACGATCTTCGTCGTTCTCGTGGTGGCCGAGGGCACCGCGTTGCTCGCCTCGAGCGAGTGGCGCGCGCAGCTCGACGCGTGGCAGTCGCCGGCGCAGCTGATCTCGGCGCCGATCATGATCGCCGCGGGCATCCTCGCCGTGCGGGCGCGCAAGCGCTACACCGGCGTCGCGCTCGTGTCGGTCACCGGCCTCGGCATGGTCGTGCTCTTCGCCACCAGCGGCGCCCCCGACCTCGCCCTCACGCAGGTGCTCATCGAGACGGTGACCCTGGTCGTGTTCGCCCTCGTGCTGCGGCGTCTGCCGGCTCGCATGGGCGAGCAGAACGAATCGGTCGCCCCCCTTGCGCGCGCCGTGCTCGGCGCCGGCGTGGGTCTCACCATGGCGCTGGTCGCCGTCGTGGCGACCGGCGCGCGGCAAGACCTTCCCATCTCGCTCGAGTGGCCGGCCCTGGCGTACGAGATCGGCCACGGCCGCAACGTCGTCAACGTCGCGCTGGTCGACCTGCGCGGGTGGGACACCATGGGCGAGCTCTCGGTGCTCGTGCTCGCGGCCACGGGCGTGGCATCGCTCGTCTTCATCACCGACCGCAGCGACAACCTGTCGCGGCGCTCGGGCACGGCCCGCAGTCGCACGGGTCTCGGTCGCCGTCGCCCGCTCGTCGAGACCGACAGCGGAGTGCGGGCCCAGCGCGTGGGCGAGACCGATGCTCCGCGGGCCTGGCTCATCTCGGGCTCGAAGGTGCAGCCCGAGAACCGGTCGATCCTGCTCGAGATCATCATCCGGGTGCTCTTCCACTCGATCATGATCGTGTCGCTGTACCTGCTGTTCGCCGGGCACAACCTCCCCGGCGGCGGCTTCGCCGGCGGTCTGGTCGCCGGCATGGGTCTGGTCATGCGCTACATCGCCGGTGGGCGATGGGAGCTCGGCGCCGCCGCCCCCACCGACGCCGGCCGGCTGCTGGGCGCGGGCATGGCGATCGCCGTGCTGTGCGCGCTGGTGCCGATGGCCTTCGGTTTCGCGCCTCTGCAGAGCTTCACGTTCGAGGGCGAGCTGCCGCTCATCGGTCACTGGGAGTTCGTCACCAGCACGATCTTCGACGTGGGCGTCTACCTCGTCGTCATCGGCCTGGTGCTCGACGTGCTGCGCAGCCTCGGCGCCGAAGTCGACAGGCAGTCGCTGCATCCCGAAGACGCGGAGGTGGTGGGCCCGTGACCATCTCTCTCGTCCTCGTCATCGTGATGGCCGTGCTCTTCGCGTGCGGCGTGTACGCGATGCTCGAGCGCAGCCTGACCCGCGTGCTCATCGGCTTCCTGCTGCTGGGCAACGCCGCCAATCTGCTGCTGCTCATCGTCATGGGCGCTCCGGGCAGAGCGCCGTTCTACGACGGGCAGACCGACCCCGCCGACATGTCCGACGCGCTGCCGCAGGCCCTGACGCTGACGGCCATCGTCATCACGTTCGGCATCTCGGCGTTCCTGCTCGCGTTGATCTACCGGTCCTGGCAGCTGGGTCAGGCCGACACGGTCATCGACGACGCCGACGACGTCGCTCTTCGTACGCGCACGGCGACCGAGCCCGAAGACGCCATGGACGAAGAGTCGCGTTCCGACGACGACGACGTCACCACCGACTTCGTGGGCGACGTGGCCTCGCCCATCCGGGTGCTGCACCAGGGCGACCTGTCGCAGCTCGTCGACGACGCACCGGTCGACCGCGTCGCCGTGCAGCGCGACGACGACGACGCTCCCACCCCCGACTCCCGCGACCCCCAGGATGGTGATCGCGCGTGAGCGCCCTCGTTCCCCTGCTCGTCGGCATCCCGCTCATCGGCGCCGCGATCAACCTCGTGTTCGGCCGTCGCAAGAAGACGCAGATCGTCGTGTCGGTGGCCTCTCTCGCGGCCGTGCTCGTGCTGGGCGCCGTGCTGCTCGTCGAGGTCGACACGAACGGCCCCCTCGCCGTGGCCATCGCCGCGTGGGACATCCCGTTCGGCATCGTGCTGTACGTCGACGTGCTCGCCGCGCTGCTGGTGGTGGTCACCAGCATCGTGCTGCTCGCCGTGCTGCTGTTCTCGATCGGCCAGGGAGCCGCCGACAACGACGAGGACACCCCGGTCTCGATCTTCTACCCGGCCTACCTCATCCTCGGCGCGGGTATCTTCAACGCCTTCATCGCGGGCGACCTGTTCAACCTCTACGTGGGCTTCGAGATCCTGCTCGTCGCCTCGTACGTGCTCATCACCCTGGGCGGAACCGAGTCGCGTATCCGCACGGGGGTCGTCTACATCGTCGTCTCGCTGGTGTCGTCGATCCTCTTCCTCGCCGCGATCGCGATGGTCTACGGCGCGCTCGGCACGGTCAACATGGTGCAGATCAGCGAGCGCATGGCGCTGCTGCCGCAGGACACCCAGACGGTCCTGCATCTCATGCTGCTTCTCGCGTTCGCCATCAAGGCGGCCGTCTTCCCGCTCTCGTTCTGGCTGCCCGACTCGTACCCCACGGCTCCGGCGCCGGTGACCGCGGTGTTCGCCGGGCTGCTGACCAAGGTGGGCGTCTACGCGATCATCCGCACCGAGACCCAGCTGTTCGTCGACAACGACCTCAACTTCCTGCTGATGATGGTGGCGCTGTCGACGATGATCGTCGGCATCCTGGGCGCCGTCGCGCAGGCCGAGCTCAAACGCATCCTGTCGTTCACGCTCGTGAGCCACATCGGCTACATGATCTTCGGCCTGGCCATCAACACGCCGCTGGCGGTGGGGGCGACAATCTACTACATCGTCCACCACATCATCGTGCAGACCACGCTGTTCCTCGCGGTGGGCCTCATCGAGCGCCGCGCGGGCAGCACCTCGATCCTCAAGGTGAAGGGCCTCATGCGGGCCGCGCCCCTTCTGGCGGTGCTGTACTTCATCCCGGCCATCAACCTCGGCGGTCTGCCGCCCTTCTCGGGCTTCATCGGCAAGTACGCGCTCTTCGACGCGGCGGCCCAGGTGGGGACGCCGGTGATGATGGTGCTGATCGTGGGCGGGATCGCGACGTCGATCCTGACGCTCTACGCCCTGATGCGCGCGTGGAACCTGTCGTTCTGGCGCGAGAACGAGGATTCGCCCGAGACGATGGAGCGCGTCGCCTACCTCGGCAACGCCCCCGCCGCGACGATCTCAACCGAGCGTCGCGCGATCCCGCGCATCATGACCTCGGCGACCGTCGGCATGGTGGCCGTCACCCTGGCGCTGACGGTGTTCGCGGGCCCGCTGCTGGACATGTGCCTGCGGGCGGGCGTCACCATCACCGACGGCGTGAGTCTCGTGCAGGTGCGGGAACAGGCGGGTCAGCAATGAGCCCGTCGCGCCGCTCCCAGGTGGGGCTGTTCCTGCACCAGCTGCCGTTCCTGGTGTGGCTGGTCGCCCTGTGGATGCTGCTGTGGGGCCAGTTCACCTGGCTGGCGTTCCTCACCGGTCTGGTGGCGGCCATCTTCGTCACGCGGGTGTTCCGCCTGCCCCCGGTCGAGCTGTCCGGCCGCATCAACCTCTGGTACGGGCTCGTCTTCGTCGTCACCTTCCTCGGCGCGGTCATCCGCGGCTCGCTCATCGTGGCGTGGCAGGTCGTCGATCTCCGGCGGCAGCCGGGGGCCGCGATCATCGCGGTGCCTCTGCGTGTCGACGACGACGTGATCATGGCGCACACCGCCGTCACGGCATCCCTCATTCCCGGCTCGCTCATCGTCGACGTCGACCGCGAGAACCGCACCCTGTTCCTGCACACCATCGGCGTGCGAAGCGATGCGGATGCCGAGCATCAGCGCCGCGTCGTGCTCGGCTGGGAAGCCCGCATCACGCGGGCCGTCGGCTCGAAGGAAGAGCTGCAGGAGCTGCGGGCCAAGATCGCCGAGTCCGATGCCGATGCCCGGCACGGAGCCGAGACCCCGCGCGACGGGAGAACCCTGCTGTGAACCCGCTCGTCGTCGTCATCCTCGCCGTCTTCGCCGCCGCCGCGGTGCTGGCGCTGATCCGCCTCGTGATCGGCCCGTCGATCCTCGACCGCGCCGTGGCCGCCGACGTGCTGCTCACCGAGGTGCTCTGCATCCTGGGTGCCGACATGGTGATCAACAAGCACACCCAGTCGCTGCCCGCGATGCTCATCATCGCCGCGGTCGGCGTGTTCGGCTCGATCGCGGTCGCCCGTTTCGTCGCGCGCAAGGAGAACCCGAGATGACCCTCGACTCCGTTCTCGACACCGTCGCGCTCGTGCTCGTGCTCATCGGCGCGGTGCTGTGCCTGACCGCGACGATCGGCCTGCTGCGCTGGCGCGACGTGCCGACCCGTCTGCACGCGGCCACCAAGCCGCAGGTGCTCGGCGTGCTGCTCATCGTGTCGGCGGTCGCGCTGTCGCTGCGCACGTGGGAGGCCC
>NZ_JACYNU010000013.1:0-73189 GCF_014839455.1 Microbacterium sp. CFBP 8801 | reverse complement strand
GGCCGAGGCCGCCACCCGCGCGGCGAAGGTCGACACGGCCAGGTCGTGATCGATGAGCAGGATGAGCGCCGCGTTGATCGCGCGGACGGTGGGGCCGTCGCTCACGCCCCAGGCGCCGGCCAGGGAGCGCGCCACGTCGAGCTGCGCGTCGCCGCCGAGAGCCACGGGGAGCCCGGTGAGCAGGGTCCAGCCGATGCGGTGCAGGGTCGTGGGAGCGGTGTCGTGGCGGAGCGGGTCGTCGGCGGCGAACCCGGTGAGGGCGGCGCGCAGGCGATCCATGGCGCCCGCGTGCGGGGGGAGGGCCTCGACCATGGCGCGGGCGCTGCCGATCGCGGTGTCGGGGGCGTCGATCCGCTCCGCGCCCCACAGCCACGCGACGACCTCGGCGAACGGCTGGTCGATGAGGTCGCGGGCACGCCGGCCCCGGTACAGCAGCTCGCCGTCTTCGATGTCGGCGATGTCGGTCTGCACGATTCCCAGCGGCATCCCCGTCGTGGGGTGGGTCGGGGTGCGCCCGGCCGTGCGTCGCCGCCCGGCCGCGAAGGCCTCGAGCTCGAGGGCGTCGAACGTCGAGCCGCGCGCGTCGCGTTCGCGCGTCACGAGGCCGCGCGAGACGTAGGCGTACAGGGTCTGCGGCTTCACCCCGAGACGGGCGGCGGCCTGCGCGGCGGTGAGGCGGGGGAGCGGGGCGGTCATGATGATCCGATCAACGTTGACGCTGGGTTCGTCATGTTCGCACACTGGGCGCATGAGCGAGCTGATCGACGTGCCCCGCGGTCTGAACGGCGTCGTCGCCGCCGAGACGACCATCGGCGACGTGAACGGAGAGGCCGGGTACTTCCACTACCGCGGGCACTCCGCCGTCGAGCCGGCGCGCGAGCGCTCGTTCGAGGACGTCTGGCATCTGCTCGTCGTCGGCGAGCTTCCCGACGCCGACCGCGGCGCCGCGTTCGCGGAACGCATCGCCGCGGTCCAGGCGGATCCCCGGATGCCGGAGCTGATCGCCGCCGTCGCGATGCACACCGACCAGCCGCTCGCGGCGCTGCGCGCGGTGTGGACGCTCGTGGCATCGGTCCGCCGATCCGCGGCGCTCTACGACCTCGACCCCGACGCGCGGCTCGACGAGGCGATCCGGTTCGCGGCGATCGCCCCGCTCGCCCTCGCCCTCGCGCCGCACCGCGGGGCAGCGGGAGCCGGGGTGGTCGCCGACTACCTCGAGCGCGTCACGGGTGCGACGCCCGACGCGGCGCACGTGCGGGCGCTGTCGGCGTACCTGATCGCGGCGATGGACCACGGCTTCAACGCCTCGACGTTCACGGCCCGGGTCATCGCGTCGACGGGGGCCGACCTGGCATCCTGTCTCACCGGCGCGCTCGGCGCGCTCTCGGGTCCGCTGCACGGGGGAGCCCCGGCGCGGGCGCTCGACAGCCTGGACCGCGCGGGCGACGATCCGTCGGCCTGGATCGCCGGGGAGCTCGCCGCGGGGCGCCGGTTGATGGGCTTCGGGCACGCGGTGTACCGCACGGCCGACCCGCGCTCGGAGCTGCTGCGTGGCGTCGCCCGCGACCTCGGCGGTCCGCGCGTGGCGCAGGCGCTGGCCTTCCAAGAGGAGGCGGAGCGGCAGCTGGCGGCCCGGCACCCCCAACGCCCGCTTCACGCGAACGTCGAGTTCTACGCCGCGGTGGTGATGGAGCAGTGCGGCATCGCGCGCGACATGTTCACGCCCACCTTCGCTCTCGCGCGCACGATCGGCTGGACGGCCCACGTGCTCGAGCAGGCGCGCGACCCCAAGATCATCCGCCCGTCGGCGCGGTACGTCGGGCCGGCTTTCGCGGGGTGAGGTGATTGCCGCGGTTCTGGGGCGGCGACACCGCGGAAGAAGGATGCCGTGGGGCGGTGTGCATGCGGGGCTCAGCCGCGTTGGCGGCGTCCCGCCCTCTCGGCGAACGCGTCGATGGCGTGCAGGATCTCTTCGCTACGCCAGAACGGGCCGAGCTTGTGCTCCGCTTTCGAGCGCACGATGCCGGCGTCGACGAGCGCCTTCAGTGGCGGGTACGCGTTGGGCTGTGCGATCCCCAGCTCTTCGGCGGCGGTCGCCGAGTCGAGAACGGGCCGGGAAACGAAGACGTCGAGCAGTCGCCAGGCGTTGGAGTCGCGTCGGGCGGTCAGTCGATCGTTCCAGGATGCGCGGATGTCGTCGATGTCGGAAACGAGCTCGCGACTGTTCGCGACCGCGCGAAATGCTGCGGCTGCGAAGGCGCGAACGATGTCGTTCGGGTCTCCGTCTCGATAGGCGGTCAGCGCGGCGTGGTAGCCGTCGACGTCGGCCAGGAGGCCGGCGGAAACCGGGATGGCGACGTTCCTGGTGACACCTCGGTAGCGGAGCATCGACTGTGCCAGGGCTCGACCCGTTCGGCCGTTGCCGTCGGTGTAGGGGTGGATCGTCTCGAACTGCGCGTGGGCGATCGCGACGGAGACGAGAGACGGCACGTCCCAGCGGGTCGAGAAGCCAGCGAGGTCTTCGACGAGAGACGCAACGTGTTCGTGGTGCGGCGGGACGAACTCGGCACGGACGGGTGAGTCGCCTCGGGTTCCGATCCACACCTGTTCCGTCCGGTATTCACCGGGGGCGTGCCTCGGCTGCGACTCCATCAAAACGCGGTGCATCGCAGCGATGCTGGCCGGCGTGATCTGCGCCGCGAGATCGAGGGCTGCGTGCAGCGAGCGGGTGTTCGCGGCGATCAGTTCGGCGTTGCGGGATCCCTTCGCGCCGAGTTCCGCGGAGAAGATCGCACGAGCCGACGCGGTGAGGTTCTCGATCTGCGACGAGGAAGCGGCCTCCGAGCGCAGGAGGACCGGGGCGAAGCCCGCGACCCGGCTGCCGAGTTCGGCATCGAAGCGTGCGAGTTCGGCCGCCGCTTCCTCCGCCTCCGCAGCGACCTCAGGGACCAGTGAGGGGTTGAGGGAGGCGATTGTCGGCGGCACGGAGGCCTCATAGCGAACGCGGGCATGACCCTCGCGTGCGGCGCGTATTCCCCTGGCCGCCGTGGGTACCCAGTCGCGCGTCTCGTAGCCGACGGCTGGCCAAGACGTGTCGCCCGCGGGTTCTCGAGGCGGATCGGAATTCATAAGGGGCGCTCCCATTTTTATGACTTACGGCACTATCTCATAAAAATTCCGTCCCCGAATGTGACCTCCGCCTACCCGAACACCACCGTCCACGACACCGCGCGCGGCCAGAGGGCGTATCGCGGCAGCACGTCGGGTCCGCACGCGCGCGACCCCAACCCGTGCTGCGCGGCGTCGAGGTAGAGCCACAGTCCGCGCGACGGCGGCAGCTCGTGCGCGTGACCGACGCCGGTGCGCTCCTGCGCGGTGTGACGATCGAGCTGGAACCCGGGCAGGCCCGTCGCCCCCGCGTCGATCGCGCGCAGGTGCAGCGGGCCGAGGTCGAGGGCGCGCAGGCCGGGGCGGTGGCCGGTCTCCTGCGGCCGGCCGTACGCGACGCCGAGGTCGTCGACGGCGGCCTCGAAGCGCCCGACGTACGCGGCCTCGCCGCTGTCGGCGTACGACTCCGCCGGTCCCGTGCCGAACCACTCCACCCGTTCGTCGGCCAGCGCGCCCGGCAACCCGATGCGCGCGCCGACCCGCGGCCACGTGCAGTCCCAGGGGCCGAACGGCCGGATGTCGGTGTGCAGTCGCAGGCCGTCGCCGTCGAGGCGCCAGTCGAAAGTCGTCTCGATGCCCTGCGCGCTGTGCGCGGCCATCGACCGCACCCGCTGCACCAGGCCGTCGTCGGTGCGCTCGACCGACAGCACCCGGTGCTGCAGGCGGTCGAGGCCGCGCTCGAGCCACCGCACCGACGACGCCGGCGTGCTCTCGTCGCCGCGGCCGTGCGTGAGGGCCGGGTCGGCCGTCTCGTACGAGCCCTGCCCGTCGAGCTGGTCGTTCTCGGTGGGCGCGCGCCACAGTTCGGGCAGCGGCCCGGAGATGTCGAGGTCGCGCCAGCGCACCAGGCCGCCGCGGCGGTCGAACACCGCCTCACCCAGGGCGTCGCCGTCCCATGTGGCGCGGCCGCGGCGGGGCGGGCAGGGGGGAGCGGCCCGGAGCGGGCGCTGTGCGCGCGAGACGATGTGCCCGGCGTCGCCCCACGGCGGGGCGTCGCGCCACCTCACCTCGAGGGTGAGCCAGCGCTCGGTCGCGGCATCCGGCAGCCCGTCGAGGGGGACCTCGACGGTGCCCTCCTCACCCGGGGCGAGCGCCGGCAGTGCGACGATCCCGTCGGTCAGACGGATGCCGTCGTCCTCGATGCGCCAGTGCAGCTCGAGGTGGTCGGTGCCGAGCGTGTGCTGCCGGTTGCGCACCCGCCAGGAGCGCTCGCCGAGGTGTTCCAGCGTCACGGGGGCCCACACCGCGGCCAGTTCGCCGAGACCGGGAGAGGGCGTGCCGTCGGAGAGCACGAGACCGTCCATCAGGTAGACGCCGTCGTGCACGGGCTCGCCGAAGTCGCCGCCGTACGCGAAGAACTCGGTGCCGTCGGCGGTGCGGGTGCGGATGCCGTGATCGCGCCACTCCCACACGAAGCCGCCGTGCAGGCGCGGGTACTGCTCCACGAGCGCCTCGTAGTCGGCGAGCGAGCCGGGGCCGTTGCCCATCGCGTGCGCGAACTCGCACAGCACGAAGGGCTTCGCGCGCTGACGGGCTCCCTCGGCGGGACCGATCTCGTGCACGGGCATCGTCTGCTCGCCGCAGACCGAGGCGATCTCCTCCATCGTCGGGTACATGCGCGAGTACACGTCGGTGTACGCCCCGCCGTAGTCGCCCTCGTAGTGGATCGGGCGGGAGTCGTCGCGCTCGCGGATCCACCCGGCCATCTCGGCGAGGTTGCGGCCGGTCCCCGACTCGTTGCCGAGCGACCACATCACCACGCTCACGTGGTTCTTGTCTCGCTCGACGGTGCGGCGCACGCGGTCGAGGCAGGCGTCGCGCCAGGCGGGGTCGTCGGCGGGGTTGCCCGTCCACTCGACGTCCCAGAACCCGTGCGTCTCGAGGTCGCACTCGAGCACGACCCAGAACCCGAGCTCGTCGGCGAGCTCCAGCATCCGCGGGTGCGGGGGCTGGTGGGCCGTGCGGATGGCGGTGATGTTGTGCCGGCGCATGAGGGCGAGCTCGCCGCGCACGTAGTCCTCGTCGAACACGCGGCCGCGGTCGGGGTCGGTCTCGTGGCGGTTGACGCCGCGGAAGATCAGCGGTCGCCCGTCGGCGAGCAACCGGTCGCCGATGATCTCGATGCGGCGGAAGCCCACGCGCAGCCGCACGGTCTCGGCCTCCGTCGACACCTCCACGTCGTACAGGCGGGGTGTCTCCGCCGTCCACGCGTCGACGGCGTCGAGGGGGAGCACCGCCACCTCGGTGGCATCCGCCCATGTCTCGTCGATGCCGAGTTCGGGCACCCGCACGGTCACGGGCCAGCCACCGCGGGGGCGCACGTCGAGGGTGCCAGCGCCGGTCGCGGGATCGCGGTCGCCGCGCACGAAGACGTCGTCGAGGCCGTTCGCGGGGCGGCCCTGCAGCGAGACGCTGCGGAAGATGCCCGGGAGCCACCACTGGTCCTGATCCTCCAGGTAGCTCGCGGCCGACCACTGGTGCACGCGCACGGCGAGCACGTTCTCGCCGTCGACCAGGTGGTCGGTGACGTCGAATTCCGTCATCAGGCGGCTGCCGGTGAACCAGCCGATCTCGGTGCCGTTCAGCCAGACCGTCGCGAGCGACTCCACGCCCTCGAAGCGCAGAAGCGTGCGGCCGCCCGCGCAGAAGTCCGGATGCCACTCGAACACGCGCCGGTGGTCGCCGGTGGGGTTGGCATCGGGCACGTGCGGGGGGTCGAGGGGGAACGGGTACCGGATGTTCGTGTACGTCGGGTGTCCGTGCCCCCGCAGTCCCCAATGCGAGGGCACCGGGATGCGGTCCCACCCGGAGGCATCGGCGTCGACGGCGGCGAACGGCGGCGGGCCATCGAGGTCGTCGCCGGGATCGGCGTCGTGCAGAAGGAAGGCCCAGTCGCCGTCGAGGCTCTGGACCGGGGCGTCGGAGCGCAGCCAGGCGCGCGGGGGAAGGCGGGTGTCGGATCCGGGGGTGGGATCGCCGAGGTGCGTCATCGGTCCTCACGGAGGGCGTCGGGGTCGGCCACGACGGTGACGTCGGGATGCCGTTGCAGGAAGGAGGCGGGGTTGTCGGCGGTGACGGGGCCGGTGAGGGCTGCGCGCAGGGCGGCGGCCTTCGCGGCACCGGATGCCACGAGCACGATACGCCGGGCCGACAGGATCGTGGCGACCCCCTGCGTCATGGCGTGCGTCGGTACGCGGGAGAGCTCGCCGTCGAAGTGCTCGGCATTGGCGCGGCGGGTGCTCTCGTCGAGCTCGACGACACGGGTGCGGGTCTCGGCATCCGATCCGGGTTCGTTGAAGCCGATGTGGCCGTTGCGACCGATGCCGACGATCTGCACGTCCACCCCGCCCGCGGCGGCGATGGCCCGCTCGTAGGCCGCGCCGTCGGCGGCGGTGGAACCGTGCGGCACGCGCACGTTCTCGGCCGGGATGCCGAGGGGTCGGGCGATCACCGACCGCACGTAGGCCGCGTACGAGCGGGGGTCGGAGGCGTCGAGCCCGACGTACTCGTCGAGGGCGAACAGACGCAGCCCCTCGGTCGCGAGACCGTCGGCTCTGCGACGGACGAGCGCGGCGTAGAGCGCGAGAGGGGAGGATCCCGTCGCCACGCCGAGGACGCCGTCGGGGGCGACGGTCGCCACGACGCCCGCCGCCACGTCGCCGATCGCATCGGCGTCGACCATGACGACCCGCGTCGAGGGCGAGATCGGCGTGAGAGGGGCGCGGAGCGCGGTCCCGCTCACTTGATCGCGCCCTTGGCGATGTCGCCGATGAACTGGCGTGCACCGATGAGGAAGACGATCAGCAGCGGCAGCACGGCGAGAAGTGCCCCGGCCATCACCATGCCGTAGTCCTGACCGAAGGCGGTGTTCAGCTGGGCCGTCGCGACCTGAAGGGTCACCTGGTTGGGGTTGGTCAGCACGACCAGCGGCCACAGGTAGTCGTTCCACGCGGCGATGAAGGTGAAGATGCCGAGGAAGCCCAGACCTGGGCGGATGAGCGGCAGGCACACCGTGAACCACTGGCGGAAGAAGCCCGCGCCGTCGAGCACCGAGGCATCCATCAGCTCGTCGGGGATGGACGAGACCATGTACTGGCGCAGCCAGAAGATGCCGAACGCGTTGGCCGCGGCCGGCACGATGAGCGCCTGCAGCTGGCCGACCCAGCCCAGGTTGGTCATGGTGATGAACTGCGGGATGACCGCGAGCTGCATCGGCAGCATGAACGTCACGAGGGTGATCGTGAAGAGCGTGCGACGCAGCGGGAACTCGAACTTCGCGAACGCGAACGCGGCGAGCGAGTCGAAGACCAGCACCAGGAAGGTCACGCTGCAGGCCACGATCACCGTGTTCAGCAGGGAGCCGGCGAAGTCGATGCGTGCGAAGACCGCGCCGATGTTGTCGAACAGTCGCGGCCCCGGGATGAACGTGGGCGGGGTCGTGTAGATGTCGCTCGTGGAGTTGCTGGCCATCACGACGAGCCAGTACAGCGGGAAGAGCGAGATGAACGCGCCGACGGAGAGGATGCCGTACAGCAGCACGCGTCCGGGTGTCGCCTTGCGGCGACGGCGCATCGGTACCCCGGCGGTGGTGATGTGCTCGGTGACCGTGGCGGTGGGGGGCGTGGTGACGGTCATGCGCGGGCCTTGTCTTCCTTCTTGCCGGCGGTGAAGCGCCAGCTGATTATGGTGAAGATCACGACGATGAGGAAGACGCCCCACGCGATCGCGGCGCCGTAGCCGAAGCGGTTGTAGCTGAAGGCCTGCTGGTAGAAGTACAGGACCATGGTCAGCCCGCCCTGGCCCGCGCCGCCGCTGTTCGGGTTCGTCGTGCTCGAGCTCGCGGTGAGCACCTGCGCTTCGGTGAAGCTCTGCATGCCCGTGACCGTCGAGACGACGAGCACGAAGATGATCGTCGGGCGCAACAGCGGCAGCGTGATGGAGAAGAAGCTGCGAATGGGGCCCGCGCCGTCGAGCTTCGCGGCCTCGTAGACCTCGCCGCCGATGGACTGCATCCCGGCGAGGAAGATGATCGCGTTGTACCCGGTCCACTGGTAGGTGATGAGGATCGAGATCGTGAGCTGGATGCCGAAGGGCGTCGACAGCCACTGCACACCCGGCAGGCCCAGCGAGTTGAGGGCCGCGTTGGCCAGTCCGAAGTTCTCGCCGAAGATCGAGCCGAACAGCACCGCCATGGCCACCACCGAGGTGATGTTGGGCACGAAGTAGGCGATGCGGAACGCGGTGCTGAAGCGCACGGCGTTGTTGAGCAGGGCGGCGACCGCGATGGCGATGGCGAGCATCGGGAACGTCGACAGCGCGAAGATGACGAAGGTGTTGCGCACCGACAGCCAGAACGTGCCGTCGGTGAACAAGCGCGTGTAGTTGTCGATCCCGGTCCACTCCGCCGTGCCGAGGCCGTTCCAGTCCTGGAACGACAGCACGAGCGAGTAGGCGGTGGGGAAGAGGCCGAAGCCCAGGAAGAGCAGGAAGAAGGGGGCGATGGCCACGTACATCGGCCAGTGCCGGATGAGGCCCCGGCCCCGGGGGCGCGCGCTGGGGCGCACCCCCGAGGCCGTCATGACACGCGTGGCGGATGTCACTTAGAGCGCTCCCACACCTGCTGGGCGGCGGTCAGCGCGTCGTTCCACGCCTGCTGCGGGTCCTTGCCCTGCGACTGCACGTTGGCGAGCTCGGTGATGAAGGGCGCCGCCACCTCGTTGTCGATGGGGCTGGTGTAGCTGACCGGCATCTTCTCGGACGCCGCCTTGAAGACGTCGGTCGTGACCTGTCCGCCGAAGAAGGCGTCGGGCTCCTGCAGCGCCGGCTGGCTCAGCGCCTCGGTCGACGAGGGGAAGTTGCCGACCTCGGTGTAGGTGGTGGCCTGGTTCTCGGCGTCGAGCAGGTACTCGACGATCTTCACGGCCTCGTCCTTGTTGGCGGTGGCCGCGGGGATCGTCAGGAACGATCCGCCGATGTTGGCGGGCCCGCCGGGCATCGCCGTGACGTTCCACTTGCCCGAGGTGTCGGGGGCGTTGCTCTTCAGGTCGCCCTGGTACCAGGCGGCGCCGAGCAGCGTCGGCAGGGAGCCGTTGTTGACGGCGGCGGCCCAGTCGGGGCTGCCGTCCTGGATGCCGGCGACCAGGCCGCGTTCGTTGGCTTCGATCGCGGTGTCCCAGGCCTTCTTCACCTGGTCGCTCTCGCCGAGGAACTCCCCGTCCTCCGACACGAACTTCGTCTCGCCCTGGCCCATGACCTTGGTGAAGACGTCTTCGAGCGACACCTCGAGGTAGGCGCCCGTGCCGGCCTTGAGCTTCTCGCCGAAGGCGAAGTAGTCCTCCCACGTGGAGGTGGCGGCGGCGACCTCGGCCGGATCGGTCGGAAGGCCGGCCGCGGCGAGCACGTCGGTGCGGTAATACAGCGCGGTCGGGCCGATGTCGGTGGGGAGGCCGATGAGCTTGCCGTCCGAGGTGGTGGCCTCGGCGAGCTTCCACTGCGGGAAGTCGGCGAGCTTGTCGTCGATGCCGAGGGTCGAGAAGTCGGTGAAGAGGTCGGCCTGCTGCAGGAAGTAGGGCATGTCCTCGCCCTTGATCCCGGTGAGCGAGGGGATGCCGCTGCGTCCGGTGAAGACGGTGACGAGCTTCTGCTTGACGTCGTCACCGATGGTGGTGACCTCGAGCTTCGCGTCGGGGAACTCGGTCTTGGCCGAGTCGACGACGCTCTCGCCGATGCCGCCGGGCCAGGTCCAGAGGGTCATCGGGCCGTCGGACGACCCGCCGGCACCGCCGGAGCAGGCCGAGAGGGACACGGCGGCGACGGCGGCGACGGCGACGGTGCCGAGCACGCGTCGGTGACGCGGGGTGAAAGTCATCATGGGCGGGTCACTCCTTGATTCGGGTGGGGCGTGAGGAAGAGGCGGTGCGGGATGCCGCCGAGGCGGCGAAGGGCGATGCGCCGTCGTGCAGCGCAGCGCGGAGGAAGGCGAAGCGCGCCGGGTCGGCGGCCGCCGGGTGGGAGTCGAGCCAGGGGAGGAGCTCGTCGAGGCGGGGAGCGGCGGCCGCGCCGCCGGGACGGGAGACGGTGATCGCGGCCACGAGAGCGGCGAATTCGACACGTTCGCGCAACGACCAGGCCGTGAGCTCGGCAGCAGCGAGCGCTCCGCCGAACACGTCGCCGGCGCCCGTGGCATCCACGAAGTCGATCGCGACGGCGTCGACCTCGACCTCTTCGCCCGCGGCCGAGTCGACCGCGATGGCGCCGTGGCCGCCGCGGGTGACGACCGCGAGGGGGACGCGATCGGCGAGGGCGCGGGCGGCGGAGCTAGCGTCGTCGGTGCGCGTGTAGGCGCGGGCCTCGGCCTCGTTGGGGAGGAAGGCGTGGCATCCGTCGAGCACGTCGAGCGCCGAGGGGTTCCACTGCTCGTCGGCGTCCCAGCCGATGTCGGCGAAGATCTTTGTGCCCTGCGCGGCGCGTGCGCGCACCCACTCCGACACGGAGTCGTCGAGGTGGAGGGCGGCGACGGGCGTGAGGGGCGCACTCTCGAGCAGAGAGGCGAGGGCCGCGGCGGGGCGGCCACCGGTGACCAGGGCGCGGTCGCCGCCGTAGTTCATCGCCGCCGTGACCGGCAGGCTCCAGTCTGCGCGCTCGCGGATGCCGTCGACGATGCCCTCGTCGCGCAGCCGGTCGCGCACGAGTCGGGAGAGGGCGTCGGTGCCGGCGTCGGCGCAGAGGACCGTGGGCACCCCGAGTCGGGAGGCGGCGATCGCGTAGTTGGCGATTCCCCCGGGGCCCCAGCCGAAGGCGGGGGTCCAGTGCTCCTCGCCCAGGCGGGGAGCTGCGTCGAGCTCGGCGAAGACCAGATCGAGGAAAAGCTGCCCGGCCGTCAGGAGGCGGGGCGTGGGACCGGATGCGACTGTCATCGGCCCCTCCTCTCTTCGGTGACGACCGGGGCGTTGCACCGTTTATAGCATTCGTCGCTCAGGAACGCGCAAATTTTTGCGTGTAAATATTTTGTTACTGAGCGATTTTGAGCGATAAGGTGATCGCATCATGAAAGACGTCAGAGACCGCGAGATCCTCCAGCACCTCCGTTCCGCCCGCGCGGCGACGGTCGCGGAGCTCGCCGAGGCCACCGGTTCGAGCATCGCCACGATCCGTCGTGATCTGCAGCGCCTCGACGACGCCGGACTCCTTCGACGCACGCACGGCGGCGCCGTGATGGGCGAGGGCGACGCGCCCTTCGCCACCGTCGAGCCCGTCAATCGCGACGGCAAGGAGCGCATCGCCCGCGCCGCCGCCGAGACGATCCGCGACGGCCAGGCCGTCATCCTCGACGTCGGGACCACGACCCTGCAGCTCGCGCGACTGCTCCGCGGCCGTGCGGTCACCGTCATCACCAACAACATGGCCATCTACGACGTGCTGCGCGACGAGCGCGACACGCACCTCGTCGTGCTCCCGGGCGACTACGACCCGGTGTACCGCAGCGTCGCGGGCCACCTCACGACCGAGTCGCTGCGGCTGATCCGCGCCGACCACGCCTTCCTGGGCGTCAGCGGCATGTCGCCCGAGGGCGATCTGCGCGACACCACGCTGGCGCAGGTGCCGATCAAGCAGGCGATGCTCGCGGCATGCGACGCGGCGACCGTGCTCGCCGACCACAGCAAGTTCCCCGGCAGCGGCGCCGGACGTATCGCTCTGCCCCTCGCCCTGCGGCGGCTCATCACCGATGCGCCGCTCGAGGGCCCGATCGTCGAGTCCCTGGGCCGACGGAATGTCGAGATTGTGACCGCATGAAGCTTGCCATGATCGGTGGCGGAGGATTCCGCACCCCCTTGGTGTACCGAGCCCTGCTGCTGGACCGCGACGCCGGACGCGTCGACGAGGTCGCCCTCGTCGACACCGACGCCGCGCGGCTGCGCACGATGGCCCGCATCCTCGAGGACCAGGCGCGCGACTTTCCCGATGCCCCGCGCGTGAGCGTGCACACGGATGCCGAAGAAGGTCTGCGCGGGGCCGACTTCGTGTTCTCGGCCATCCGCGTCGGCGGGATGGCCGGCCGTGCCGCCGATGAGCGCATCGGCCTGTCGCACGGGGTCATCGGGCAGGAGACCGTCGGCTTCGGCGGCATCTCCTACGCGTTGCGAACGCTGCCGGTCGCGATGCAGCTCGCCGAGCTCATCCGGCGCGTCGCCCCCGACGCGTGGGTCATCAATTTCACCAACCCCGCCGGCGTCGTGACCGAGGCCATGGGTCGTGTGCTGGGCAATCGTGTCATCGGCATCTGCGACTCGCCCATCGGCCTCGCCCGCCGCGCGCTCGGGGCCCTCGGCATCCGGGACGCAGCCGACGTCGAGATCGAGTACGCCGGCCTCAACCACCTCGGGTGGCTGACGGCGCTCCGTCGCGACGGCGTCGATCTGCTGCCGGAACTGCTCGCCTCGCCCGAGCGCATCGAGTCGTTCGAAGAGGGAGCGCTGTTCGGCGCCGACTGGATCCAGACGCTCGGGGCTCTTCCCAACGAGTACCTGCACTACTACTCGTACCGTCGCGACGTGCTCCAGGCCGACCAGTACGCCGCGACCACGCGCGGGCGCTACCTGCTCGACCAGCAGGCCGGCTTCTGGGAGACGGCGGCGACCGCGCCGCGTCCCCACGCGGCCTGGGAGGCCTGCCGGCACGAGCGCGAGGTCACCTACATGGCGACCAACCGGGACTCCGCCGGCATGGGCGACCGCGATGAGGAAGACCTCGTCTCGGGCGGCTACGAGAACGTCGCGATCGCGCTGATGCGCGCGATCGCCTACGACCAGTCGGCGCGGCTCATCCTCAACGTCCCCGGCCGGGGCGTGCTGGCGGGCCTCGACGCCGAGGCCGTGGTCGAGGTGCCCTGCATCGTCGGCGCCGACGGCCCGCGCCCGCTCGAGAGCGCGGCCGTGCCCGCGTTCGGGCAGGGCCTCATCGCCACCGTCAAGTACGTCGAGCGCCAGACGATCGAGGCCGCTCTCACCGGCTCGCGCGCCGCGGCGCTGCGGGCCCTGGCCCACCACCCGCTGATCGACTCGGTCCGCGTCGCGCGGGCCTTGCTCGACGACGCGAGCTCCAGCTTCGCCGACCTGTCGTACCTCCGCTGAGTCCGGGGGCGCGACCTCGACCCGAACGTCGGCCGCGCCCCCGCACCAGCCCGCCGCCCCCGGCATCCCTCCCCGCCGCCCCTCCCGCCGCATCCCGACCCCGCCTCCCGCGCTGACCCCGAAACCGGAGACACCGTGCACCAGAACCTCACGCTCGTCGAAGAGCGCATCCACCGCGTGCTCACCGAGCGCATCGTCCCCGCCGTGTACTCCGCGCGGGTGCCCGTCACGCTTGCGGCCTGGATGGTCCCCGACGAGCCGGTCCCGGCCTCCGAGGCCCTCGCCGCCGACTACGCCCCCTTCGCCGTCGGAGACAGCTGGGGGCGGGCGTGGTCGACCTGGTGGTTCGAGGTCACCGGCGAGATCCCGACCGACTGGGCCGGCCGCACCGTTGAGCTGCTGCTCGACCCCGGCTTCCAGGGCGACTGGCCCGGCAACCAGGCCGAGGCGCTCGTGCACACCCCCGACGGCGTGCAGGTCAAGGGCATCCACCCCCGCAACCACTACGTGCGCCTGACCGACGAGGCCGCGGGCGGCGAGCCCGTGCACTTCTTCGTCGAGGCCGCCGCCAACCCCGACATCCTCGTGAACGACTTCGTCCCCACGAAGTTCGGCTCCAAGAAGACCGCTCCCGAGACGCCGATCTACACCTTCCGCACCGCCGAGCTCGCGGTCTTCGAACCCGAGGTGTGGGCGCTGCAGTTCGACGTCGAGGTGCTGTACCAGCTGCTGAAGGAGCTGCCCGAGACCGAGCCCCGCCGCCACGAGGTCATGCGGGCGCTCGAGCGCGCGCTGAACGTGCTCCGCCTCGACGACATCGTCGGTACCGCAGTCGTCGCGCGCGCCGAGCTCGTCGACGTGCTGTCGCGCCCGGCCTCCGCCTCGGCCCACCGCCTCTCGGGCATCGGCCACGCGCACATCGACACCGCGTGGCTCTGGCCCGTCCGCGAGACCAAGCGCAAGACCGCCCGCACCTTCTCGAACGTCCTCGCGCTCGCCGAGCAGTACCCCGACTTCCGCTTCGCCGCCTCGTCGGCGCAGCAGTACGCGTGGGTCAAGGAGCGCTACCCGCACGTGTGGGAGGGCATCAAGGCCGCGATCGCGAACGGACAGTGGATCGTGGTCGGCTCGCAGTGGGTCGAGCCCGACGGCAACCTGCCCGGGGGCGAGGCCATGGTGCGCCAGGTCACGCAGGGGATGCGGTTCTTCCGCGACGAGCTCGACGTCGAGACGCACGGCATCTGGCTGCCCGACTCGTTCGGCTACACCGCCGCGTTCCCGCAGATCGCGAAGCTCGCGGGCCTGGACTGGTTCCTCACGCAGAAGATCTCGTGGAGCCAGACCAACAAGTTCCCCCACCACACCTTCTGGTGGGAGGGCATCGACGGCTCACGCATCTTCACGCACTTCCCGCCTATCGACACCTACAACTCCACGCTCGAGGGCGAGGAGCTGCACCACGCCGTGCGCCAGTTCCGCGACAAGGGCAGGGCGACGACCTCGCTCGTGCCCTTCGGCTACGGCGACGGCGGCGGCGGACCCATCCGCGAGATGATGGAGCGCCAGCGCCGGGTGGAGTCGCTCGAGGGATCGCCGCGCGTCGAGATCGAGCACCCCGACGACTTCTTCGCCGCAGCCCGAGCCGAGTACCCCGACGCTCCCGTCTGGGTGGGCGAGCTCTACCTCGAACTGCACCGCGGCACCTTCACCTCGCACGCCCGCGAGAAGCGCGGCAACCGCGAGGCCGAGCACCGCTTGCGCGAGGCCGAGCTGTGGTGGACCGCCGCCGCCCTGAAGGGCGCCGAGTACCCGTACGCGGCGCTCGATCGCCTCTGGCAGGGCGTGCTGCTGCAGCAGTTCCACGACATCCTGCCCGGATCCTCGATCCAGTGGGTGCACGAGCAGAACGAAGAGGACTACGCCGCCGCCCTCGCCGAGCTCGACCACTCGATCGCCGAGGCCCTGGACGCCGCGGGGCTCTCGGCCGCGGTCGTGAACTCGGCCGACCACGCCCGTCGGTCGTTGGCCCTGGATGCCACCGGCACCCCGCTCGCGCTGGTCGAGACGCCCGCGCTGGGCGTGGCATCCCTCGTTCCGGTCGCGCCCGCGCACCCGGTGCGGGCGGAGCGATCCGGCGCGGACATCGTGCTCGACAACGGTCTCGTGCGGGTCACCGTCGACGCCCGGGGCCTCGTGACCTCGATCGTCGACCTCGCCGCGGGCCGCGAGCTCGTGCCCGCCGACCGTGTGGCGAACCTGCTGCAGCTGCACCAGGACCTCCCCAACGCCTGGGACGCCTGGGACATCGACGCCCACTACCGCTACACGTTCGACGACCTCGACACCGCCGACGCCGTGGAGCTCGCAGTCGACGACGAGCTGCGCGCCCGCGTGATCGTCACGCGCACCTTCGGCACCTCGCGGCTGACGCAGACCATCGCCGTGCACGCCGACGACGTGCGCGTGCACTTCGCAGTCGACCTCGACTGGAACGAGCGCGAGAAGCTGCTCAAGGCCTCGCTGCCGTTCGTCGTGCACGCCCACCACCACAGCGCCGAGATCCAGTACGGCCACGTTCGCCGCGCGACCCACACGAACACCTCGTGGGAAGACGCGAAGTTCGAGGTCATGGCCCATCGCTGGGTGCACGTCGAGGAGCCGGGCTACGGCATCGGCGTCACCAACGACGCCACCTACGGCCACGACATCACCCGCACGGTCGGGGCCTCGGGCGAGGTCGAGACCGAGGTGCGCCTGAGCCTGGTGCGCGCGGCGAACTCGCCCGACCCGGTCCAGGATGCCGGCCACCACACGTTCGCGTACGCGGTGCACCCCGGGGCCGACATCGCCGCCGTCGTGGCCTCCGGGTACGAGCAGAACCTGCCGCTGCGCCGCCCCGCGGCCGAGGGCACGGTCGAGCCGTGGAGCGTGCTGCGCTCGTCGAACGAGGGCGTGCGCATCGAGGCCGTGAAGCTCGCCGACGACCGCTCGGGTGACGTGATCGTGCGCGTGTACGAGGCACTCGGGCGCCGCGCGGCGACGACCCTCACGCCCGGGTTCGCCGTGGCATCCGCCTCCGAGGTCGACCTGCTCGAACGTCCGCTCGGCGACGACATGGCGCGCTCGCGCCGCCTCGCGGTCGAGGGCGAGGGCATCGCGCTCGAGCTGCGTCCGTTCCAGGTCGTGACGCTGCGACTCTCGCGCGGATGACCCGCACCGTCTCGCAGAGCTCCCCCGCGGCGCGCGCGGGGAGCCTGCGGATCGGCGTGCTCGTCGTGTGGCTGGTCGGGGTCATCGCCTACGTCGTCTCGATCGTCAACCGCACCTCGCTCGCCGCCCTCGGGCTCGAGGCGGCCGACCGGTTCGCGATCACCGCGGCGACGCTGTCTCTGCTGGCCGTCGTGCAGCTCGCCGTCTACGGCGCGTTGCAGCTGCCCGTCGGGCTGCTTCTCGACCGGTTCGGCGTGCGAACCGTGTTGACGGTCGGCATGCTCGTGATGGCGGGGGCGCAGGTCGTGCTCGCCCTGGCACCCGACATCGGCGTCGCCATCGCGGGGCGTCTGCTCATGGGGGCCGGTGAGGCCGCCATCTTCCCCGGACTGCTGCGCGTGATCGGCATGCGCTTCCCGCCGCGGCTCGCACCGACGGCCGTGCAGGTCACGGGTCTGACCGGCCAGTTCGGGCAGATCGTCAGCGTCGTGCCCTTCGCCGCGCTCGTCGGCGTGGCGGGGTGGGTCTCGGCCTTCCTCTCGCTGGCGGGGGTCACGGCGCTGGTGGCGGTGCTGGTCGCCGCGGTCGTCCGCGAGCGCCGGCCCGTCGCCGTCGAGCGGGCGAGCGTCTCGCGCGCCGTGCGCGAGGCGTGGAGATCACCGGGAACGCGGCTGGCGTTCTGGGTGCACTTCGTCACCTCGTTCTCGGGCAACGCCTTCGCCCTGCTGTGGGGCTTCCCGTTCCTCGTGGCGGGCCAGGGTCTGGATGCCGCGACCGCGGGCGGTCTGTTCTCGGTCTACGTCGTGTGCGGCATCGCCTTCGGGCCGATCGTGGGCGCGATCTCGGGTCGCTTCCCCCGGGCCCGCACGGCTCTCGTGCTCTCGCTGGTCGGCGCGCAGGCGGTGTCGTGGGCGGTCGTCCTGGCGTTCCCCGATCGGGCGCCGCTGCCGCTGCTCGTCGTGCTCGCCGCCGCCATGTGCGTCGGGGGACCCGCCTCGATGGTCGCGTTCGACATCGCGCGCGACCACAATCCGCGCGAACGGCTCAGCACCGCCACGGGCGTCGTCAACGGCGCGGGATTCCTCTCCAGCATCCTCGTCATCCTGCTGATCGGCGCCGTCCTCACCCTGCAGGCGGGGGGAGGCGAGTACTCGCCCGGGGCGTTCCGGCTGGCCGAGCTCGTGCAGGTCCCGTTCTGGGTGGCCGGAATCGTCCTTGTGCTGCGGGCCCACCGCACGGTGCGGGCGTCGTCGTCCGATTGAGTCCCCCGCGGACGAACGGTCGGATGCCGCGGACGAACGGTCGGGCGCGCGACGCCGCCGCTCGCGAGCATCGATACATGACCACCACCGCCCCGGTTCCCGTCTCCGTGCCGTCCACCACGCGCTACGGCGGACTCATCGTCGTGATGCTGCTGAGCTTCCTGCTGGTCACGGCCGAGTTCCTGCCGAACGGCGTGCTGACCGAGATGGCCGCCTCGCTCGGCATCACGCCCGGGCAGGCGGGCCAGACCGTCACCGTCACGGCCCTCGCCGGGCTGCTGTTCGCCCCCACCGTGGGCCTGCTGCTGCCCCGCCTCGATCGCCGCACCCTGCTCACCGCCGCCGCGGCCGCGGCGACGGTGTCGAGCCTCGTCGTGGCCGCCGCCCCCAGCCTCATCGCCATCCTCGCCGCGCGCTTCCTGCTCGGCGCCGCGATCAGCGCGTTCTGGGCCATGTCGATCACGGTCGCGGCGCGCCTGTCGAGCCCCGACCGCATCGGGCGGGCCGTGATGTTCGGCTCGGCGGGACTGTCGCTCGCGACGGTGGCGGGTGTTCCGATCGGCGTCGCCCTGAGTGAGGTGCTCGACTGGCGGGTCGCCTTCCTGCTCATCGGTGTCATCACGGCCGTCGTCGGCGTCGCGGTGCGCGTCGTGCTCCCGCCCGTACCGGCGGCCTCGGCGTCGAGCCTGCGCATCCTCGTCGACACGCTGCGGCGCCCGGGCGTGGGCGGCGGCATGATCGGTCACGTGCTCGTCGTGCTGGGCCACTTCCTCGCCTACACGTACGTGCGTCTCGCTCTGGAGCGCGTCCCGGGGGTCGACGGGGGCACAATCGTGCTGCTGCTCGCGTTGTTCGGGGTGGGCGGGTTCGTCGGCAACCTCGTCATCGGGATCGTCGTCGACCGCGCCTTCGTGCGGCTCTCGGTCATCGGACCGCTCGTCATCGCGGTCGCCGTCGCGGTCGTCGTCCTGCTTCCGGCGGCGATCATCGCGGTCGCGGCGGCCGTTCTCGTGTGGGGCTTCTTCTTCTCGTCGTGGCTGATCATCGTGAACACGTGGGTGGGGCACCGCATGCCCGACCGTCTCGAAGCGGGCGGCAGCCTCGTGGTCACGGGCTTCCAGCTCGCCATCACGATCGCGGCGGGCGTGGGCGGAGTGCTCGTCGACTCGGTCGGGGTGGTGACGGTGGATGCCATCGGCATCGCGCTGCTCGTGATCGGCGCCGTGCTGTTCGGGGTCTCGGTGCGCGAGCGCCGCGCGGTCGCGGGCTGAGGGTGGAGCCGGCCGGGCCGCCCCGCCGCGGCCGCGCCGTCTAGGGCGTCAGATCGCGACGGTCGCCCGGCGGCCGGCCCGCCACGCCGACGGGGCGACACCCGCGTGGCGGCGGAACGCGCGGCTGAAGCCCTCGTCCGACGCGTAGCCGAGCACCCGCGAGGTCTCGGACACCGGCGTTCCGGCCTCGAGCAGGTCTTTCGCCCTCTCCATGCGCACCGCGCTCACGTACGCGGCGGGAGAGAGTCCGATGTGCCGGCGGAACCGCTCGGCGAACACCGACCGCGACATCGCGCCGAGCGACGCCAGTTCGCCGATGCTCCAATCGTGACCGGGGTCGTGGGCGATCGCGGCGACGACCCGCGCGAGGAACGGGTCGTCGGCGCGGGGCGGCCAGGCCGCGTCGCGGTCGGTCGAGGCCCAGGCCCGCAGCGCTGAGAGCAGCACGGTGGTCACCATGAGCTTGCAGATGGTCTCGTCGCCCTGTCGCTCGGCGGTCTCCGCGTTCGGGGTCGTGCCCAGGTGCGCCGCCAGCGCCGCCGCCGCGGGCTCCGCGTGCGCGAAGCCGCTGACGAAGACGAACGGCGGCAGGCTGCGCGCGTCGCCCGACGGGGCGACCTCGAGGGGGACGACCGTCACCTCGGCGCCGGACTGCGAGGCCAGGGCGAGCCCGTGGCATCCGAGGCTCACGAACGCGTCTCCGGCCAGCAGGGTCCGG
Organism: Microbacterium sp. CFBP 8801; assembly: GCF_014839455.1. Taxonomy (NCBI): domain Bacteria; kingdom Bacillati; phylum Actinomycetota; class Actinomycetes; order Micrococcales; family Microbacteriaceae; genus Microbacterium; species Microbacterium sp. CFBP 8801. The sequence continues at coordinate 53,430 of NZ_JACYNU010000013.1, read as the reverse complement.
CCGCCGACGGTCGTGGCGACCGACCCGCTCGCGGCGTCGACCGTGCAGGCCGTCCGCGCCGAGACCGATCCGCTGATCTCACCGACGCGCACGTAGACGAGGGCCGCACCGCCGCGCGGCAGCGCGAGTCGCTCTCGGGGGGCGAGCGTCAGTCGATGCGCGCGACCGGGGCGCACGTCGAGCGTCGACAGGGCACGATCCAGCGCAGGCTCCGGCGTCATGCCTGCGCAAACCTCCGCGACCCGCCCGCTATTCCGGGCGACCCGCACGCCCGGGGTCCCGCCCTCCGCGATACGGATGGCCTCCGTCGCCGATCTCGGTGACAATGGAGGGCATGCGATCCCCCCGCCCGCTGCTGTTCGTCGCGCTCGCCGTCGCCGGCGTCGCCCTCTCATCGTGCACGGGCCACGTGGCATCCGAGCCGTCCACCGCCGTCGCCGAGTCGCCGTCGCCGCACGGGAGTCCCTCTGCCACGGCCACGCCGGTGCCTGATTCCGGGCCGGTCGAGGCCTTCCGCGCGTGGTGGACCGCGGTGCGCTCCTCCGACACCGTCGCCGCCTGCGGGGCGCTCACCCCGGGCCTGCAGGAACGGATGCTGACGGAGTACACGACGTCGACGGGACTCGAGGTCGAGGACTGCGCCGAGCTCGTGCGCCAGAGTTCGCTGTTGTACGCCGCGGCGGGGATGTCGCCCGATGTCGATGTCGCCGTCGTGACGGAGCAGGGCGATGACGCCGTGCTCGACGTCACCTACGCGAGCGGAGACTGCGGCACGGTGCACCTCTCGCACACCACCGGGGTGTGGATGCTCACCGAACTCAGCCAGGAGTGCGCCGCGCGCTGACCGTCGCCGACCTCGGGGTCGACGCGCGATCAGCCGAAGAACTCCGCGGCCGTCGCCACGCCGACCGAGATCGAGAGCAGGCCGGCGGCGACGCCCGCGATGAAGCCGGCGGCCGCGAGTTCCCGCGCCATCCGCGCGTTCAGGCTCAGGATGCCGCACACCGCCGACACCGCGGCGAGCACCCACATGCCGATCTGGATCCACATCAGTCCCTCGAGCTCGGCGATCGCGCTGACCGTGACCAGGAACAGGTACCAGGCGATCACGACGACGCCCGTGACCAGGGCGATGACCGACACGACTCGCAGATCGCCCTTGGGTCGCGGCGGCGCGGGCGGTTCGGGGCGGGGCGGGATGCCGAGGGCAGGCTCGAGCGAGTCGGGGAGGTCGTCGTCTGCCATGAAGCGATCCTCGCACCTCGAACGCGATCACGGGCGGCGGTTGCGCGCGCACCCGGCCCCGTTCGGAGAGCCGCCGCCCTGTCGCGCCTAGGCTGCTGCCGGTGAGAACCATCGGCATCGACCTCGCCGCGAGCACCCCCGGCACCGCCTTGGCCGAGATCGTCTGGTCGGGCGGCGGCGCGCGACTCACGCGGCTCGAGGCGGGGGTCGACGACACCGACATCGTGGCGTCGGTCTCGGACGGCGACGCCTGGCTCGGCATCGACTGCCCCCTCGGGTGGCCCGACGCGTTCGTCGACTTCGTCCAGGCCCACCATGCCGAGACGGCCCCCGCGCTCGGACCGGTCGACGGGGGAGCGGACTGGCGGCGCCCCCTCGTCTACCGGCACACCGACCACGTCGTCCGCGAGCGCATCGGTCGCTGGCCGCTGAGCGTATCGACCGACCGGCTGGGCGTCACGGCGCTGCGGTGCGCCGGGGTGCTGCGGCGCCTGGCCGAGGCCGGCTTCGCGGTCGATCGTGCGGGGGAGGGGCGCCTGTTCGAGGTGTACCCCGGCGGCTCGCTGCGCGTGTGGGGCTTCGACACGACGGGGTACCGAGTGGATGCCGCCCGCCGCAGCGCCCTGCTCGACACGGTGCGCGCGCGGGTGCCGTGGTTCGACGTCGGGCCGTTCGCCGCGCTCGCGATCGCCAAGGCCGACGCCTTCGACGCGGTCATCGCCTCCCTCGCGACGCGCGCGGGGGCGCTCGGCCTGTTCGAGCCCCCGGCGCCCGAGATGCTCGCCGTGGCGAGGCGGGAGGGGTGGGTCGTGTTGCCGACTGGGGGGTTGGAGGGTCTTGTGCGGGACTCCCCTCCACGCTAACGTACAACCAAATGGTTGAACAACAACACCTCGACACCGCCGACATCGACCGCGTCTTCCACGCGCTCGCCGACGCGACGCGTCGCGACATCGTGCGGCGCACGCTCGTCACCGAACAGTCGGTGTCGGACCTCGCCGCGGGATACGCCATGTCATTCGCCGCCGTGTCGAAGCACATCGCGGTGCTGGCCGAGGCCCGGCTCATCACCAAGCGTGCGGAGGGGAGGGTGCGACTCGTGCGTGCCGACCCCGCCGCCCTCGCCCGGGCACAAGAACTGCTGCGCTCGTACGAGAACCTCTGGCGCGGCCGCATCGACCGGCTCGATGCGCTGCTCCTCGAGGAACCGGATGCCATGGCATCCACCCCCACGCCCGAACCGACCGAGAACTGACCCGACGAAGGAGTCCGTCATGCCCGTCACATCCGTCGAGAGCGACACCGAAGCGCTCACCATGAGCCTGGTCGCCGACTTCCCCGTCGGTCCCGAGCGCCTGTGGGCCGTGTTCACCGAGCCGCGCCAGCTCGAGCGGTTCTGGGGTCCTCCCGGCTGGCCGGCGACCTTCGACGCGTTCGACTTCTCGGTGGGCGGGCATGCGAAGTACCACATGACCTCGCCCCAGGGTCAGCACGCCGGTGGGGCGTGGGAGTTCACGCGCATCGACGAACCGCGCGGATTCGAGGTCATCGACTCCTTCGCCGACGACAACGGCGACCCGATCGAGGGGATGCCGTCGATGCGCATGGTCTTCTCGTTCGAGGCCACGCCCGAGGGCTCACGGCTGACGAACGTGAGCCACTTCGCCTCGGCCGAGGCCCTCGAGCAGGTCGTGGCGATGGGTGCCGTCGAGGGCTCCACCCTCGCGATGAACCAGCTCGACGCCTTGCTGCTCGGACTCCGCGAGTTCGCCCAGGGCACGGGCACGCAGCTCGAGGTGCTCGGCGACCAGCACGTGCGCATCACGCGCCTCATCGACGGCCCGCGCGAGCTGGTGTGGCGCGCGCACGTCGACCCCGCGCTCATGCGGCAGTGGATGCTCGGCCCTGACGGCTGGCGTATGACCGTCAGCGAGGTCGACGTCTCGGTGGGCGGTCGGTACCGCCTCGCGTGGGAACCCGAGGCCGGTACCGAGGGCGAGGGCTTCGGCTTCGACGGCGAGACCCTGCTCATCGACGAGCCGCGCCGCATCGTGCAGACCGAGCACATGACCGGCACCGAGTACCCCTCGACCACGAACGATCTGTCGTTCTACGAGGAAGACGGAGCCACCCTCGTGACGCTGCTCATCGAGTACCCGGATGCCGCGACCCGCGACGCCGTCCTCTCCACCGGCATGGTTGACGGCATGGAGCAGAGCTTCGAGAGGATGGAGCGCGTCGTCCTGGCGTAGCCGGTGCACGACTCCTGCAGATCGGCTGTCGCTCGGCGGAAGAGGCCGTGGCGCGTCGGATGTGCAGGAGTCGTGCTGATCGGGCGGGGGGACCCGCCCGGCTGACGACGTTCCGCGAACGGATGCCGCGGCCTCGGGGCTGCGGCATCCCGCCCGCAGACGGGCTCTCGCGGACCCGCGCGCCGAAGCTCGCAGAAGTACGCGAACCTCGCAGATTCCGCGGGGAAGTCTGCGAGCAAGGCGCCGTTCTGCGAGCTCCGGCCTCGCCTCAGCTCTTGATGTACCCGTTCGGGTTCAGCACGTACTTGCGCGGGGCGCCCTTGTCGAAGTCGGCGTAGCCCTGGGGCGCGTCGTCGAGGCTGATGGGCGTGGCGTTGACGGCCTTCGCGATCTGCACCTTGTCGTGCAGGATCGCCATCATCAGCTGCCGGTTGTACTTCATCACCGGGCACTGGCCGGTCGTGAACGTCAGCGACTTGGCCCAGCCGAGGCCGAGTCGCAGCGAGAGCGAACCGACCTTCGCTGCGTCGTCGACCCCGCCCGGGTCGCCCGTCACGTACAAGCCCGGGATGCCGAGGGCGCCACCGGCTGCGGTGACCTCGAACAGTGAGTTCAGCACCGCCGCCGGGGCCTCGTGCGATGAGTCGGAGCCGTGCCCGCGCGCCTCGAAGCCGACCGCGTCGACCGCGGCATCCACTTCGGGGGTGCCGAGGATTTGGTCGATCTGGTCGCGCGGGTCACCCTTCGACACGTCGACGCTCTCGAATCCCAGCGACCGCACCTGCGCGAGGCGTTCGGCGTTGAGGTCGCCGACGAGCACCGCCGCCGCGCCCAGCAGCTGCGCGCCGACGGCCGCGGCGATGCCGACCGGACCCGCGCCCGCGACGTACACGGTCGATCCCGGGCGGACGCCGGCCGTGTAGGCGCCGTGGAAGCCGGTGGGGAAGATGTCGGACAGCATCGTCAGGTCGAGGATCTTCTCGAGCGCCTGCTCGCGGTCGGGGAAGACCAGCAGATTCCAGTCGGCGTAGGGGACGAGCACATACTCGGCCTGCCCGCCGACCCACCCGCCCATGTCGACGTATCCGTAGGCACTGCCGGGGCGGTCGGGGTTCACGTTCAGACAGATCCCGGTCTTGCCCTCTTTGCAGTTGCGGCAGCGGCCGCACGCGATGTTGAAGGGCACCGAGACGATGTCGCCGACCTTGACGAACTCGACATCGGGACCGACCTCGATCACCTCCCCGGTGATCTCGTGGCCCAGCACGAGACCCGCGGGGGCGGTGGTGCGACCGCGGACCATGTGCTGGTCGGAGCCGCAGATGTTCGTGGAGACGGTGCGCAGGATCGCGCCGTGGGGGACCTTCCGGCCGACGTTCGCCGGGTTCACGCCCGGGCCGTCCTTGAGCTCGAACTCGGGGTAGGGGGTATCGATGACCTCCACCACTCCGGGTTCTTTGTACGCCACTGCCTTGTTACCGGACATCGTCGTCCTCTCCGGCCGGTCGACCCGACCTGGTCGCGTCGTGTGGGCGGACCCGCAGCGACACCCGACGCGACGTGCGACCGGATTCGGCCGTGAGCGATGCGGGGGTGCCCTCAGCCAAGACGCCGATGACCGGAACGTCAAGGGATGGCGCGAGACGCCACTCGATGCGTCATCCGCGCGACCCGTCTACTCCGAGGGTGAGGCCCGGCGGACGGCGTCGCGAACGGCCCTCTCGACCTCGGCTGTCACCTCGACCACCGCGAACGACACCGGCCACATCGGACCGTCGTCGAGGTGCGCGGTGTCGTCGAAGCTGACCGTGCCGTAGCGCGTCTTGAACTTCGACGCCGGTTGATAGAAGACGACGACCTTGCCGTCCTTCGCGTAGGCCGGGAAGCCGTAGAAAGTCTTCGGATTCAGGTGCGGCGCCTCCTCCAGCACGATGACGTGGAGGCGTTCGGCCATCGCCCGGTCGACGCCCTCGAGGTTGTCGATCGCCTCGAGGCAGGCCTCGTTCTCCTTCTCGAGCTTCGCCGCGCCCTTGAGCCCCTTCGTGGCCTTGAGCTCCTCGGCGCGCTGTTTCATCGCCGTACGTTCTTCGTCGCTGAATCCTGCTCCGCCTGCTGCCATGGCATCCACCTCTCGTCTGTCTGCGGGCAGGATAGCGCCGTTGTCGGCGCGGATACAGGGCCGTGCGCGACGGCGCGCGAGGCGCCGCGCGAGGCGCGCTCGCTCACGGATCTGCGCAAAGTCAGTGGCGATGGGGTGGATGCCACTGAGGTTGGGCGGATCGCTGAGGTTGCGCCGCGCTGCGCCGGGCTGGGCGGGCCGGCCCCGGCGTGGAGCCGCGGGGGTGCGCGTCCACAACGCGACTCAGGCCAGCCGCAGCCCCTCTTCGAGCGCGACCCAGGCGAGCATCGCGCACTTCACGCGCGCGGTGTACTTCGACACCCCCGACAGCGCGGCGGCGTCGGCGAACGTCTCCTCGTCGAGGGGGATCTTGCCGCGCGAGCGCATCGCCTCGCGGAACTGCGTGATGAGAGCATCGGCGTCGGCGCGCGGCATCCCGTCGTCGCCGCCGTCTTCCTGCAGCAGCGCGACGAGCATCGACGCCGACGACTGCGAGATCGAGCAGCCCGCGCCCTCCCAGGTGACGGATGCCACGCGCTCGCCGTCGTCGGACAGCTCCACGCGCAGGGTGATCTCGTCACCGCAGATGGGGTTGCGCTGGTGCACGGTCGCGCTGCGGGCTCCGGGCTCGGCGAGGCCGAAACCGCGGCGGTTCTTCGCGTGGTCCAGGATCAGCTCCTGGTACAGGGATTCGAGGCCGCTCACGCGCTCACCCCGAAGAAGCCGCGAACGCCGGACACGGCATCCAGGAAGGTGTCGATCTCGTCCTCCGTGGTGTGGATGGCGGCGCTCGCGCGCACCGACGCCGTCAGGCCGAATCGGCGGTGCAGCGGCTGTGCGCAGTGGTGACCGACGCGCACGGCCACGCCGCGGGAGTCGAGGAACTGGCCCACGTCGTGCGCGTGCACGCCGTCGACCGCGAAGGCCTGCAGGGCGATGCGCTCGGCGGCATCCGTGTCTCCGAGCAGGCGGATGCCGTCGATCGAGCGGAGTCCCTCGCGCATGCGTGCTTCGAGCGTCGCCTCGTGGGCGTGAGCGGCGGCGAGATCGTGCTCGCCGAGCCAGCGCACCGCGGCGGCCAGCGCCACCGCCTGCGACACCGGCTGCGTGCCCGCCTCGAAGCGCTGCGGCGGCGGGAGGTACTCGGCCTTGTCGAGGGTGACGGTGGTGATCATCGACCCGCCGGTGGTGAAGGGCGGCAGTGCCTCGAGCACCTCGTCGCGACCCCAGAGCGCACCGATGCCGTAGGGGCCGTAGACCTTGTGCCCCGAGAAGACGGCGAGGTCGACTCCGGATGCCGGCAGGTCGAGCGCGAGGTGCGGAGCCGACTGGCACGCGTCGAGCACCGTCAGCGCGCCGACGCCGCGGGCGAGGGTGACGAGCTTCGCGACGGGGTTCACGATGCCGAGCACGTTCGAGACGTGCGGGAACGCGACGACCTTGGTGCGCTCGCCGATGAGGTCGGCCGCGGCGTGCATGTCGAGCATGCCGTCGTCGAGGACGGGGATGTGGCGCAGGCGCGCGCCCGTGCGCGCGGCGAGCTCTTGCCACGGGATGAGGTTGGCGTGGTGTTCCGCCTCGGTCACGACGATCTCGTCGCCCTCGCCCAAACGCCCCGCGTAGCCGAGGGAACCGGCGATCAGATTCAGGCCGCCCGTGGCCCCCGAGGTCCACACGAGCTGTTCGGGCTCGGCGCCCACGAACTCGGCGACGGTGATCCGTGCGTCCTCGAACAGCTCGGTCGCGTCGGCCGCGAGCGTGTGCGCACCGCGGTGCACGGCGGAGTTCGCGCGCTCGAGGAAGGCGCGCTCGGCATCCAGCACGGCACGCGGCTTCTGGCTGGTCGCTCCCGAATCGAGGTACACGAGGGGCCGGCCGTCGATCTCGGTCTCGAGGATCGGGAAGTCGGTGCGCACGGCGGCGACGTCGAAGGGGAGTGTCACCCCTCCAGGCTACGCGGGGATGCGTCCGCCCCGGCCTGCCGGAGCTCCCGCAGTCCGGCCTTCCCCCTCGACCACCGATCGGGGCCCGGGCCGAACTCCGGAGAAACAGGGCCTCGGGGGGAGTGCGACCGCCGATCGGGCGCTCCGCGCGCGGGATCTCCGGAGTTTCGCACGCTCCGGAGGCGTGAGGTTCGCGCGGCGTCCCGCATGAGAACCGTCAGCGCGACGGATCGCGGCGGGCACGGCGCGTAGACCGGATGCCATGACCCTCACGGCCCTGCTCCCCACCCTCCGATCCAGCATCCCGGCGCCCTTCGACTCCGCGGCGTGGCCCGCGGGTTCCGTGCCCACCCTCGACGACGTCACGGTGCGGGCGATGTCGGTCGGCCGTTACGCCGACATCTGCGGCACGCCCTGCGTGTGCACGGGACCCGCCGTCATCCCGGCGTCGGGTGGGGTGGCATCCGCGACGCTGTCGACGACGGTGATCGTGGCGACGGTGGTGCAGGCCGCACCCGACGCGCTGCGCCTCGATGCGTGCGCCGCGGGACTCGACGTGGTGTGGCGCGAAGCGCGTCTGCTCGGCCGCGTGTCGCGCGCGTACGACGAGCCCTTCGCCGTGATCGACGCGCACGGCAGCGAGGCGTGCGCCCGGGTCGTGCTCCCCGGTGACGTGCGGGTGGGCGACCGCATCGCCGTTCCCTGCCCCGGATGCCACACCCTCGGGGAAGTGCGTTGATGCTGCTGCACTCGATCGTCTACGCCTGCCGCTGCGCACGGGTGCAGGCGGAGTTCGAGGCCTGCGCCGACGACGAGGACACGCCGACGCGGTGACGGTTCAGCCTCGCGCGAGCAGTCGCGCGGGCACCGTCGAGGCTGCGGCGCGAGCAAGGTCGAGGGGGACGCCCGCCGCCGTCGCCATCTCGATCGCGCGCTCCATCGTCAGGGTGGAGCCGGCGAGGGTGTCGGTGCCGGCGAGCACGGGGCGCCCGTCTTTCACCTCGACATCGAGGCCGCCGAGGCGATACTCACCGTCGCCGAGTCCGGTGGCCGACATCGCGTCGGTGACCAGGATGACGCGTCGCGGCGCGGCCGCGAAGAGCGTGCGGATGACCTCGGGGTGCACGTGACCGCCGTCGGCGATCACTTCGAGGGCGACGTGGTCGCGCCCGAGCGCCGCGCCGACGGGGCCGGGGGCACGGTGACCGAGGCCCGGCATGGCGTTGAACGCGTGCGTCACGAGCCGCGCGCCGCGATCGAACGCCGCGGCGGCGACATCGTGATCGGCCTCGGTGTGCCCCACTGCGACGACGACGCCCGCCGCCACGAACGCGTCGACGGCATCCATCGCCCCGGGTAGCTCGGGGGCGAGCGTGACCTGGCGCACGATGCCCTCGCCCGCCGCCAGCAGCCGCTCCACGGCCTCGGGCGACGGCGGCACGAGAGCTGCGGGGTCGTGGGCACCGCGGCGCGCGGGCGCGAGGAACGGCCCCTCCAGGTGAACGCCCGCCACGCCCGGCAGCGCGGGAAGCGCCGCGCGCAGGTCGCGCAGCCGGCGCTCGAGGCGGTCGATGGGGGCGCTCACCAGGCTGAGCAGCAGCCGCGCGGTTCCGTGCGCGCGATGGTGGGCGACGGCGGCGGCGAGCCCCTCGAGGTCGGCGTCGTCGAACGAGTGCCCGACCGCGCCGTGGCAGTGCAGATCGACGACCTCGGCGGGGAGGGGCGCGGCGGCGGTCTCGCTGGTGCTCATGGGATGTTCATCCTCTCGCGCCGGAGGCTCGGGCAGGAGTCGTGCGCGGCGCACCGGCCTCAGAGCACCAGCCGGTACCCCATCCCCTGCTCCGTCAGCAGGTGCACGGGCGCCGAGGGGTCGGCCTCGAGCTTCTTGCGCAGCTGCGACATGTACAGCCGCAGGTAGCCGCTGTCGGCGACCTGCTCGCTGGCCCAGATCTCTTTCAGCAGCGTCTGCCGGGTGACGAGCGAGCCGGGGTTGCGGGCGAGGAACTCCAGCATGCGCCACTCGGTCGGGGTCAGGTGCACGCGGGTGCCGTCGCGCAGCACGGCCTTCGCGGCCAGGTCCACCTCGACCGCGCCGAAGCGCACGATCGCCTCGCCCGAGGCCGGCGTGACCCGCCGGGCGTGCACCCGCAGCCGGGCGAGCAGCTCGTCGATCTGGAACGGTTTGGTCACGTAGTCGTCGGCGCCGGCGTCGAGCGCGTCGACCTTGTCGGCCGAACCGGTGCGGCCCGACACGACGATGATCGGCACGCTCGTCCAGCCGCGCAGCGCCTGGATCACCTGCACGCCGTCGAGGTGCGGCATCCCGAGGTCGAGCAGCACGATGTCGGGATGCGATTGAGCGGCGAGCGTGATGGCCGCGGCACCGTCGGCCGCGGCGACGACGTCGTACCCGTGGGCGGCGAGGGTGATGCGCAGGGCGCGCACCAGCTGAGGGTCGTCGTCGGCGATGAGCACCTTCACGGCGTCCTCCTTCGGATGGCGGATGCCACCGACACCGCGCTCTGATCGGCACCGGCCGCGTCGCCGCCCTCGACGGGGAGGGCGATCACCATCGTGAGTCCGCCGCCGGGGGTGTCTTCGGGGGTGAGGGTGCCGCCCATGCCTTCGGCGAAGCCGCGCGAGAGGGCGAGACCGAGGCCCAGCCCCGCGGTGTTGTCGGTGTCGCCGAGGCGCTGGAAGGGCGCGAACATGTCGTCGCGCCGTTCGGCCGCGATGCCCGGTCCGTGATCGATCACGCGGATCTCGGCCGTGCCGCTGAGGCGGCTCGTGGCGATGCGCACCCGCGTGCCCGCGGGCGAGTAGCGATCGGCGTTGGCGAGCACGTTCACGAGCACGCGCTGCAGCAGCACGCCGTCGGCGCGGAGGGCCGGCAGGTCGGGGTCGAGCGCGAGCTCCACCTCGTCGGGACCGAGGCCGAGCTCGTCGAGGGCGGCGATCACGACGTCGGCCGCGTCGACGGGGGCGAGCGACACGGCGAGCACCCCGGCCTGCACGCGGCTCACGTCGAGCAGGTCGGTCACCAGCAGCGACAGCGTCGCCAGGCTCTCGTCGGCGGTCTCGATCAGTTCGCGGCGGTCGCTGTCGGAGAGCTGGTCGCCGGCGGCGCGAAGCCCCCCGAGGGCCGCGACGGCCGACGCCAGGGGTCGGCGGAGGTCGTGGCTGACGGCCGACAGCAGGGCCGTGCGCACCTGGTCGGTCTCGGCGAGGGCTCCGGCTTCGGCGGCGGTCTCGGCCAGGTCGGTGCGTTCGAGGGCGGCGGCCAGCTGCGCGACGACCACGTCGAGCAGTCGGCGCTCGCTCGCGTCGAGATCGCGGCCGTGCAGCTCGAGCATCGCCCGGTCGGCACCCACCGGCACGGTGGTCGACCGACCGTCGCGCACCGGCTCGCCGTCGGTGGCGATGACCTGACCGTCGGCGGTGATCAGGCGCACGCCCGCGAGACCGAACGCCTCGCGCGCGCGGCTGATCAGGGCGGGAACCGCGCTCTCGCCCCGCAGCACGCTGCCGGCGACCGTGGCGAGAAGCTCCGCCTCGGCCGAGGCGCGGCGGGCGGCGCGGGCGCGACGGGCGGCCTGATCGACGACGATGCTCACCAGCATCGCGATGATCACGTAGAGCACGAGGGCGATCGCGTGCACGGGATCGCTGATGGTGACGGTGTAGAGCGGCGCGATGAAGAGGAAGTCGAGGGTCACGCCCGACAGCACCGCGGCGAACACCGCCGGCCAGATGCCGCCGATCAGCGCCACGATCACCACGAGCAGCTGGTACGCCAGCACGTCGGTGGTGATCGAGTCGTCGGAACCGGTCGACAGCAGAAGGAGCGAGATGAGGGGGCCGCCCACGAGCGCGGTGACGAACCCCAGGATGCGACGCTTCGCGCTCAGCGCGGGCCCGGTCAGGCGGGGGAGGGCGAACCGCCCGCCGGCGCGCGCGTGGTTGACGATGTGCACATCGATGTCGCCGGAGGCGCGGATGACGGTGGCGCCGATGCCGGGACCGGTGAGGGCCGCGCCCAGCCGTCCGCGGCGGCTGACGCCGATCACGAGCTGCGAGGCATTGACCGACCGCGCGAAGTCTACGAGGGCGGTGGCGACGTCGTCGCCGACGACCTGGTGGTACGAGCCGCCGAGCTGCTCGACGAGGGCCCGCTGTGCGTCGAGGGCGCCGGGCGTGCTCGCCCGCAGGCCGTCCTGCGTCGACACGTGCACGGCGAGCAGCTCGCCTCCGGCCGAGCGGGCGGCGATCCGCGCGCCGCGGCGCAGCAGGGTCTCGCCCTCGGGGCCGCCGGTGAGGGCCACGACCACGCGCTCGCGCGCCTGCCACGACCCCTCGATGCCCTGCTCGACGCGGTAGCGCTGCAGGGCCGAGTCCACCTCGTCGGCGAGCCACAGCAGGGCCAGTTCGCGCAGCGCCGTGAGATTGCCCAGACGGAAGTAGTTCGACAGGGCGGCGTCGATGCGCTCGGCGGGGTACACCGACCCGGCCGACAGGCGGTCGCGCAGGGACTGCGGCGCCAGGTCGACGACCTCGATCTGGTCGGCGGCGCGCACCACGGCATCCGGGACCGTCTCGCGCTGCACGACCCCGGTGATCTTCTCGACCACGCCGTTGAGCGAGGCGATGTGCTGCACGTTCAGCGTGGTGATCACGTCGATCCCGGCCGACAGCAGCGCGTCGACGTCGAGCCAGCGCTTGTCGTGGCGCGAGCCCGGGGCGTTGGTGTGCGCGAGCTCGTCGACCAGGGCCAGCGCGGGGCGCCGGTCGAGGACGGCATCCAGGTCCATCTCGTCGAGCGCCACCCCGCGGTGCTCGACGGCGCGGCGGGGGAGCGTCTCCAGGCCCTCGGCCTGCGCGGCGGTGGCGGCGCGGCCGTGCGTCTCGACGATCGCGATGACGACGTCGCGGCCCTCGGCGGCGAGCCGGCGCCCCTCTTCGAGCATCTCGTAGGTCTTGCCGACGCCGGGCGCGGCCCCGAGCAGCACACGCAGATGCCCGCGCCTCACGAGGCGCTCCCGTGGCGTCGGTCGCGCGAGGTGTCCGACCCCGTGGCGGGGATCGCCCGGTCCCGCGGCGGCGACACCCCGTCGAGTGTCCACGACACGCCGCATCCGCGCGCGGCCAGCGGCGTGTTCCGGACACTCGACCGGGGTTGCCCCGACGGGCGACGCACGCGAACCCGCCGTCGCGCACGGAGCGCGACGGCGGGGACCACGACGAGAGCCATGTCAGCGATTCTCGTCGCTCATCGGGCGTCGAGCGCGCGATTGAGCTCGACGACGTTGACGCGCGGGTCGCCGAGATATCCGAGATCGCGGGGCAGGGTGTGCTCCGAGACGAGGGTCGACACCTCCGATGCCGGGATGCCGCGGGCCTCGGCGACCCGCTCGACCTGGCGCTGCGCGTTCGCGACCGAGATGTCGGGGTCGAGGCCCGAGCCCGAGGCGGTCACCGCGTCGGCGGGGATCGTGCCGGCACCGTTCAGGGCGTCGAACGCCGCCTGGTGTTCCTGGATCGAGGCGATGAGGTCGCTGTTCTCCGGCCCGAGGTTCGACCCCGTCGAGGCCGAGGAGTCGTACCCCGCGGCCGAGGGACGCGACTGGAAGTACTGCGGCAGGGCGGTGCCGTCGGCATCCTGGAACGACTGGCCGACCAGCTGCGAGCCCTGAACGCTCCCGTCGGCCGAGCGGATGAGCGACCCGTTCGCCGCGAACGGCAGGGCGACCTGGCCGATCGCGGTGATGAGCAGCATGTAGCCGACGCCGAGGACGACGGTGAAGACGAGCATCGCGCGGACGGCGACGCCGGTGGTCCGCAGGGTGGTGCGCATGACGGGGCCTTTCAGAAACCGGGGAGCAGGCTCACGACGAGGTCGATGAGCTTGATGCCGACGAAGGGGACGAGGACGCCGCCGAGCCCGTACACGAGCAGGTTGCGGCTGAGGATGCTCGAGGCGCTGGCCGCGCGGTATTTCACTCCGCGCAGCGCCAGGGGGATGAGCACGATGATGACCACGGCGTTGAAGATGATCGCGCTGAGCACGGCCGAGGCCGGCGACGACAGCTGCATGACGTTCAGCACCGCGAGGCCCGGGAACACGCCCATGAACATCGCCGGGATGATCGCGAAGTACTTCGCGATGTCGTTGGCGAGCGAGAACGTCGTCAGCGCGCCGCGCGTGATGAGCAGCTGCTTGCCGATGCGCACGATGTCGATGAGCTTGGTCGGGTCGCTGTCGAGGTCGACCATGTTGCCGGCCTCCTTCGCGGCCGAAGTGCCCGTGTTCATCGCGACGCCCACGTCGGCCTGAGCCAGCGCCGGGGCGTCGTTCGTGCCGTCGCCGGTCATCGCGACGAGGTTGCCGCCCTGCTGCTCGCGCTGGATGAGCGCGAGCTTGTCTTCGGGCGTGGCCTCGGCGAGGAAGTCGTCGACCCCGGCCTCGGCGGCGATCGCCTTGGCGGTGAGGGGGTTGTCGCCCGTGATCATCACGGTGCGGATGCCCATGGCCCGCAGCTCGCCGAACCGCTCGCGCAGCCCGTCCTTGACGACGTCCTTGAGGTGGATGACGCCAAGTACGCGGCCGACGCCCGACGAGAGCGTCGCGACGACCAGCGGCGTTCCGCCCGACTGCGAGATGGCGTCGGTCTCGCTCTGCAGCTTCGCGCGCAACGCCTCGGCGACGGGGGCTCCGGATGCCGCGAGCCAGGCCACGACGGCGGACGCGGCGCCCTTGCGCACCTGCGTGCCGTCGACCAGGTCGAGGCCGCTCATGCGGGTCTGCGCCGTGAAGGGCACGGGTTCCGCACCCCGGGGCAGGTCGGCGACGATCCCCTGGGCTGCCGCGAGCTCGACGACCGACACGCCCTCGGGCGTGGGGTCGGCCTGCGACGACAGCGAGGCGTACTCCGCGAGCTCCGGCCCGCCGACGCCCGTCAGGGCGACGAACGCCGACGCGCGACGGTTGCCGTAGGTGATGGTGCCGGTCTTGTCGAGCAGCAGGGTGGTGACGTCTCCCGCGGCCTCGACGGCGCGGCCCGACATGGCGAGCACGTTGCGCTGCACCAGGCGGTCCATGCCCGCGATGCCGATGGCGCTCAGCAGGGCGCCGATGGTCGTGGGGATGAGGCAGACCAGCAGTGCGACGAGCACCGGGATCGAGACGGGGGATGCCGCGTACGAGGCGATGGGGTTCAGCACCAGCACGACGATCACGAACACGATCGACAGGCTCGCGAGCAGGATGTTCAGCGCGATCTCGTTGGGGGTGCGCTGACGCGAAGCGCCCTCGACCAGCGCGATCATGCGATCGACGAACGTCTCACCGGGCTTCGAGGTGATCTTCACGACGATGCGGTCGCTGAGCACGCGGGTGCCGCCGGTGACGGCGCTGCGGTCGCCGCCCGACTCGCGCACGACCGGGGCGGATTCGCCGGTGATCGCCGACTCGTCGACCGTGGCGATGCCGTGCACGATGTCGCCGTCGCCGGGGATGAGCTCGCCCGTCTCGACGAGCACGACGTCGCCGAGGCGCAGGTCGCCCGAGGGGACGTCTTCGGTCGCGGCGGCGGATGCCGAGGGGTCTTCGGCGGAGTACGAGACGACGCGGCGGGCCGAGGTGGTCGTGCGGGTCTTGCGCAGCGTCGCCGCCTGCGCCTTGCCGCGGCCCTCGGCGACCGACTCGGCGATGTTCGCGAAGAACACGGTGAGCCAGAGCCAGACGGCGATACCCCAGGTGAAACCGGCGGGGAGCGTGGTGTCGCCGCCTCCGAGGAACGGCTCGGCGAGAGCGATGAGCGTGGTCAGAGCCGCGCCCACCCAGACGAGGAACATCACGGGGTTGCGCCACTGCGCCGCGGGGTTGAGCTTCTTGGCCGCCCCCGGAAGGGCGGCGACGACCTGGGCGGCGCTGAACGCACGCCGCGGGGTGGGCTGCTCGGGATCGGCGGCGGGGGCCGGAGCGTGGGTGAGGGTGGACATCAGCGGGCAAGTCCTTCGGCGAGGGGTCCGAGAGTGAGGACCGGGAAGTAGGTGAGCGCCGTGACGATCACGGCGACGCCGGCGAGCAGACCCGCGAACTGCGGGCGATGCGTCGGCAGGGTTCCGGCGGTGGCGGGCACGGCATCCTGTGCCGCGAGGGCACCGGCCAGCGCCAGCACGAACACGATCGGCAGGAAGCGTCCGAGCAGCATCGCCACACCGAGCGCGGTGGTGAACCACGGGGTGTTGGCGGTGAGGCCGGCGAAGGCCGAGCCGTTGTTGTTCGCCGCCGAGGTGAAGGCGTAGAGCACTTCGCTCAGACCGTGCACGCCCGGGTTG
Source organism: Microbacterium sp. CFBP 8801 (assembly GCF_014839455.1). Taxonomy (NCBI): domain Bacteria; kingdom Bacillati; phylum Actinomycetota; class Actinomycetes; order Micrococcales; family Microbacteriaceae; genus Microbacterium; species Microbacterium sp. CFBP 8801. The sequence continues at coordinate 37,534 of NZ_JACYNU010000013.1, read as the reverse complement.
AGGATCGAGGTCGACTCCACGTCGTCCCGGATGCCGGGAACCCCGAAGCTCAGCGCGGTCCCGGCCAGCACCAGGGTGGGCGTGACGAGGATGTACAGGCTCGCGAGCTTGATCTCGCGCGGCCCGATCTTCTTGCCCAGGTACTCGGGGGTGCGGCCGATCAGCAGCCCGCCGACGAACACCGCGATCACGGCGAGGATCAGCATTCCGTAGAGCCCCGAGCCGACGCCGCCGGGGGCGACCTCGCCGAGCATCATGTTGATCATCGGCATCATGCCGCCGAGGGCGGTGTTGCTGTCGTGCATCGAGTTCACCGCGCCGGTCGAGGTCAGCGTGCTCGTCGACGAGAAGAGCGTCGAGCCGAAGATGCCGAAGCGCACCTCCTTGCCCTCGAGCGAGCCGCCCGCGAGCTGGGGAGCGGTGCCGGCGCCGGCGAGCTCGGCCCACGTCATCAGGGCGGTGGAGGCCACGAAGATCGCCCCCATCACGCCCAGGATCGTGTATCCCTGGCGGTTGTCGCCGACGATGCGCCCGAAGGCGCGGGGCAGCGAGAACGGGATCACCAGCATGAGGAAGATCTCGAACAGGTTCGTCCACGGCGTCGGGTTCTCGAACGGGTGGGCGGAGTTGGTGTTGAAGAACCCGCCGCCGTTGGTGCCGAGGAGCTTGATCGCCTCCTGCGAGGCCACCGGCCCACCCGGGATCGACTGGGCGGCTCCCGTGAGGGTCGTGGCATCGGTGAAGCCGTTGAGGTTCTGGATGACGCCGCCCGCGAGCAGCACGACGGCCGCGACGATCGAGAACGGCAGCAGCAGGCGGTAGGTGCCGCGCACCAGGTCGACCCAGAAGTTGCCGATCACGCCGCTGCGGCGATACGCGAACCCGCGCACCAGGGCGACGGCGACGGCGATGCCCACGGCGGCGCTCACGAAGTTCTGCACGGTCAACGCCGCGAACTGCACGGTGTAGCCGAGCGTCGTCTCGCCCGAGTAGGACTGCCAGTTGGTGTTCGCGACGAACGACGCCGCGGTGTTGAACGACAGTGCCTCGCCCGGTGCCTCGAGACCCAGCGAGAAGGGCAGCACGGTCTGCAACCGCATGATCGCGTAGACGAGGACGACGCCCACGAACGAGAACAGCAGCACCGAGCGCAGGTAGGCCTGCCAGGTCTGCGCGCTGCGGGGGTCCACGCCGATCAGGCGGTAGGCGCCCCGCTCGACGGCGAGGTCGCGCGCGCCGGTGTAGATGCGGGCGATGTAGTCGCCGAGGGGGCGGTACGCCAGTCCCAGGGCGACGATGAGGGTGAGGCTGGTCAACACGATGGACCAGATCATTCCGACGTCCATGTCAGAACTTCTCGGGGCGGACGAGGGCGACCACGAGGTAGACGACGGCGGCGGCCGCGAGCACGGCGGCGAGGATCGTGAAGAACATCACGGCCGGTCCCCGCTGTTCTCGCGGGCTGTCGGGGCAGACGGCGGGGTGGGGCGAGGAGACGAGGCGCGGACCTCGGGGCCCAGCTTCTCGACCCCCTTCGCGACGAGGGCGACCAGCGCGAAGATCGCGACGGTCGCGGCGAGGAAGACGGCATCGAGCACGACGACTCCAGGATCGAGAACAGAACCGCGGGCGGACCGCGGGCGCCGCGGGGCGGCACGTGTTCCGATACAACCGGCGGGAGGTTCGGCATCCGGGCGTCCTCACGGTTTCCCTACGGGTGTGCGGCGGACGCATACGGCGCGCTTACGCGGGGGCTGCACGACTCCGGCAGAACGCGGTGTCGGGGCTCGCGGCCGCGCGGTGGGGTGGGGGTTGCAGGAGTCGTGCGCGCGCAGCGCAGTAGCCCGGGCGCATGATGGAGTCATGCTCGCGTCCGACGGTCCCGGTGTCGCGGTCACGGCGACGCTCGTGATCCCCGCGTCCGAGCTGTCGTGGCGGTTCTCGCGCTCGTCGGGCCCCGGCGGGCAGGGAGTGAACACCGCCGACTCTCGGGTGGAGGTGATGTGGGATGCCGTGGCCTCGACCGCTCTGTCGCGCGCGCAGCGCGAGCGGGTCCTGGACCGCCTGGGGAACCGCCTCGTCGACGGCGTGCTGACCATCGCGGCGTCGGAGCACCGCGCGCAGGCGCGCAACCGCGACGCCGCGCGCGACCGGCTCGCCGCGATCCTCGCCGAGGCGGTGCGGCCGCCCGCCCCTCCCCGCCGCGCGACGAAGCCGACGCGGGGCTCGAAGGAGCGCCGCCTTCAGGCCAAGCAGCGCCGCACCGACGTGAAGCGGATGCGTCGGCGACCGACCGACTGAGGTCGGAGGGCCGGCCCGGCCGCTCCGCCGCGTCAGTCGGCGGTGCCCCCGGAGCCGCCCTCGGCGCGGCGGCGGCGCACCTGCTCCTCGAGGTCGGCGAGGTGCATCTCGCGCTCGAGGTCGGCGATCTGCTGCTCGGTGGTGCGGGACGCGCTCGGCGCTGCCGGTGCGGGCGTGTCCTTCTGCCAGCGGCGCGGGTCGCCGAACGACATCGGCGCGGAGCGCGCCTCGTACTCGCGACCGAGCGCGAACCACAGGATCGAGCCGATCAGCGGCAGCAGCACGATGAAGAAGATCCACGCGAACTTCGGCAGATGTTTCACCTGGTCGTCGCGCCGGGTGATGACGTCGACCAGGGCGATCACCAGGACGGCGACGGTCAGCAGGGCGAGTACTGGCATGGCATCCACCCTGTCGCAGAGTCGCGGCCGCGTCCACCGACGTGTCGCGGGCGGGCCGAACTCCGACGCCCCCACCACGAGGGCGGGGGCGTCGGACGGGACTCAGGATGCCGAGGGGGGCGGCGCCTTGCGCGAACGCGGCGTCGGGGTGTTGTCCACCGGCTGGCCGCCGCGCTGCTGGCCCGGCAGGGGGCGGGAGCGGCGACCGTAGATGACCTCCGACGAGTCGAGCAGCCACGGCACGAGGGTGATCGAGACGCCGTGCACGAGCATGAGCTGGTGCGCCAGGCGACGCGAGCGCCGGTTGTGCAGGATCGACTCCCACCAGTGCCCCACGATATACTGCGGCAGGTAGACGGTGACGATGGCCGAGCCGTTCTTCTCGCGGTACTTCTTGATGAACGTCGACACCGGCGAGGTGTACGTGCGGTACGGCGAGTCGATGATCACGAGGGGGATGGGCACCTCGTGCTCGGCCCAGTCGCGCTGCAGCCTCGCCGACTCCTCTTCGGTGATCGCGACGTGCACGGCGAGGGTCTTGTCGTGGTTGGCGGCCAGGGCGTAGTCGATCGCCTTCGACGTGGGCTTCTGCAGGCGGTTCACCAGCACGATCGCCACGTCGCCCGACGAGCCGAAGTGCACGGTGTCGTCCATCTGGATCTCGTGCTCGACGTCGCGGTAGTACCGGTTCACGCCGATCATCAGCACGGCGAGGATCGGAATGGCGATGAACACCAGCCAGGCGCCGTGCGTGAACTTCGTGACCGTGACGATCAGCAGCACCAGCACCGTCATCGCGGCGCCGACGGAGTTGATCCACAGGCCCGAGATCGCGGAGCGGTGCTCGATGGCCGCGGACTGCTGCTTCGCCGCCTCGGCGGGCAGGAGCTTGAACTCGCGCAGAGCGCGCCGCCAGTGCCGCACCATTCCGATCTGCCCGAGCGAGAACGACACGAACACGCCGATGATGTAGAGCTGGATCAGCGTGGTGAGGTTGGCCTGGTAGACGATCAGCACGCCGATGGCGACGATGCCGAGGATGATCATGCCGTTCGAGTACACGAGGCGGTCGCCGCGGGTGTTGAGCGCCTTCGGGGCGTAGCCGTCGCGGGCCAGGACCGCGCCCAGCAGCGGGAAGCCGTTGAAGGCGGTGTTGGCGGCCAGCAGCAGCACGCACGCGGTGGCGGCCTGGATGATGAAGAACGGGATGCTGCCCATGCCGAAGGTCGCCGCGGCCACCTGCGCCATGAGGCTCGGCTGCGGGTTGTTGGCGCAGTCGAAGCCGATGAGGTGGCAGGGATTCTCGGCGTAGTGCACGCCCGAGATCAGCGCGAGAGCGGTGAGACCCGCGAAGAGCACGATGGCGATGCCGCCCATGAGGCTCAACGTCGTCTGCGCGTTGCGGATCTTGGGCTTGCGGAACGCGGGGACGCCGTTCGACACCGCCTCCACCCCGGTCAGCGCCGAGCAGCCGCTCGAGAAGGCGCGCAGCACGAGCAGGATGAGCGCCGCCTGGGTGAGCGACTCGGCCTGCACGGCGTAGTTCGCGCTCGAGGCCTCGGGAGCGTCGCCGAGGAACGTGCGGGCGAGGCCCACGACGATCATCACGCCGACCGACCCGATGAACAGGTAGGTGGGGATCGCGAAGACGCTCGATGCCTCGCGCACGCCGCGGAGGTTCACGATCACGATGAGGATCACGAAGCCGACGGCGATCTCGACGCGGAACGGGTTGAGTTCCGGCAGTGCCGAGATGATGTTGTCGACCCCGGATGCCACCGACACGGCCACCGTGAGCACGTAGTCCACGAGCAGGGCCGCGGCCACGACCACCCCGGGCACTTCGCCCAGGTTCTTGCTGGCGACCTCGTAGTCGCCGCCGCCCGAGGGGTAGGCCTTGATGAGCTGCCGGTAGCTCAGCACCACCACGATGAGGAGCACCACGACGGCGACCGCGACCCACGGGCTGAGGGTCAGCAGGGCCGTTCCGCCGATGAGCAGGATCATCAGGAGCTCCTGCGGGGCGTACGCCACCGAGGAGAGCGCGTCGGAGGCGAAGATAGGCAGCGCCATCTTCTTGGGCAGGAGCTGGTCGTCGAGTTTTTCCGACGTCAAAGGCTCGCCGATAAGGATGCGCTTGGCCATCGGCGTCTCGACGCCGGGCTCGCGACTTTCTTCAGTCACGGCGCGTGACACTACGCGCACTGGACGGGCGGCGCAATCCGACGCGCACGTCGTTCATCGCATGGCAGTCAGACCGTGATCAACGCGACAACACGGTGCCGGGTCGGCTCGAGGTGCGAACCGTGGGTCAGGCCGGGGCGGCCGCCTCGGCGATGAACGCCGCGACCGCGTCGGCGCCGGCGTGGTCGTCGGCGCCGATCGTCACGACGGCGTCGCCGGCGAAGACGATCATCTGCCCGTACGCCCCGTGCAGCCGCCACGCGGCGCCGGGTCCGTCCCACCCGGCCAGGGCGTAGCGACGGTACCCGTCGCCCTGGCTGCCGGTGTCGATCCAGGCCGAGTGAAGGGCATCCACCGTCTCGGCCGGGACGAGTCGTTCCCCCTGCCAGACGCCGCGGTCGCGCACCAGCAGGCCGAGGCGCGCCATCTCGTCGGTGCGCAGGGCGAGGCCCTCGCCGGCGAGGATGCGCCCGTTGTGACAGCGCTTCCAGGCGAGGTCGGCGAGGCCGAGCGGGGTGAACAGCCGGGGGCGCAGGTACTCCTCGACGTCGCCCGTGCGGTGGGCCAGCACGTGCATCGCGGTGTACGTGCTGGCGTTCGAGTACTGGAACACGCGGCCGCGCGACGGGCGCGAGAGGAACTCGGCGGCGAGGTCGGGCCAGTCGGTCATCATCGTCGGCGACCACGGCAGGTCGATGCCGCTCGACATCGACAGCAGGTGGCGCACGGTCACGTCCGGCGCGGCGGTGGGCACGATGCCCGCGACGGGCTCGTCGAGATCGAGCAGCCCGTCCGCGGCGGCGATCCCCGCCGCGAGCACGCACACGGCCTTCGCGACCGAGTGGATCTCTTCGCGCTCGTCGGGCGTCCAGCGGTGCTCGGCGACGTCGTCGCCCACGCGCACGTGCAGCCCGTGGGCGCCGAAGCCGGTGTCGTCGATGTGGCGCACGAGCGCCGCGCGCAGGTCGTGGGCCGGGGTCATCCCCCCAGGCTACGGGCGGGCCGTGTCAACCCGCGGGGTCGTCGGGCGGCGACGCCGCACTGGTCTCTAGGATCGCGGGGTGAACGACATCGTGGGCTCGGGGCTGCTCGCCGTCATCGCGGGCGGGGTGGTCGCCGTGCTCGCCCTCGTGCCGTTCGTCGCCGTGAGCTACCGGCGCCGCGGGGGTCTGACGCTCTGGCGCACGCTGCTCTGGGCGGGGGCGGCGGTGTACTTCTGGGCGATCTGGACGTACACGCTCATTCCTCTGCCCGACGACGACCTCTATCGCTGCGCGGGAGTCAACCTGCGGCCGTTCGAGTTCGTCGACGACATCCGCGCCGCCGTCGCCGTGTCGGGGCGCTACCTGACCGATCCGACGGTGCTGCAGGTGGCGTTGAACGTGCTGCTCTTCCTGCCGCTGGGCTTCTTCCTGCGGGTGCTCGGGGGTCGCGGCATCCTGGTCGCCGGTCTCGTGGGACTCGCGACCTCGGCACTCATCGAGACGACGCAGCTGACGGGCGTGTGGGGCCTCTTCCCCTGCGCGTACCGCGTGTTCGACGTCGACGACCTGATCGTGAACACCTCGGGGGCCCTGCTCGGCTCGCTGGTCGCCTTCGCGGTGCCCGCGGCGCACCGAGGGGTGGCGAAGAGCCCGGATGCCGAGGTGCCCCGCCCCGTGACCCGCCGCCGCCGTCTGCTGGGACTGGTCTGCGACGTCGTGGGCATCTCGCTCGTCGGCGTCGCGGTGTCGGTGCTCGTGCAGGCGGTCACGGTGCTGCTGCTCGGCGAGTCGGCCACCCTGGCGACCGACGAGGCGGCCTCGTGGGCCGGGACGGTGGCGGGCGCGGCGCTCTGGCTGGGGGTCGTGCTGGTGACCGGCCGGTCGATCGGCGACCTCGCGACGCGCGTGCGGTTCACCAACGGCATCCTGCCGGTCTGGGCCGCCCGCCCGCTGCGATTCCTCACCGGGGCGGGCGCCTACGCGGTGCTCGCGGCGCTGCCGGCGCCGTGGTCGATCGCGGCGTTCCTGCTGGCGCTGGTGACCGGCGCACTTCTCGTGGTCTGGCCCGACGGCCGCGGCCTCACCGGCTGGATCGGTCGCCGGCGCCTGGTCGACGATCGGGCCGGGGTGGTGAGTCCCTCGGTCGACACGAGCGCATCCGGGTGACCCGGCTCGGTCTGTGCGGCGTCGACGACGGCGTGCGCGTGCACCGAGTTTTGCCCCTCGGTGGGACACGAGTGAGGCCGCGCCGACCGACGCCGCGGACCGCCCGCTACCGTAACCACATGAGGGAGCCGCTGTCGGCCGCGGATGCACGCATCCTGGCGCTGGAGTCCGATGTCGTGCGCGGGCATGCGCTGAAGCTGCTTTTGCTCGAGCCCGGTGAGGCCCTCGATCTCGAGGCGGTGCGTGAAAGCGTCGCCGCCCGACTGTCGGCGTTCCCGCGCGGGCTCCAGGTGGTCGTCGACGACGGCGACGGACCGGCGTGGATCGAGGCGACCGACGTCGATGTCGCGCAACACGTGCGCCGTCACGCGGCCGACGACCCTGCGGCGCTGCGGGCGGTCGTGGGCCGGCTCATGTCGGAGCCCCTCGACCGCTCCCGCCCGCTGTGGACCATCGACCTGGTGGGGCCCCTCGCCGATGGTCGAGAGGCGGTGGCGGTGCGCCTGCACCACGCCCTCGCCGACGGGCTCACGGCCGTGCGCTTCCTCGAGGCGGTGATCTTCGAGCCGCACGACGCCCCGGCGCACGAGGTCGGCCTGCGCGATCCCGACGCCCGCCCGACGCGGTGGAGCGAATGGGAACGGATGCCGATGACCCTCGCGCGGGAGCTCGCTCACCCCGGCTCGCACTCCCCGTTCGACCGCCCGATCAGCGCGCGCCGCGCCCTCGCCTTCGTCGACGTGCCGCTCGCCGAGGCACGCGCCGTCGGCGCTTCGCGCGCCGACCACGCCACGATCAACGACGTGCTGCTCACGGTCATCGCGGGGGCCCTGCGACGCCGCCTCGTGCACCACGGGCACGTGCCGCGGCTCAACGCCCAGGTTCCCGTGAGCCTGCACGAACGCGGCGAGGACGCCGCGGCATCCGGCAATCGCGACTCGTTCGTCGACGTCGGCCTGCATCTCGACGAGCCCGACGACCTGCGCCGGCTCGACCTGCTCAGCGCCCAGACCCGCGCCCGCAAGCACGCGCACGACGCGCGCGCCCTCGACGAGCTGTTCCACGCGCTCGCGGCGGCCGGGTCGGCCGGCGCGCTGCTGCGCGGTCTCGCCGACGACCCGCGCGAGTTCGCTCTCGCCATCTCGAACGTGCCCGGGCCGCGCGTGGCGGTATCGGTCGCCGGCCGCCGGGTGGGCCACGTGTACACGTCGTCGGAACCGGGGCCGAGGCACGCCCTGCGCGTCGCCGCGATCTCGAACGACCGCTGGCTCGGGGTGGGGTTCTGCGTCGACCCCGAGGCCGTGCCCGACGTCGAACTGCTGGCCGAGGCCGCGCACGACACGTGGGACGCCCTGCGCGCGGGCACGCGGTGAGCGGCGCGCGCTGAGACGGTCGCGTATCGCTCGGCGTCGGCGCCGCTGAGCGCGCGGGGCGGCACCCGCCCGGTCGCGGGGCACTTAGGCTTTTCGAGAAGGAGGCGCATGTCGTCGAGAGCGGGGCGGGCCCAGCGCGCAGGACGCGGAGTCGCTGCGGCGACCCTGGCGACTTTCGTCGCGACCGTCTCGCACGCCTCCGTCGCCGCTGAACTGCCGTCGCTGATGAACATCGCGGTGGCGCTGTGCCTGGCCGCGCCCGTGTGCGTGCTCCTGGCCGGCCGCTCCCTGTCGTGGCGGCGGCTCTCGCTCGCCGTCGTGCTCAGCCAGGCGGTGTTCCACGGACTGCTCGCCCTCGACCTGCGCGGGGGCGGCTCCGCCGCACCGGTGGGCCACCACGGTGCGGTGACCTCTTTCCTCGATGCCGCGGCCTCCGGCTCGCTTCCCCCCGACCACAGCGGGCACTCGCCGTGGATGTGGGTCGCGCACGCGTGCGCCGCGGCGCTCACGATCTTCGCTCTGGGAACGGGCGAGCGCGCGCTGCGCGCCATCGCCGGCTTCCTGCTCGCGACCTTCCGCGCCCTGCGGCCGGTCGCGTCGCCTCCGGTGGCGGTGAGCGTTCCCGCCCCGGCGGCCGAGCCGCCGCTTCGCGCGACGGGTATCGCCGTGCTGTCGGTGATGAGGCATCGGGGTCCGCCGCTCGCGGCGTGACCTCGAACCCTCATCCTTTCGCGCGACGCGACACTGTCGCGCGCGCAGCGTCAGAAAGCAGCACCATGTCCCGTACCCCCTTCCTTCGTCGTGCCCTCGTCGGCCTCGCCGCCGGCGCGGCCCTCGCGATCGCGGTCCCCCTCGCGGCATCCGCGCACGTCACCGTCAACCCCGACACCGCCACCCCGGGCAGCTACGCCACGGTCAACTTCCGCGTTCCCACCGAGTCCGAGACGGCGTCGACCGTCAAGCTCGAGGTCACCCTGCCCACCGACACACCGTTGAGCGCCGTGCTCGTGCAGCCCGTCCCGGGCTGGACGGCCACGGTCGAGAAGGGCGCCCTGCCCGCGCCCGTCGAGGTCGACGGCAACACCCTCACCGACGCCGCGCTGAAGATCGTGTGGCAGGCCGACCCCGGCGTCGGCATCGGTCAGGACCAGTTCCAGGTCTTCTCGGCCGTGCTGGGACCCGTGCCCGACACCGGTCACGTGGTGCTGCCCGCCGCGCAGACCTACTCCGACGGATCGGTCGTCGACTGGGCCGCGACGCCCGACGAGGTCGCCGCCGATGACACGCTCGAGCCGGCTCCGGTGCTCTACATCAACGACACCCCTCCCACGGGCGCGCACAGCCACGGCACGGCGTCCGCCGCGCCGTCGCACGAGCACGACGCCGGTGAGGCCTCGTCGGCCTCGGGCTCGGCATCCGAATCGTCGGGTGTCGCGCTGGGACTCAGCATCGCCGCGCTGATCGTCGCCGCCGCCGGAGCGGTGCTCGGCGCCCTCGCCCTGTCGCGTCGCCCGAAGCGCAGCTGACCGTGCGGGCACCGCGCGCCCTCGGGCGCTCCCTGGCGGTCGCGGCGATCGCGCTGGGCGCCGTGCTCGGCGGGGCTCAGGCCGCGTCGGCGCACGACAGCCTGGTCTCGACCTCGCCCGCCTCCGGCGACACGGTGTCGACGGTGTCGGAGGTCACCCTCGACTTCAGCGCCAATCTGCTGGGGTACGACGGCGGCAACATCGTCGTCGTGCTGGGACCCGACGGCCGGCACTACGAGGCCGACTGCGTCGCGCTCGCCGGGCCCACGCTGAGCGTGCCCGTCGAGCTGGGGGCACCCGGCGACTACACGGTCGAGTGGCGCGCGGTGTCGTCCGACGGGCACCCGGTCTCGGGGACCTTCCCGTTCACCTCCACCGCCGCGGGCACGTCCGTGGGTTCGGACGACTCGCCCTGTGCGAGCGCCGTCGGCTCCGCGGCTGCGCCGGCCGAGTCCGCGTCATCCGAGACCGGCGGACCGTCGGGCCTCACGGTGGGGCTCCTGGTCGGTGGCGGCGTCGTGGTTCNGGCCGGGGGGAGGAGTGAGGGGGTGGCCGGGGAGCGCTGCTCCCCGGCCACCGTTCGCGGAAACGTGTCGAGTGGGATGCCGCACCCGGGCGCCGGGGGCGCGACCTACAGGCTCTGCCCCGGCACCGAGAACGTGTCGCAGGCGTTCACGCCGCCCTCACGCCCGGTGTCGAACCAGCGCTGACGTTGCTCGCTCGAGCCGTGCGTCCAGCTCTCAGGGTTGATCGCCCCGCCCGATTCCGCCTGGATGTGGTCGTCGCCGACGGCCGAGGCCGCGGCCAGCGCATCCGTGATCTGCTGCTGCGTGGGCGGCTCGAGGTACGGGGTGCCGTCCTCGTCGACCTGCTCGCCCGCCGCGGCCACCCAGGCCCCCGCGTAGCAGTCGGCCTGCAGCTCGGTGCGCACGCCGTTGCTGTCGGGACCTGTGCCGTCGTTCGGGTACTGCTCCATGACGCCGGTGAGGTTCTGCACGTGGTGGCCGTACTCGTGGGCGAGCACGTACAGCTGGGCCAGCGGGCCCGCCGTGGTGTCGTACTGCTCGCGCAGCAGGGCGAAGAACGTGGGGTCGACGTAGACCGTCTGCTCCGGCGGGCAGTAGAAGGGCCCGGTGGCGTTCGAGGCCGTGCCGCACTGCGTCGAGGTGGCACCGTCGACGATGATCAGCTGCGGCGGGGTGTACCCGTCGAGGCGCTCCTGCCAGAACTGGTCGACGCTGAGCGAGGCGGCCGCCAGTCGACACGAGTCGTCGGTGTTGGCATCCTGGCCCGTCTCACAGCTCGTCAGGGCCTCACCCCCACCCGCGGGGGCCGCGGGCGCCTGGCCGCCGCCGATGAGCCCGGTCAGGTCGGTGCCGGTGAACAGCGAGAAGAGCAGCACCACGATCGCCCCGAGGCCGACCGTTCCACCGCCCACCGCGGCGATCGTGCCGCCGCGGCGCTTGGCGGTGTTGTTGCCGACGCGGGCGTTGTCGTTGAAGGTCACGTCCGACACCGTAACGGGCGCGACGCCCGTGACGACAGGGCTGGTGCTCGGCGCGATCGGCGCGCTCGTCGTCGCGCCGCACTGTCCACCCCTGCCCCCACTGCTCGTAAGATTTCGCGTAGCGCGCGTTCTCGCCGTATTTCGCTCATACGTATTCACGAAATGAGATCGTTACCCGCGGTTGTGTGCACTAAGGCTTCCCTAATGGCTGTGCATACGTATACGGTTTGGCCATGTCATCCACCAGAACGCGTGCTTTCGCACTCGTCGCCACGGTGGCCTTGGGCGCACTCGCCCTCTCCGGATGCGGCGCGGGCAGCCGTACGGGGAACGAGAACGCCACCGAGGTCAGCTGCGACTACACCGCACCCGAATCCGCGACCACGGTCAACGTGCTCGCATACAACTCCTCCGCCATCGACCCGTTCACGAACACGATGGTCTCCAGCTGCACCAAAGACGACGTGACGGTCAAGCACGACCCGATCGACTTCGGCGGGCAGGTCACCAAGACGACGGCGACGCTCTCGGGCGACACCGGCACCTACGACATCGTCGAGACGTACGGCTTCGTCATCCCGGGTCTCGCGACCGAGGAGAAGCTCGTCCCCCTCGACGACCTGTTCGCGAAGTACGCCGACCAGTACGGGCTCAATGAGATCAGCGAGTCGATGCGCACCGGCATGTCGTACGACGGCAAGCTCTACGCCCTGCCCATGCAGGCGCAGATGTTCGTCATGGCCTACCGCGCCGACGTCTTCGACGAGCTCGGCCTCGAGATCCCGACTACGTTCGACGATGTCGTCAGCGCGGCCGAGGCCATTCGCGCCTCCGGAAAGATGCAGTACCCGGTGGCGCTGCCCTGGCTCGCCACCGCCGACGTCTCGACGAGCTTCCAGGCCGCGATGAACTCCCTCGGCGGCGACTTCGTCGACGAGTCGGGTGAGGTCACCCTCGACGGCCCCGAGGCCAAGCAGGCGATCGAGGGCATGCTGTCGCTCGTTCCGTACATGGACCCGCAGGTCGCGACGTTCGACCAGCCCAAGGTGCAGCAGCAGATGTACAACGGCACCGCGGCGATGTCGATCATGTTCTCGGGCCGGATGAACGACCTGACGCTCTCGACGAACAGCAACCTCGCGGACTCGTTCGCGTTCGCTGCCCCACCGAAGGTCACCGCCGACGCACCGTACGCCTACAACCGCCTGTCGATCGACGGATGGTCCATCCCGTTCAACACGGCGCTCGACCACGACATGCTGTTCGTCATGATGGCCTCGGCCGTCAGCGAAGACGCCTCGACCGCGTCGGTGCCTGCGGCCTACCCCGCCCGCGAGGGCATGGTGACCGCGGAGAACTCGCCCTACGGTGAGGCGGCGAACGACTCGATCGCTGCGGCGATGCCCCCGATCGTGTCGCCCATCCTGGCCGACCTGACCAACGAGATCCGCCCCATCCTGGTGCAGATCCTGTCGGGCAACGTCTCGGTCGACGACGGTCTGGCGCAGATGCAGGCCGCGGGCGAAGCCTTCGTCGGCTGATCCGCCCACCACTCGAAGCGACAGATCGATGACCGCGGCCTGGATGCGAGTCCAGGCCGCGGCCGATCGAGGGGAGACCTCCTAATGAAGGCACGCGAATTCTGGTTGCTCTTCGCGCCGAGCCTCATCATCATGGCCGGGCTGCTGGTGGTTCCGCTCGTGCGCACCGTGCAGTGGAGCTTCGAAAGCGTCCGTTACGGCAGCCCGGGGACGTTCGTCGGACTGCAGAACTTCGCCGACGCGCTGACCGATCCGCGCTTCGGCAAGGCGGTGCTGTTCACCGTCACCGTCACCGTCGTCACGACCGTGATCCTGATCGTTCTCGGCTACCTCATCGCGACCGGGGTGAACCGCCTGTCGCTCTCGCGGCCGCTGGTGCTCGGCATCATGCTGGTGTCGTACGTGCTGCCGAACCTCGTGGGCGCCGTCGCCTACTCGTGGCTGTTCGACGACAACTTCGGCGGGGTGGTGAACCGCCTCATCGGGCTCATGGGCGGCACCCAGGTGCTCTGGTTCACCGACCAGGTGCCCAACGCCCTCCTCGTCATCTCGAACACCGTGTGGCACATGCTGCCGTTCGCGATGCTGATCATCCTCGCGGGACTCCAGGGCGTGCCGGTCGAGTTGCGCGAAGCCGCGCGGATCGACGGGGCCAACGCCGTGCAGACTCACCTGAGCGTGATCATCCCCACGCTCCGCGGGGTGCTGGGCTTCGTCACGCTGATCTCGATCATGGATGTGCTGCGCATGTTCGACAACCTGATCCCCCTGTCTCCCCAAGCCCAGGCGATCGGCAACGAGTCGATCATGCTCTACGTCTATTCCGTCGCCTTCGCGGACGGGGCCACGAACCTCGGCCTGGGAAGCGCGATCAACGTGCTGACCATACTGCTCATCCTGGTCATGCTCATCCCGTTCATCCGCGGCATCTTCAAGGAAGCGAGGGCCGAGCGATGACGCTCACCACCGGAGACCTCTCCACCCGCGCCATCACCACCGGCGACATCGACGGCAAGAACCCCCGGGGCCGCCGTCGACGGCTGAACCGTCCACCGGTCGTCACCGGTGCTCTGCTCGCGGTGCTCTGCGTGGTCATGCTGAGCCCGTTCATCTGGATGATGCTGTCGGTCACGAAGCCCACGAACGTCGCCTTCGCGAACCCACCGGTGCTGTGGGACTACCAGCCGACGGTGCAAGCCTTCGTCGACCTCTGGGAGACCACCTACTTCGCCGACTACCTCGTCAACACCCTCACGGTGGCGATCGTCTCCACCATCGTCGCCCTGATCATCGGCATCCCGGCGGCGTACGCCCTGTCACGGTTCCCGAGTTACGTCTCGGCGTTGCTGCTGGTGCTCGCGCTCATCTTCCGCGCGCTCCCGCGCTTCTCGGTGGTTCTGCCGATGTATGACATCAGCCGCGCCCTCGGCATCTACGACACCACCGTCGCCCTGGCCATCGCCCTGGTCGCGATCAACCAGCCGTTCACGATCTGGCTGCTGCGCAACTTCTTCGCCGAGATCCCGCGCGAGCTCGACGAGGCGGCCATGATCGACGGCTGCTCCCGCATCGGGATGTTGCGGCGCGTCATGATCCCCCTCATGGGTCCCGGCATCCTCACCGCCGGCATCTTCGTCTTCCTCTTCGCGTTCCAGGAGTACCTGACCGCCCTCGTGCTCACCGACTCGTCGTCGAAGACCGTGCCGGTGTTCATCGCGACGCAGCTCGGTCAGACGCTGCCCATGCTGCAGCAGGCGGGTGCGGCATCCATGCTCCTCACGATCCCGGTCGTGGTGATCGCGTTCGTGGCGCAGAAGTACCTCGTGGCGGGGTTGAGCGACGGTGCGGTGAAGGGCTGACGTGCAACCGTTGGTCCTGCTGGCGGGGATGAACTGCACGCGGGACCTCTGGACGCAGGGCGGTCTCGACGACGCACTGACCCCCGACCTCACCATCGACCACCTCGATCGCCAGATCGACCGGCTGCTCGACGAGTTGCCCCCGGTCTTCGTGATCGGGGGTCTGTCGCTGGGGGCGATCGTGGCGATGTCGCTCGTCGTGCGCGCCCCGCACCGGGTGGCCGGCCTGCTCGTGGCCGCCGCCAACGCGAAGGCCCCCACCGACGCGCAACGCTCCGCGTGGCGGGGCTGGGAGGACCGGCTCGCCGCCGGGGAGTCGCCCCGCGCGCTGCAGCGCGGCATCCTCCCCGCGCTGCTCTCGTCGCGGGCACGGGCCGAACGCCCCGACCTCGTCGAGCGCACGCTGCGCATGGGCGCGGACACGCCGGCCGACGCCCTCGGGGCGCAACTGCGCCTGCAGGCCACGCGCGTCGACCTGCGTCCCGCGCTCCGATCGGTGAACGTTCCCACGCTGGTGGTGTCGGGGGCCGAGGACGCGCTCTGTCCGCCGGCGTTTCACGAGGAGATCGCCGAGGCCGTGCCCGGCGCGCGGCTCGAGACCGTCGACGCCGGACATCTGATCCCGCTCGAGCGCCCCGACGCGTTCGGCGCGATCGTGCGCCGCTTCCGCACCGAGGTCAGTCGCGCGCGGAGCGCAGGTTGCGCAGGTGCCCCATGAGCGACGCCGCGAGGTTGTAGACCACGAGGCCCGCGCCGTCGGCGAAGGCGGCGGCCGCGGCGGCCGGGGAGCCCACGATGTCCATCCGCAGGGATCCGGCGGCGGCGACGGCCGCGTTCACCCGCACCGTCGCCTCGGCGACGGGGAGGTCGTGGGGCCCCGACGAGGCGGCGAGGTCAGCCGGGCCGATCATGATGCCGTCGAGGCCGGGGGTGCGAACGATCTCGTCGGCCGCCGCGATGCCCGCGGGCGACTCGATCATGCCGAGCACGAGGGTGTTGGACAGGTACCAGTCGCGGTGCGCGGCGGGATCGGTGAGGCCGAAGCGACCGGCCCTGCTGTACGTGGCGAAGCCGCGGGTGCCGACCGGCGGGTAGTGGCTGGCCGCGACGACGGCGGCTGCGGCCGCGGCGTCGTCGAGATGCGGCATGAGAACGCCCTCGGCCCCCTGATCGAGGACGCGCAGGATCATGCCGGCATCCCCCTCTCCGACGCGGACGAGCACGGGGATGCCGTGGACGGCGGCCACCGCGATGTGCTGGCGGAGAGCGACGACGTCGGCCGGGCCGTGTTCGGCATCGAGGAGGACGAAGTCGAAGGCCGAGACGGCGATCATCTCGACCAGCTCCTCGGCCGGCATCCGCAGGAGAGCACCGATGAGGCGTTCGCCCGCCAGGGCGCGCGCACGGAGCGAGACGGGACGGTCGTCGTCGGGCATCACGCGATCATCCCGGCGGAGAGGTCGACGTCGGCGCCGCACATTCCCGGCATCGCGAGCATCGCGACGACGGCCGAACCGACCTCGTCCTCCGTGACCATGCGGCCGAGGGCCGCGCGCGAGACGAAGGCCTCCTCGGCCTCCTCGACGGTGCGGCCGGAACGCTCGGCTTCGAGGCGGAAGTTGCGGGACATCCGGTCACCGGCGACAGGACCCGGCGACAGGCTGTTGACCGTCACGCCCGCGGGGCCCACCTCGAACGCGAGCGAGGCGGTGAGGCCGAGGATCGCCATCTTCGAGGCGGTGTACGGCGTGCGATGGGCCAGGGGGCGCTTGCCCGACACCGATGCGACATTGATGACGTCGCCCGCTCCGCGAGCGACCATGCCCGGCAGGAATGCTCGCGCCATGAGAAAGGTCCCGCGGACGTTGACGGCGAAGACCTCGTCCCACTCGCCGGCGGTGACGTCGGTCAGCGCGGCCACGGGGCCCGCGATCCCGGCGTTGTTGACCAGGATCGACACCTCTGCGCCCTCGAGGTGATCGGCCAGGCGCCGCACCGAGACCTCGTCGGCGACGTCGCAGGTGAGCGCACGGGCCCTCTCGCCGAGGCGCGCGACGACGGCGTCGAGCCGGGTGGCATCGCGGCCCACGATCACGACCTCGGCGCCGGCCGTGTGCAGGGCGGTGGCGATGGCGGCGCCCAGGCCGCTCCCGCCGCCCGTGACGAGGGCGATGCGGCCCCGAAGGTCGCTCATCGGGTCTCCGCCGCGCGGCTCTCCTCGATCCACGCGAACGAAGTGCCCGCGTGGCGCGCGGCGCGCGCGTCGCCCGAGCGCGCGTGCCCCTCGAACAGCTCGACGCGCGCGGCGCGGCCGCACACCTCGCCCAGCAGGGCGGAGGAGGCGGTGTCGGTGATCTCCTGGTACGTGATGGTGCGCAGGTACTTCCCTACCCAGAGACCGCCGGTGTAGCGCGCCGCCCCGAGGGTGGGGAGCACGTGATTGGTGCCGATGACCTTGTCACCGTACGAGACGCACGTGTTCTCGCCGAGGAAGAGGGCGCCGTAGTCGTGCATCTTCTCAAGGGCCGCGCGCGGTTCCTTCGTGAAGACCTGCACGTGCTCGAACGCGAAGGAGTCGGCTAGGGCGTACGCCTCGTCGAGGTCGTCGACGACGACGACCTGGCCCCAGTCGCGCCAGGCGGGCTCCGCGTAGTCGCGGGTCGACATGCCGGGAAGAAGCTGTTCGACGATCTCCATCACGCGCTCTCCCAGGGCGGTCGAGGTCGTGATGAGCACGGCGGGCGACTCGGGGCCGTGCTCGGCCTGCGAGAGCAGGTCGACCGCGGTGAGGAAGGGGTCGGCGTCGTCATCGGCGACGATGAGGATCTCGGTAGGGCCGGCGAAGAGGTCGATTCCCACCTCGCCGAAGAGCTGGCGCTTCGCCTCGGCGACGTAGGCGTTGCCGGGGCCGGCGATGAGGTTGACGGGGGCGATGGTCTCGGTGCCGACGGCCATCGCGGTGACCGCCTGCACGCCGCCGAGGATGTAGATCTCGTCGGCACCGGCCAGTTTCATGGCGGCGACGGTCGCGGCGGGGATCTCACCGCGGATGGGCGGGGTGCACGCGACGACGCGCTCCACGCCCGCCACCTTGGCCGTGATGATCGTCATGTGGGCGGAGGCCGTGAGGGGGTACTTCCCGCCGGGGATGTAGGCGCCGGCGGCCTGGACGGGCACGTGCTTCTGCCCGAGGTGGACGCCCGGCAGCGTCTCGACCTCGATGTCGACGAGGGAGTCGCGCTGGGCCTGGGCGAAGCGGCGCACTTGGTCCTGGACGAAGCGGATGTCGTCGATAACCTGCGGATCGAGGGTTGCCATGATCTCGACGATCTGATCGTCGTCGAGGCGGAACGGGCCGTCCCACCGGTCGAACTCGGCGGCGTACCGGCGGACGGCCTCGTCGCCGTTTCCGCGGATGTCGGCGATGATGCCGCTCACGCGGGCCGCGACGTCACTCTGCGCGGTGTCGGTGAACGACTTCGTCGGTGCGTTCTTGAGGTGGAGGGGCATCGTCGCATCCTTTGCTCTGCATACGTATGTTGCCATCATGACTGCGTATGCACAAGAGGTCAAGCTTTCGATAGACTGCGACCCGCAGCATCGCGTCGGCAGGGGGAGACATGGCCGTCACCAGCAGAGATGTGGCCCGACTCGCCGGAGTGTCGCAGCCCACCGTCTCGCGCGCCCTCCGCGACGACCCGCGGGTGTCCGACGAGACGAAGAAGCGCGTGCGCGACGCGGCCGACCTCCTCGGGTATGTCCCCAGCGAGGCGGGACGGGCGCTGTCGTCGGGGCGCACCCGTCGCATCGGACTCCTGGTCACCGACCTCGACAACCAGTTCTACGCGCACATCATCGCCCCCCTGCACCGTGAGCTCGACGCCCGCGGGTACCAGCTCGTGCTGCACACCGAGACGACCGACGAGTCGGTGGCCGAGCGGCTGATCGCGAACGGTCTCGACGGGGTGATCCTGGCGACGACGACCGTGGAGTCGGTCGTTCCGCTGCGCCTGCGCGACCGCGGGCTCCCCTTCGTCTACTTCAATCGCACGGCCGCCTACGTCGATGCGGATGCCACCGTCGTGGCGCCCGAAGCGGGATTCCAGGTCGCCGTCGATCGCGCGCTCGCGCTCGGCCATGAGCGCATGGGAGCCGTTCTGGGCCCGCAGAACACCAGCACCGGCCAGTCGCGCGAACGGGCCCTGCGTTCGGCCCTCGGGGCGCGGGGGATCTCGCTCGACGCCGCACGGGTGCGGTTCGGGCCGTTCGACACGGCATCCGGCGACGCGGCGACGGCCGAACTCCTGGCCCTCGACGAGCCGCCGACGTTGATCTTCTGCGGCAACGACGTCGTGGCCTACGGCGCGCTCAACGCGGCGCGGCGCGCGGGGGTCCGCGTGCCCGACGATGTCTCGATCATCGGCTTCGACGATCTGCCCGCGGCATCCTGGCCGATCATTCAGCTCTCCACGATCGCGTACGACTTCGTGCGGATGGCGCGGGAGGCCGGTCGCCTGATGGTCGAGCGCATCGAGGATCGCCCCGACGCCTTCGCGCACGTGGAGTTCGAGACGACGTTCATCGAGCGGCGCACGCTGGCGGCGGCGCTCTCGCGCTGACGGTCGTCGCCGCCGGCTCCGGCCGCGCGATCGGTCTCTTCGCGGACTGTCCCGATCCCTTGCGTCGTCGTTGTGCATACGCATACACTGCCAACATCGTCCCCGTCGCGCCCGTATCGGCGCCCCAGCCCAAGGAGAACCGAGTGCCCCTCGACCCCGTCGCCTACCAGCCGTACGCGGACCCCGACGACTTCATCCGCGAGGTGACCGACCTCATCTGGGTGGACCGGTCGATCAGCTTCATCCGCGAGAACTACGAGCCCGACTCGATCGTGCACGGGGCGTACGGCACCTCGAACACCCGCGACGAGGTCATCGAGGGAACGCTCATGCGTATCTCGGCCACGCCCGATCGCACGGGGCAGGCCGAGGACGTCATCTGGGAGGCGCGCGGCGACGACGCGTTCCTCAGCTCGCACCTCGTTCTCTCGGGTCACCTGCAGTCCTCGAACTACAGCCGCACCATCGCGAACTGCCTCTACCGCCGGGGGCGCATGGTCGAGGAGTGGGTCGTCCGCGACACCCTCGCCGGTGCGCTGATCCTGCAGAGCGACCTCGATGAGCTCGCCCGTGCGCAGGCGTTCCGCGGCTACACCGGCACCTGGACCGAGCCCGCGCCCGCGGACCCGGTCGCGGTCGGCGACTCGGGCCCCCGCCCCGACGACCACCGTTCCGAGGTGGAGCGCGTCATCGAGATGATCCAGACCGTTTGGAACGACCGCGACCTGCAGAAGGTCGACACGTTCTTCCACCGCGACCTCGTGCTGCTCACGGTGGGCAATCGTCTCGTCATCCGGCCCGAAGGCTACCGACGGGCGCTGCTGCGCTTCCTCGAGTCGTTCCCCGCGGGACGGTTCGAGATCCGCGACATCCAGACCAACTACGACGTGCGGTACGCCGGCCTTCGCGTCGCGGTCACGTGGAAGTTCGTCGGCGACTACAACGGCGTCGCCAACTACGGCCCGCTCACGGGGCGCCCGGTCGACGTGCTCGGTATCTCGCAGTTCACCTTCCATCAGGGTGCGCTCGTCAAGGAAGTGCGGCTGTGGGATGACATCGCCCTGCGGGCGCAGATCGCCGGAACGCGGGGCGACGAGCCCTTCGCCCTCGGAAACATCTACTGAATCAACGGAGGAAGAACATCATGAGTACCGATCGTCTGAGCCACGACACCGTCGTCGACGGGGCCGAGATCGAACGCCGCACCATTCGCAAGAGCGACTGGGCGCCGCACCGCGCCGCCTTCATCGACTGCCGGACGCCCGGCTCCGACCGCAAGGAGAACTACGCGTTCATCGGTGGCGGGGTCTCGCAGAACGCCGGCCAGATCATCAACCTCACCGAGGAGCACGGCTTCAACACCGGCGCCGCCGGCATGCCCAACGGCATCTCGAACAACCTGCACCTGCACTTCACGGCCGAGGTCTTCGTGAACCTCGGCGGCGAGTTCCGCCTGCGCTGGGGTATCGACGGCACCCAGGGCGAGTACGTCAGCACCGACGGCGACATCATCTCGATCCCGACGTGGATCTTCCGCGGCTTCACGAACGAGGGCCCCGACGACGGCATCCTCTGGACCGT
This sequence comes from Microbacterium sp. CFBP 8801, assembly GCF_014839455.1. Lineage (NCBI taxonomy): Bacteria > Bacillati > Actinomycetota > Actinomycetes > Micrococcales > Microbacteriaceae > Microbacterium > Microbacterium sp. CFBP 8801. Next base: position 16,492 of record NZ_JACYNU010000013.1, on the reverse strand, counting down.
CCTCGGTCGCGACGTCACCGGCGGCATCATCTGGGGCCCCTCGGTGCTCAAGGAGGCGGAGTCGTACGGTCTGCACCTGACCGCCGACAACCAGCTCATCGACACCGTCGCCGGCGATGAACTGCCCGATGATGTCGCCCTCATCACGCCCATCCAGCAGAAGTACGTCGACGAGCTGACCACCTACAGCGTCGAGCAGATGCGCGGGCGGGTCATCCAGCCCGGTGACCGGGTCTACAGCTCGAACGCGCTGCTGTGCGCGAGCCTGCCGGGCGGAGCCGCCGAGCTCAGTCTCGCGATCGGCTACGGCATGACCGAGGACCGCCGCCAGGTTCCCCGTATCCACGAGCCGCACTCCTTCAACATGGCGTGGGTGCGCGCGGCCGCCGACGAGGGCCTCCTCCGTCACCGCCACGACAAGAACCAGGCGCTGCTGGTGAAGAGCGGCCGCTGGGCGGTCACCCTGAACGGCGACCCGGCCACCACCGTCGAACTCTCGCCCTCCGACTCGTTCTCGGTGCCGGCCGGCGCCTGGCGCGCGTTCCGGTGCATCGAGACGGGGGAGTCGGGTGCCGGTGAGTTGCTCGTCGTGAACTCCGGCGACGACCGCGTGTACCTCGAGTGGGCCCCCGAGGTCGTCGACGCCGCCCGCGACGCCGACTGGATGATCGACCCCAACGGCTACCTCGCCCCCGTGGGCGTCATGGTCACCGCGACGGAAGACGACTGATCACGGAGCGCGAACTCCGGGTCGCCGCGACCTCTCCCCCCGTGCGGGTCGGAGAGGTCGCGGCGAACCTCGTCGCCGTGCGCGAGTCGCTGGCCGACGCCGCGGCGGCCGGGGCGGCGCTCATCGTCGCGCCCGAGCTCGCGATCAGCGGGTACGTCTTCGCCGCGGCCGCCGAGGCGCGGGCGTCGTCGCTGCACCGCGACGATCCGCGGTGGGCCGAGCTCGCCGCCGTGCTCCCCGAGGGCGTCGTGGCCGTCGTCGGCTACGCAGAGGTGGCGGCGGGCGAGCTGTACAACACGGCCGCGGTGCTGACCCGCGACGCCCGTCTCGGCGATTACCGCAAGGCGCACCTGTGGGGCGAGGAGTCGCTGTTCTTCACGCGCGGTGACACGGCGGGCGCCGTCTTCGACACCCCGGTCGGGCGTCTCGGCGTCGCCCTCTGCTACGACAACGAGTTCCCCGAGGTGCCGCGTCGGCTCGCGCTCGCCGGCGCCGAGGTCCTGGCGCTGCCGGTGTGCTGGCCCCTCGTGCCGCGGCCCGCGGGCGAACACGCCCCCGAGACCATCCAGGCGATGGCCGCCGCCCGGTCCTCACGCCTCGCAACGATCGTCGCCGACCGCCACGGGGCCGAGCGCGGCGTCGCGTGGACGGGTGGGACCGCGATCATCGACGACGACGGATGGATCGCGAACAGCCCGACGGGCGGCGCGGGCATCGTGGTCGAGACGCTGCGGGTACGGCATCCGTCCGACAAATCCCTGCCGCCGCACAACGATCTCTTCGGGGACCGGCGGCCGGAGCTCTACTTCTGACGCCCTACTCCACGGCCGCGCGCCCGGGATGGGCGTCCAGCTTCGCCCGGAGCATCTGCTGGGCGAGGTCGGCCATGCGCCGCGCCCCGGGTGAGAGGTACGCCCCCTCGCGCTGCGCGAGGGCGATCGTGTCGTACAGCGGTTCGGCGAACGGCGTGAGCGTGATGCCGGTGGGGAAGCCCGCCGACTCGGCGATCGTGCGCGACACGATCGTGTCGGCGGCACCGGCCGCGACCAACCCGAGCGCGGTCTCGACGTTCTCGACCTCGATCGCCGGGTCGATCGTGCGTCCCTCGAGGCGCGCGCGTTCGCGCAGTTGCCGCCGCGTCGGGTCGCTCCATCCGGCGTAGGCGTCGTAGAGCACGAGCTTCGCGTCGGCGAGCTGCGTCGTCGTGACCGGCTTCGTCGGCGCATCGGTGCGCCCCGAGGCGTAGAGCACCTCGTCGCGGAAGAGCGGGGTGATCGTCAGCCCCGTCTCATCGACCGGTAGCACCAAGAGTCCCGCCTCGATCTCGCCGGCGGCGATCGAGCGCGCCACCAGCGCCGAGTTGATCCCCACCAACCGCACGGTGACCCCCGGATGCCGCTGGTGGAAGCGCTGCACGAGGTCGGAGAGGTCGTAGTACGCGGCGTTTCGGAGCACCCCGAACGTGCACGTGCCGCCCTCGAGCGCGTTGCGGGCGCGCATGGTGTCGATGCCGCTCCGGATCGCCGCGACGGCCTGCTCGGCATGCTCGCGCAGGGCGAGGGCCGACTCGGTGGGAGCGAGCCGGCGACCGCCGCGGGTGAACAGCCGCACGCCCAGTTCGCGTTCCAGCCGGGCCACGNGACTCGGTGGGAGCGAGCCGGCGCCCGCCGCGGGTGAACAGCCGCACGCCCAGTTCGCGTTCCAGCCGGGCCACGAGCTCCGAGACCGAGGCCTGCGTGGTGTCGAGCTCGACGGCGGCGGCGGGGAACGACCCGGTCTCGAGGGCCGCGAGGAAGGCCGTCAGCTGGGTGATCGTCACAATCCAATGGTAAAGCCTATGGCATCCATCGTTCCTATCGTTCTTGTGGGGGAGGATGCCGAGACCCTAGCGTTCCCGTATGCAGTTCACGCCCGCGCTTCTGGAGCGCCTCAACGGTTCCTTCCACCACCTCAAGACCCCGCTGATCGATGCGCCCGCGGCCCAGCGGGATCCCGCCGTGATCGAGACGGTGTCGGCAATGCTGTCCGACATCCAGAGCCGCGGTCTCGACGCCGTGCTCGACTACGCCCGCTCGCTCGACCGCTACGCCGGCGGCGACATCGAACTGTCGGAGGAGCAGATCACGACCAGCGGTGACCGCCTCGCGCCCGATCTGCGCGCGGCCATCGAGCTGGGCTCGGAGCGCACGCGCGCCTTCGCCGCCGAGCAGCGGAGCCACCTCACGGACTTCGAGACCGAACTGCTCCCCGGTCTCGTCACGGGGGCGCGATACGTCCCCGTCTCGCGCGTCGGCGCCTACCTGCCCGCCGGACGCTTCCCCCTCACCGCCAGCGCCTTCATGACCGTCGGCGTCGCCAAGGCGGCGGGCGTTCCCACCGTGATCGCCTGCACCCCGCCGCAGCCCGACGGCGGGGCGAACGACGCGGTCGTCTACGCCGCCCACCTGTCCGGCGTCGACCGCGTCTTCGTGCTCGGGGGCGTGCAGGCGCTCGCCGCGATGGCCTTCGGGCTGCTCGGCGACCTGCCCGTCGACATGCTCGTCGGCGCCGGCAACGCGTACGTCGCCGAGGCCAAGCGGCAGCTCTTCGGCACCGTGGCCATCGACCTGCTCGCCGGCCCCTCCGAGGTGGCGGTGCTCTCCGACGACAGCGCCGACCCCGAGATCGTCGCCGCCGACCTGCTCGGGCAGGCCGAGCACGGCCCGAACTCCCCGGCCGCGCTCGTCACCACCTCCGACGCGCACGGACGCGCGGTCATCGCCGCCGTCGAACGTCAGCTCAGCACCCTGGCGACCGAGCCCATCGCCGGTCCCGCCTGGCGCGACTCCGGCACGGTCACGGTCGCCGCCGACCGCGAGACCGCGGTCGTGCTGATGGACGACCTCGCCCCCGAGCACCTGGAGGTCATCTCGACCGACGACGCCTGGTACCACGACCGCCTCCGCAACTACGGGTCGATCTTCCTCGGGCCCTGGAGCACGGTCGCCTACTCCGACAAGGGCATGGCCGGCACCAATCACGTGCTGCCGACGGCCGGTGGCGCCAAGCACAGCGCGGGGCTCTCGGTCTCGCGCTTCGTGAGGCCGCTCACCTACCAGCGCATCACCCGCGAGGCGACCCCGCAGCTGGCCGAGGCGGTACAGGTGATCTCCGACTCCGAGGGCATGGCCGCGCACAGCGCCACCGCGACGATGCGCCTGGCGACCTACGCCGACTGACGCGCTCGGGACGCGGTCGTTGTCGGGGGCGCATCGGCGGACCTCCCGGATCCCGCGGTGGGAGGAGACGTCAGCCGATGCGTCGCACCGCCGCGTCAGCCGGCGGCGGTGCGGTGCTCTCGCGCACGACGAGCTGCGGGCGCTCCGACGAGAAGCGGCGCCCGGTCTCGCCGGCGATCTCGTTGAGCAGCAGTTGCAGGCCGCGGCGGCCGAGGCCCGCGAAGTCCTGATCGACCGTGGTCAGCGGCGGCGTCCAGAGCGCCGCGAGAGGGTGGTCGTCGAAACCGGCGACCGAGATGTCGTCGGGCACACGCCGACCGGCGGCGACGATCCCGCGGATCACGCCCATGGCGATCTCGTCGTTGCCGCAGAACACGGCGGTGACCGAGGGATCCTCGGCGAGCCGCCGACCGATCTCGATCCCGGACCGCGGGTCCCAGGTCGCGTCGCTGAGCGCGGGGATGACCGCACCGCGACGTTTGAGGGCTCGTCGCCACCCGGTCGTGCGCCCGTCTTCGCGGCGCGACGGCGGCACGCGCACGTGGTGCACGGTGGCGTGCCCCAGATCGAGCAGGTGGTCGGTGAGCTCTTCGGCCGCGCGCGACTCGTCGAGCACCGCCTGCCGCAGACCCGACTCGCGCACCCCCGACAGCGCGACCAGCGGCAACGACACCGGGATGCGGTGCAGGGCGGCGACACCGGGCGGGTCGAACTTAAGCACGCAGACGCCCGCGAGCGGCTGGGCCAGAGTGGCGGCGATCGCCCGGTCGATCTCGCCCTCGTCGGTGCTCTCGACGACGGTGATCATGACCGTGTAGTCCTCGGCGCGGGCGGCCTCTTCGATACCGCGGATCGTCTCGGCGTAGCCGTACTGCGACGTGTCTCCGGCGATGACCGCGATGACCTGGGCCTTGCGCGACGCCAGCACCCGGGCGGCGGCACTGGGGCGGAAGTCGAGGGCCGCGATGGCCGCCTCGACGGCCTCGCGCTTCGACGTGCTCACCTTCGCCGCGCCCGTGAGCACCCGCGAGACCGTGGGAGCTGATCGTGCGCGGGTGGGACCCGGGATGCCGATCCACTCCACCACGGGGCCGGCGATCGCGCGACGGGCCGGATCGCCCGCGGCGGTGTCACTCCAGAATGAACGCGCGCCCGTTGATGAACAGGGTGTCGGGCTCGGAGGCATCCATCTGGAAGACGGCACTGCTCTCGAAATCGGCCTGCTCCCAGGCGACCAGTCCCATCGGCGCGACGGCGGAGGTGACGAGCAGCCCTCTGGCGAGGACGGAGAGCATCTGACGACGAGTCATCGGGAATCCTTCTCTAAGCCGTCGACGCCGACGGCTCCTTCGCGGGTTCGGAGGAACCCTGGTCGGTGGGTCTGGGTGAGATCTCATCTACGCTAGCCCCGCTTTGTTCTCGGTAACAAGTGGTTTTCCTGAGAGACGACAAGTGGGCCCCGGCCGAAGCCGGGGCCCACCCTCCTCACCCACCGGTGAGGCGCATCAGACCTCAGCCGCAGCTGCGCGTGCATGGTGTCGGACAGCTCCGTCATGACGGGGGAGCCGTTGCCCGCGTCCAGTCCGTCGAGTTCTTCGACTTCCAGACGCAGAACTCCTTGCCACCCAGCCGGGGAAGCCGTCGGACGTTGCGTAGATGGAGTACGTGTCGCCGAACACCGCGATGTTCGGGTCGGTTGTACACCCGGACGTTGTCGTAGCAGCCCCGGAAGTACTCATCCGTGCCGTAGAGCGACCTGCCGAGGTATCCCGCGAGGTTGGTGCCGAGCTCGCTCACCGACGCGTTCGGGGCGAGATTCTCACCGACCTTCACCCCGTCGATGTATATGCGCAGCGTCTTGCCGTCGTAGACGAGGTCGTACTTGTGCCACTGACCACTGGAGATGCTGGCGGTGACGTCGGACTCCGCCTGCCACGTCGCCTTCGTGATGGCGGTACGGGCCTCGGGCGGAGCCGATCTCCACCGAGGTGGAGCGTGCGGATCGCGACGCCGATGAAGGATTGCCCCGCGCGAGTGGTACCGCTAACGTGAGCACCACAATCGGCATCCGTCGTCTCGTCCGACGGGAGCGCACGAACGTTTTTCGAGGTCGTCCTTCCCGGGGGCGACCCACGCGTCGCCGCGGTGACGCAGCACCCCACCGCTTCGCTTCGGTCCCCACCGTCGAAGCTGCGCGTACAGCGCCAAGAGAAAGGTCTCGAAGATGAGATCACAGGTCACTCGCCCTCCCCGAGCCGCTCGTTCGCGTCGCGTGTCGAAGGCGCTGGTTGCGTCTCTGACCGGCGTGCTCGTCGTCTCGACGATGAGCATGGTCGCGCCCGCCGCTCACGCCGCCGATGTGCCGGCGCCCACCGCGCACTACGACATGTCGCACTCGGGCACGTCGCTTCTCGACGTGTCGGGCAACAACCGCAACGCCTCGCTCACCGGGTTCACCGACGCGTCGTTCGCCGACGCCGAGGGCGATGCCGTGCTGCGCTTCAAGGCCGACGGCTACGCGGCGCTTCCGAAGGGCCTGGTCACCGGCAGCGACAACGACTTCACCGTCGAGTACACGGTCGCCGCGCAGTCGGCGGCGAACCACTTCGGCTGGGTCATCGGCGACGGCATCGGACCGTGGAACACCACGCAGCTCGGCAACCACATCTTCCTCAGCCCGCGCTCGGCGCAGGGCGGTTACACCGACCAGGCGCTCGCCGCCATCCGCGTCAAGAGCGGCAGCAGCAACGGCGAGACGCGCATGCCCGCCGGCGGCGGGCTCAACCCGGGGTTCACGACCCTGACGATGGTCGGCAGTGGCAACACGTTGACGCTGTACCGCGACGGCAGCGTCATCTCGACCCTCACGCACGCCAATTCGCTCAGCTCGATCATCCCCACGGGCACCGTGCTCGGCTACCTCGGCCGGTCGCTCTACCAGGGCGATTCGCTGCTGCGCGCCGACGTCACTGACGTCAAGTTCTGGGACGCGGCGCTCACCTCCGAGCAGGTCGGGTCGAGCATGCCCACGGCATCGCAGAAGTCGTCGACCACCTCGGCGCTCCTGCGCGGCGACGTCGCGACGAACATGCTGCGCTCGAACACCTCGCTCGACAGCGTCTCGAGCAACCTCAACCTCGCCGCGTCCGTGAACGGCGTCGCCTTGACCTGGGCGTCGTCCGACCCCGCCGTCGTGTCGACCACCGGTGTCGTCTCGCGATCGATCAGCGCCAACACCCCAGTGACCCTCATGGCGACGAGCTCGCTCGGCACCCTGACCTTCGACGTCACCGTCATCGCCCCCGACGTCGCCACCGATCTGGATGCCATCTCCCTGGCATCCCGCACGACCGAGAACCTGCCGCTGGCGACGAAGGGCTCCGTCAACGGCGCCGCGATCAGCTGGACCTCGTCGAACCCCGCCCTGGTCACCTCGACCTCGGCCGCGTACGTCACTCCGGCCGTCGGCGCCTCCGACCCGTACCGTCGCGGCGGTGTCGTCGCACGCCCCGCGTACGGCGCGGGAGACGCGAAGGTCACGCTGACGGCGACGGCCACCCTGAACGGGCAGTCCGCGCAGAAGACCTTCGACATCACGGTCGCCGAGAAGGGACGCTGGGCTCCGGATGCCGGATACGCAGCGGCGTACTTCAAATCCGACGGTGACGAGAAGATTTACCAGGCGGCGACGTCGGGCAACGACTTCTTCTCGTTCTCGCCGGTGAACTCGGGCCGGCCCGTCATCACCTCGACGACCGACACGAAGGGTCTTCGCGACCCGTACATCCTGCGGTCCAAGGACGGCGACAAGTACTACATGGTCGCCACCGACCTGTGCATCAGCTGCGGCACGGGCTGGGGCCCGGCGCAGTCGAACGGGTCGCTCAAGATCGAGGTCTGGGAATCGACTGACCTGGTCACCTGGGCCCGCACGAACGGCGCCAACGAGGGCATTACCATCAACCAGCCCGAGGCGGGCATGACCTGGGCGCCGGAGGCGTACTGGGACGACGCGCTGCAGTCGTACGTCGTGCACTTCTCGTCGCGTCTGTACAACAGCGCGGCCAAGACGAACACCGACAACCTGCACGCCCGCGTGTTCTCGGTGCTCACGCGCGACTTCAAAACCTTCACCTACCCACCCGCCGAGTGGCAGAACACCGGCTTCGCACGCATCGACTCGACCGTGCAGAAGATCGGCGACTACTACTACCGCTTCACCAAGAACGAGGAGGGCGGTGCGGCCGACGGCCTCGAGGCGGGCAAGGACATCTTCCTCGAGCGGTCGAAGGTGCTGACCGCGCCGACGACGAGGTCCGACTGGAACGCTGATCCCGAGACGACGTGGCAACTGACGGACACCAACATGACGCGCCTCGAGACGAACGAGGTGGGTGAGGGGCCGCAGATCGTCAAGCTCAACGAGGGTGACCCGAACAATGCCGGAGGCGACGGATACGCCTTCCTCGTCGACAACTTCGGTGCGGGCGGGTACCGCGCCTTCGTCACCACCGGCGCCGCGATCGCGAGCAGCTCGCAGAACGACCGCTTGTCACGTCGTGCCGACTGGAACGTCCGCCCGGTCGGCGGCCTGCCCGCCAGCCCACGCCACGGTTCGTTCGTGAGCGTGAACCAGTCGGTCCTCGCCGCCATGCGCGACTGGACATCGGTCAAGGCGGTCGCCTCGACCACGACGCTCACGAGCGAGGGGCGAACGGCCACCGCCGTCGTCGCCGCCGCCGACCGGGGCGACGTCGCGGGCACCGTGACCTTCTCGGGCGAAGGGTGGACGCAGACGGTGAAGCTGAACCAGCGATCCGCCTCCGTCGAGGTGCCGGCCACGGTGCGCTCGGTGACGGTTCGCTACGACGGGTACGCCGACGGCCGTGTCACCGCTTCGTCGTCCGAGGCGCTGTCACTGGGTCTCGACCTGTCCGCCGCCGTGGCGAACCGCTGTGTCGCCGGCAAGGTGACGCAGGTCGTCACGGTGATCAACGCCGACTCCGTCGCCGCCGATGTCACGGTCGCCGGTGCCTTCGGCAGCAAGAAGATGACCGTCGCGGCGGGCAAGACCGCGTCGGCGACGTTCTCGACGCGCGCGACATCGGTCGACGCCGGCACGATGTCGATCGACGCGGTCGCCAGCGGCACGAAGGCCCGCGTGACGACGCTCGCTGTGCCGACCCCCCGGGGCAGCTGCGGCTGATTCTGCGCCGCTGGCGGGTGGCCCGATTCGATCGGGTCGCCCGCGGGCGCCCGAGGCTTCCCGAGCAGTCCGCGAGTCGGGAGACCACCGCTGTGGCCAGAAGAGGGGTCACGGTTCGAACGCGCGCCCTCCGTCGCGGGACCCTTGATCTCGATTTCTCGACCGCCATCAAAACACTTGTCTTCGGACAGTGTTCTCGCTAACATTCAGGATGTCGCGGGGCGGAGGATGTCCCGGATCCTTCCCGTGACGACCGGAGCGTCCGGTGAGCTTGCTAGTCGTTCGACGTCGGTGTCGAACGAAGAATCGGAGTACACAATGAAGTTTTCCAAGGGTGCCGCGGCTCGTATCGCCGTGGCTGCTGCCGGTGGCCTGATGCTCGTGGGCACGGCTGGTGCCGCGTTCGCCGCCGAGGTCGGAGACCAGGACGTCGACGTCAACGTGCAGATCGCGCCTGTCGTGGGTCCGGGCAGCCTGAGCCTGACCGTCGCCGGCACGTCGTCCACGCTGACGGAGTCCCCGTCCGGCGACGCCCAGGTGCGCCAGTTCGACGGCGCCCTGCCAACCGTCACCGTCACCGACACCCGCGACGTCGCCGACATCCCGGCGGACCGATTCTGGTACGTGGTCGGTCAGGCCTCGGCCTTCACCGGCCCGGGCGGCGCCACCATCTCCCCCTCCCACCTCGGCTGGATCCCCAACATCGTCGATGGCGGTGACACCGGTCTCGTGGCCGAGGGTGAAGAAGTCAAGACCTCCGAGGACACCGGCGCCGATGCGGTCGGCCTCGTCGACAAGGAGCTGCTGTACACCGCACTCGAGTCGGCCGCCGTCAAGGGGGGCGGAGAGTCTTCGTGGACCGCCGACGCCGCCCTGGTGTTGAAGACCGATGCCGGTGTCACGCCGGGCGCGTACTCGTCGACGCTGACCCTGTCGCTGTTCGAGGACGCGGTCCCCCCGGAACAGCAGTAACTTGACGAACAGAGGGGCCGGGTCCTCGCTGGACTCGGCCCCGAACTTCGTGCACAGCGACACATGTCGACCGTCTTCAAAGAAACTCCGGGGTGGTGACTCGGCGTCATGTTCTGGAAAATCCCTCTTCTCGTGCGTGTGACGGCTGCCCTGGCCGCGCTCGTCGCTCCTGTTCTGCTTCTCCCCCTCGCCGCGCAGGCGGATGCTGGTGCCGACATCACATGGTCGGTCACCCCTGCCGATCAGTCGGGCCCGGACGACCGGGGTGTCATCGAGCAGCAGTTGGATCCCGGCGCTTCGCGCGAGGATTACCTGGCGGTGCGAAACCTGAGCCGAACCGAAGTGGTTTTCGCGCTCTCGGCGGCCGACGGCTACTACACGGCGAACGGACGGTTCACGATGTTGCCCTCCGACCGTGAGTCCGTCGGCGCGGGACTGTGGATCGATCTGCCCGACACGGTCACGGTCGGGCCGAACGCCACCGTCGTCGTCCCCTTCACGACTACCGTGCCCGAGGGGGCCATCCCGGGCGATCACGCTGCGGGTATCGCCGCGTCCGTCACCTCGGCGGGGACGGACGCGAGTGGCTCCGAGGTGGGCGTGGAGAGTCGCGTGGGCTTCCGGCTGATGACGCGTGTCACCGGAGACATCGTGCCGTCCTTCTCCGTGACGGGCGTTGACTCGGCGTACGACATGACGTGGAATCCGTTCCGTCCAGGCTCGGCCCGCACCACGTTCACGGTTTCGAACACCGGGAACGCCAGTCTGCAGCTGGGCGGGACCGTGGGGGCGGGCACGGGATCGGCGGTCTTCCCCGTCGAAGGAGCACCGCGCCAGGAACTGTTGCCGGGGGAGTCGCGCACGTTCGCGGTGGCAGTCAGCGACGTCTGGCCCACGGTCTTCGTCCCGGGATCCGTCGATCTCGCTCCCACGGCACGCGATCTCGGGCACAACCCCGTCGCCGTCTCGCCCGGGTCGGCATCTGCTCCGCTCTGGGCCATCCCCGTTCCGCAGGCGCTCGTTCTTCTCGGAATCGGGTTCATCGTCGCGGCGCTCTTCTGGAGACGTCGCCGTTTCGCGACCGCTCTCGACCGCGCGCGCGAAGAGGGACGCGCGGCGGCGAGCCACGGCGCAGCGTCGTCAGATCCTCCCGTAGGCGGCGCGGACGACGGGTTCGGCTCTCCGGTGCCGTCGTCCCCGACGCCCGAGGAGGTGTCCCGTCGCGCGCGCCGCCTGGGCTCGGGCGGGTCCTCCACAGGGAGTTCGTCATGATCCTCGCTCCCGCCGCGGCGTCCACGGGCGACGGCGGTGTGAACATCGATGTCGACATCACCCCCCTTCCCACGCCGATGCCGAGTCCTCCGGTTTCACCCACGCCCGTCGACGGCGTGCCGTCTCCGTCCCCCTCGGAGGTGCCCGACGTCGGGTGGCTGGCCCTCACGGGCGTCGAGCCGGTCTGGTGGCTCATCGGCGGTGCCGCGCTCCTCCTGATCGCCGGAGTCGTTCTGCTCGTGGCCCGTCGGCGCGCACGACCGTGATCCCCTCGCCTCGCTCTCTCGTTCCGTCTCGTCACCGTCGCGTCGAGCCGCACCCGAAAAAGCCGGCGCAATTCTGAGGGTCGCACAACAATCCCGGCGCACTCGGCGCGTAATATCTTTGTGATCGCTATCTCTCTCGATGGGCTCCGCGGTGCGCCGCCTTCTTCAGAGTGGTCGGCGGGCGCCATGATCACGACGTCGGGATCGGAAGAACACCATGCCCCAATCCTCGAGTCGCGGGTGGCAGCGGCCCAGCATCTATGACGTCGCCCGCCGCGCCGGTGTGTCGCATATGACGGTGTCCCGCGTCCTGAACGCCCACCCGAACATCCGGGAAACCACCCGCACGCGTGTGCTGCAGGCGATCGACGAGATGAACTACACGCCGAGTTCGATCGCTCGTGCCCTTGCCACTCGGCGTGCACGTCGCATCGGCGTGCTCATCGACGGCCCCGTTCAAAACGGTCCGAACAGCACCTTGCGCGCGCTCGAGATCGCCGCCCGCGAGGTGGGCTACGCCGTGAGTGCCTTCTCGATCGGCGACGACGACGCGTCGCAGATGGACTCCGGTGTCGTGGAACTCGTCACTCAGGGGGTCGATGCCCTCTGCGTCATCGCTCCGCGCGAGTCGTCTCTCGACCTGCTCCGCCAGCAAGCCACGGGACTGCCCACGATCGTCATCAAGGCCGAGGCGGACGAATCGTGGCACACGGTCGGCGTCGACCAGCGCGCGGGTGCCCGTCTCGCCGTCGATCACCTGGTGGGGCTCGGGCATCGCACCATCGCGCACCTGGCCGGCCCGTTGGACTGGCTCGACGCCCGTGAGCGTGTGCAGGGGTGGAGGAAGTCGTTGGCGGAGGCGGGCCTGCCGGAGGGGCCTTACGTCATCGGTGACTGGACCTCGGATTTCGGGTTCGAGTTCGGGCGGTCATTCGATCTGGGAGAGACGACCGCCGTCTTCGCCGCCAACGACCAGATCGCCCTCGGCGTCGTGCACGGGCTGCATAGTCGCGGGCTTCGGGTGCCGGATGACGTCAGCGTCGTCGGCTTCGACGATCTGTCGGATGCGCGCCATTTCCTCCCGCCGCTCACCACGGTGCGGCAGGACTTCGCGGCGCTCGGCAAGCTTGCGCTGCAGCAGATCATCGCTGCAATCGAAGGCGACATCGAGCCCAGCCATGACATGATCCAGCCGAACCTCATCGTCCGCGAATCGACGCAGGCGGTCACGCCGCGCTGAATCGGCGAACCGCGGCGGGGGATACGCGCACCCGTCACGTCGTGATCGATTCGTGATGTTCGGGGGCTGATTTCGCCGAAATCTCACTTGCATTCGCGATTGTTAGCGCACACACTGGACCTTGCAAGAGAGTGCTGCCACACAGCTGCACGACATTCCTCTCCAACCCGAATGCTGGAGAGATCTCAAGGAGGAGAACCTATGTCCATTTCGAAGCGCATGCGAGGCGTCGTCGGTCTGTTCGGTGCGGGTGCGGTTGTGCTCAGCCTGGCGGGCTGTGCCGGCGGTGCGGATGCAGGCAGCGACGCGAGCAGCGAAGGCGACGTCACGACCGTCGGTTTCGTCGCCGTCGGTCCCGAGGGTGGATGGCGCAACGCCAACGAGCAGGCCGTGAAGGACGCCTTCTCGGCGGACGCCGGCTTCGACCTCAAGTACGCCCCGGCCGCCAGCCCGAGCGACCAGAAGTCGCAGCTCGACGCCTTCACGACCTTCGTCAACGACGAGGTCGACGTCATCCTGCTGACGGCCACCGAGGCCTCGGGTTGGGATTCCGCCCTCGAGCTCGCGAAAGAGGCCGAGATCCCCGTCGTGCTCCTCGACCGTGGTGTCGACGCGTCCGACGACCTGTACGTCACGCGTATCGCCCCCGACAACAAGCAGGTCGCGGCATCGGTGGGCTCGTGGGCGGTCTCCGCCTTCCCGACCGGCGCGAACTACTTCGTCCTCGAGGGCGTCCCCGGCCTCTCGGTCGTCAACGAGCGCAACGAGGGCTTCGACTCCGAGGTCTCCAGCGCCACCGGCTTCACCAAGGTCGGCGCTCAGACCGCCAACTGGAAGACCGACGAAGGCAAGTCGGTCGTCGAGACCGTTCTGAAGGCCAACAACAACGACATCCAGTTCATTTTCGCTCAGAACGACGAAATGGGTATCGGTGCAGCTCAGGCCGTCTCCGCCGCGGGTCTGACCCCCGGCACCGACGTGAAGATTGCCACCATCGACGGCACCAAGGGTGCGCTCGAGGCCCTGTCCGCCGGTCAGCTGAGCTTCGTCGCCCAGTACAACCCGTTCTTCGGTGACACCGCCGTCGACGCTGCCAAGAAGGCCCTCGCCGGCGAGACGGTCGAAAAGACCATCATCGTCAAGAGCGCGACCTTCGACTCGCCCGCCGCGGCCGACACCGCGCTGTCCGAGGGCCTGGGCTTCTAAGCCCCGTCCCACCCGCTCGACAGCACCACTTCAGGAGTGGGGGCGGCCCGCCGGGCTGCCCCCGCTCCGCATTCCCCACCCGCTCCGTACCAGCGAGGAAGTTCGTCAGCGATGGCAGAATCCCTACCGATCGTCGAAGTCCGCGGCGCATCGATCACATTCCCCGGCGTCAAAGCCCTCGACGAAGTCAACTTCCGACTGCTGCCGGGAGAGGTCCACACCCTCATGGGTGAGAACGGGGCGGGAAAGTCCACCCTGATCAAGGCGCTGACCGGCGTCTACCAGATCGACTCCGGGTCGATCCTGATCTTCGGCGAGGAGCGGCGCCTCACAGGCACCGCCTCGGCGCAGGCGGCCGGCATCTCGACCGTCTACCAAGAGGTCAACCTCTGCACCAACCTCACCATCGGTGAGAACGTCATGCTGGGCCACGAGATCCGCGGGCCGTTCGGCATCAACTGGCGCGCCACGCACGCTCGCGCCAAGGAGGCGCTGACCGGTATGGGTCTCGGCCACCTCGACTCCCGTGCTCCGCTGTCGTCGATCTCGATCGCCCTGCAGCAGCTCGTCGCCATCAGCCGCGCGATGGTCACCGATTCGAAGGTGCTCATCCTCGACGAGCCGACCTCGAGCCTGGATGCCGCCGAGGTCGAGGTGCTCTTCACCGTCATGCGTCGCCTGCGCGACCAGGGCGTCGCCATCCTCTTCGTCTCGCACTTCCTCGATCAGGTGTACGCGATCAGCGACCGCATCACGGTGCTCCGTAACGGCGGTTTCGTGGGCGAGTACCTGACCCGCGACCTCGACCGCACCCAGCTCATCTCGAAGATGATCGGTAAGGACATCGAGACGCTGCGCGCCCTCGGCTCCAACCGGCAGGTCGACGCCCGTGACCGCAGCGAGACCCCCGTGTACGCCGCCGAGGGCATCGGTCGCGCCGGGGCGCTCTCCCCCACCGACATCGAGATCCACAAGGGCGAGGTGGTCGGCTTCGCCGGCCTGCTCGGCTCCGGTCGCACCGAACTCGCCCGCCTCATCGCCGGCGCCGACCGTTCCGACTCCGGCACCGTGCGCCTCAAGGGCAAGAAAGTCACCGTCAACTCGCCCGTCTCGGGCCTGGGCAACCACATCGCCTACTCGACCGAGAACCGTCGCGACGACGGCATCATCGGCGACCTGAGCATCCGCGAGAACATCATGCTCGCTCTGCAGGCGAAGCGTGGCTGGTTGCGTCGCATCCCCGCCAAAGAGGTCGACCAGCTGGTCTCGACCTACATGGAGCGGTTCAGCGTCCGGCCGAACGACCCCAACCGTCCGATCCGCCTGCTCTCGGGGGGAAACCAGCAGAAGGTCCTCCTCGGCCGCTGGCTGGCGACCGACCCCGAACTCCTGCTGCTCGACGAGCCCACGCGCGGCATCGATGTCGGCGCCAAGGCCGACATCCAAGAGACCGTCGCGGAGCTTGCCGAGGCGGGGATGAGCGTCGTCTTCATCTCGTCCGAGCTCGAAGAGGTCGTTCGCCTGTCCGAGCGCATCGTGATCATGAAGGACCACGAGAAGGTCGGCGAGATCGTCAACGGCCCCGACGTCACGGCGGAGCGCGTCGTGTCGATCATCGCGGCAGAAACCGAAGAAGAGGCGGAGGCCCAGACCGCGGCCCTCACCGAGGGAGAAACCCACTGATGTCCGTTCTCAAGTCGCTGCTGCGCACCCCGTGGTTCTGGGGCGTCATCGGTATCGTCCTGCTGCTGTCGCTCAACGTCATCAAGGATCCGACCTACCTCGCCGTCGGCATCAACCCGACGACCCAGCAGCTCTCGGGCAACCTGCTCGACATCCTGCGGATCTCGGCGCCGATCATCATGATCGCCCTCGGCATGACCTTCGTCATCGCCACCAAGGGCATCGACCTCTCGGTCGGCTCGATCATGGCCGTCGGTGGCGCCGCCGCCATGGAGCTGCTGCGGTCGCTCAACGCGTCGACGTCGATCGGTGCCATGTTCATGGCGATCGGCCTCGCCCTGCTGCTCGGCGCGGTGCTCGGTCTCGTGAACGGCCTGCTGGTCTCGGTCGTGGGTCTGCAGCCGTTCATCAGCACCCTCGTGATGATGCTCGCCGCTCGCGGTATCGCCCGCGTGATCACCGGTGGACAGAACACCAACTCGCAGAACCAGCCGTTCCAGCAGATCTCCAACGGCCAAGTGTTGGGCCTGCCGATCAGCTTCGTCGCGGCGATCGTCATCGTCGTCATCGTGGCCGTGATCATGCGCCGGACCGCTTTGGGACTCATGATCGAGTCGATCGGTGTGAACCCCGACGCGAGCCGCCTCGCCGGCATCCGTCCGCGCCCCATCCTGATCACGGTCTATGTGCTCTCGGGCA